>JBDTJR010000261.1:0-4541 GCA_039935735.1 Chthoniobacterales bacterium | reverse complement strand
CTATCCGCAGCGGTGGAGCTTCCGCCGTAATCGATGAAGTAAGTTCCATGATTTTCGGAAAATATTCCATTTAGAGGAAGGGAACGGGGACGATCACTGTAATATTGTGATTCCATCCCATATCGCTGGAGGAAGTGTTTGGCATCCGCTTCAGGAACACGCACGGAGATTGATTTGCCAAACTTATCTCCAAATGAAGTATGAGCGCGAAACCAAACCATTCCAGGAGTATCCGAAGCATTACTCGAGGGATGCACGGAATTCACATAGATCGTAATTTTCTGCCCAAGATATTTCGACGGCGTGGCGAGGTAATATTCCGGAAGTTGGGATTGTGCGTAAAGCGCGGTTGTGGAAATAAGAAGAATTGCGAAGAGGGTTTTCATAAGTGGAAACAGAAGCTAGATGTGGCAAAAATAATATGCCGAGGCAACCTTCTTTGTAAGCGAAAGGCTTACGTGTCTATGGATAAAAAAACTGCACCGAGTAGGACTCGAACCTACAACCAATTGATTAAGAGTCAACTGCTCTACCATTGAGCTATCGATGCGCGAAACAGTGTTTATCCAAGATTACGTATAACGTGGTCAAGGACATTTCTTTCGAGCAGTCACCTATCTACAATCAGGCACACGCGTGGGAGGCGGCGGAGGCCTGGCGGAGGACTTCCATGAGGTCTTCTTTATTGATGGGTTTGGTCAGATAGGCGTCCATGCCGGCGTCGAGGCATTTTTCTTTTTCGACATCGAGGGCGTTTGCGGTGAGTGCCGCGATGAAGACGTGCTTTGATCCCTGTGCTTCTAATTTTCGGATCTCGCGGGTGGCGGTGACGCCGTCCATCTCGGGCATCTGCATATCCATGAAAATAAGATCGGGAGGGCTTGCTTTGTAGGCCTCGACGGCTTCGCGGCCATTGCGCACGACATTTCCTGAAAATCCCATGCGTGTGAGAATTGTCTGCATGAGTTTCGCACTGATGCGGTCGTCCTCAGCGATCATGAGGGCCATATCGTGATTCAGAGCGAGGTCGGCATTTTTCGTGCGGTCGGAAATGGAGCTGGTCCTGCTATCGCCGATGTTTTGGGTGAGCTTACTGGTAATGGTGAACGTGAATTTCGAGCCATAGCCAAACTTGCTGCTGACCTGGATCGTGCCGCCCATGATCTCGACGAGTTTTTTACAAATGGAAAGGCCGAGACCGGTGCCACCGTAGCGGCGTGTCATGGTAGAGTCTGCCTGGCTGAAGGGCTTGAAGAGGCGCACGATCTGGTCATCGCGAATACCGATGCCTGAATCCTCGACGGTGAATTCGAGGATCTGCATATCGTCCGATTGCGACTGGACGCGGAAGCTGGCCTTCACGGAGCCGGAGGAAGTGAACTTCACGGCATTTCCCATGAGATTGAGAAGCACCTGGCGGAGGCGGCCCTCGTCGCCCTTCATGAAGCGCGGGACATCGTCGGCGATATCGCTTTCCACGCTGACGTCTTTTTTCATCGCAGTGAGGCTGACGAGGTTGCACACGAGAAGAACGGTATTTGACGGATCGAAATAACTTTCCTCAAGATACAGGCGGCCGGACTCGATGCGGGAGTAGTCAAGAATATCGTCAATGATACGTAAAAGCGCGAGACCGCTGCTATTGATGACGGAGAGAAATTCCTTCTGCTCGTCCGTGAGATCTGTATCCACGAGCAGGTTGCCGTAGCCGATGACGCCATTCATCGGAGTGCGAATCTCGTGACTCATGACGGCGAGGAACTGGCTCTTTGCCTCGTCCGCGGCTTCGGCCTCCTCTTTGGCACGGACCAGCTCCCACTCTGTCCTCTTACGCTCGGAGATATCTGAGATCGTGATGACGATACCATCCAGTAGCTTGACGACCATGATGAGCCACCAGCGATTTCCCCCACCCTGCGAGTAGCAATGCTCGGTGAGAAAGGCCTCACCGGTATCGACTACGCGGACGTAGCTGTCGAAGAGGCCATCGATGAGATTCTTCGGAAACACTTCCGTGAGACGCTTGCCGGGAAGGGTCTTCGGATCGTGGCCGGTAATGGATTTCACGGCGTTATTCGCGTGGGTGAATTCGAAGTCGATGACTTTTCCTTTTTGATCACGCACGGATCTGAATGCGCCAATGCCATTTGGCGTGCTGTTTAATACGGAGTTCAGCAACATGCGGGCTTTATTAATCTCCTCGGTGCTTTTCAGGAGCGGGGTGATATCCTGAATGGTGCCGACGAGCTTGAGGCCCCTGCCGCTCGTATTTTTCTCCGGACGTCCCTGGACATGGAGCGTCATCATGCGGCCGTCCGTTTGGGTCACAGTATGATCGAGCTCATAGGCGGCACCGGTCTTGAGGGTATAGAGTCCTTTTTGAAAAAGAGCGCGGAAGTCTTTTGCGGGAAGATGTTTTTTAACAAGCTCCATGGAGGGCTTTACCTCACCAGGTTGATAACCATACAGACGATACACTTCATCAGACCACCAAACCTCACTAGTCTCAGAGTTCCACTCCCAACAGCCGATGCCCCCAAACTCCTGCGAATCCTGCAGGCGCTGGGCGAGCGTGAGCAGATCGCGCTCTGTCTGCCAGCGTTTGCGGACGCTGCGGCCGAGGTACCAGACCATGGGCAGCAGGATGATCACGAGAAGAATATAAATTCCCCATATCAGCCCCGAACTCTTCCATGCGATGGCCTCAAGCTCCGAGGCCGGCAGAAAGCGAATAAGTTTATAGTGAAGAGAACCCAGACTGATATTGGAAATCCTAACGCCCTGCTCATCCAAAAAATCAGCAGGAATATCTATCGTGGTGAAAGTGTAAAGACCATCGGAGGTATAAAAGAAATTATTCTTCGAACTGAATACCTTTTCTGCAATGTTAGGATCCGTCTTAAAAACGCTTACGATTTTTTTATTATCCAAACCGGAGGTTTTGGATTTCTGTCCTTCCGGAGCTACGAGCCAATTCCCACTGGAATCGAGCATCAAAAATATTCCCGGAACATCTTCATACTGTTTTTGCAGTTTCTTCAGAAGTTTGCCTCCCAGCATATCGATGGCGATAAATCCAAGATTATGCTTCTCATAACTGATAGGAATTCCGACGCGCATTATGGAGTTCTGCGGTTGTTCGTTCTTTTTAGAATCAAATTCAAAGGAAGAGATATCAATCTGCTCCGGTGGCGTGGCTTGTAATTTTTTAACCCACGAAGTTTGCCCCACATCCTTCAGCGCACTATCACTCATGTTGATAGCCACCCACTTCTCATTGGGATCGGAGCTATGCGTCACACTAACGAGTTCCATCCCTTCAAGAGAAAGGAGTCGGATCCACTCATATCTGTGATGCGATTTAATAAAGCGGGCAAAATCACTAAGGACACCTTTTTTCGCCAAATCTGCATCCCAATCCCCATGCGCGTAATGCAGACGGTCATCGACCAGCGCCTTCATGGAAAGAAGATCCCTTAAAACACCCTCAATATGATCCTGAAATACATTGGCGCTTCTACCCAGGGCCACATTTTCACTTTGGATGATGTGGTGGTCAGAGATGTTCCTCAAACGATGCTGCACGATTAACGCAAGACCCGTGAGCAGAAAAAACGTCGCCAATATGGGAAGGGTTACCCAAAGATTCCTGAAAGTGTTTCTCACGAATGTAATCAGGCAATATACTGAACTACAGAGGTATGGGCAACCTCAAATCAGAAAACCCCTTGACATCCAAAGCAAATAAAGCAAAGTTGCCGCATCTTATCGAGAGTGGTAGAGGGACTGGCCCGATGAAACCACGGCAACCGCTGAAAGCTCACCCTTTCTGGTCAGGTGCCAAATCCAGCTTCGGACTCACGGGAGTACGGAGAAGATGAGATGGTGCGTTTTCGACCAATTCGCTCTCATCACTCTCGATGAAAGGAAACCTATGTCTGAAAAAGCAAATCCATTTTTTCCAAACCTTAAATGTCGCGAATGCGGGCGTTTATACGAGAAGCAGGCGATCCACATTTGTGAGTTCGATTTCGGCCCATTGGAGGCGGCCTATAATTACGATGCCATTGCAAAAGCACTAAGCCGCAAAGTAATCGAATCCCGGCCGCACTCGATGTGGCGTTACCGCGAGCTGTTGCCAATCGATGGCGAGCCTACGGTGGGACAGAAGGTAGGATTTACGCCGCTGATCAAGGCTGACCGGCTGGCAAAGCGTCTCGGTGTTAAAGAACTCTATATCAAAAACGATACGGTGAACTACCCCACCCTTTCCTTTAAGGATCGCGTGGTATCCGTGGCGCTTAGCCGCGCACGGGAGCTTGGCTTCTCGATTGTCGCCTGTGCTTCGACCGGTAATCTCGCAAACTCCGTGGCAGCGAATGCGGCGGCGGCGGGATTGACGAGCTATGTTTTGATTCCTGCGGATCTGGAGCAGGGTAAAGTGCTCGGCTCGCTGGTGTATGGCACGAATGTCATCGGAATTCACGGCGCGTATGATCAGGTGAATCGCCTTTGCTCCGAGATCGCGGGCAAATACGGCT
>JBDTJR010000260.1:0-3930 GCA_039935735.1 Chthoniobacterales bacterium | reverse complement strand
GATCCGAAACCGGTTTCACGATTCAAAATATCGGGATCGGGCGCTCCCTGCATTAGCGAACCCATTGTTTTACGAATCAGATCGAAAGACTCCGGCTCCAATGTGGTATGCAACACCCCCTCCCCTTTGATGCGTTTGCGTCGTAAGTCCGCATAGGCATCGCTTTTACAGGATCGCTTGATCATCTCGGGTTTGAAAACCGCGACATAGTACTGCGCATCCGGCGAACGATCCACAAGCTGATGCTCCTGCTCGGGAAACATCCACAGCAGTGTGCGTCGGGTAAAAGTGAAGCGGCGTCCGCCAACGACATAGGTAATGGCACCACTGACTACGACGTTTAGCTCCAGCTCAACGTGGTGGTGGCTGTTCAGCTTGGGCGGATTCCTTGCCGTCTCTGCGAGGAAAAGAAAGCCGTCGTATTCGGGCTTAAGCTTAAGGTTTTCCAGCATAATGACAAAATATGATAACTATTTGTCATTTGGCAAGAAGACTTATGCGGGAAGGCTTCGTAAATTAGGGCATAAAACGCAATGAGCCAAAATACTGCTACTCTGAATAAACCTCCCACGACGCTGGATTACAGTCTCACAGGAATCAATTCCACGCTCGCCATCGAAAAGGGTCTGGCCGAGGCGGACTGGCATCAAAGCGCTATTCCCCGTGAAACCCTACGCGCACTCCTTGAGCGTCGCGACGGCCCTGCGATTCGAGATACGATCCTGTGGTTCGTACTCATCTTCGCGTCCGGTTACGCAGGCTATGCGCTGTGGGGTAGCTGGTGGGCGATTATTCCCTTCGCGATTTATGGAGTGCTCTATGCTTCCACTTCAGACTCCCGCTGGCATGAGGCCGGGCATGGCACCGCCTTCAAAACTGATTGGATGAATAATGCGCTCTATGAGCTTTCATCTTTTATGGTCATGCGGGAAGCCACCGTATGGCGCTGGAGCCATACGCGGCACCACAGCGATACGATCATTGTCGGACGCGATCCCGAAATTGCCGTGCCACGTCCGCCGAATATTAAAAAGGTTCTCAGGAAATTTTTTGGTCTCCTTAGCTATCCCACTTATTTTGGACGGCTCGTGCGTCACTCTCTGGGCATCATGGCTCCCGATGAGAAGACTTATATTCCCGAGATGGAGTTTTCGAAAATTTATTTCAAGGCTCGCATCCATCTTTTGATTTATGTGGGAATTATCGCACTGGCAATTGCGACGCATAGCATTTTGCCGCTGTTGTTTGTTGGATTGCCGACTCTCTATGGATCGTGGCTCATGGTATTCTACGGTATCACGCAACATGCGGGACTTGCCGAGAATGTGCTCGATCACCGGCTGAATTGCCGGACGGTTCTTACGAATCCTATTCATCGCTACCTGTACTGGAATATGAATTACCACTTGGAGCATCACATGTTCCCGCTGGTACCTTACCATGCACTTCCGAAACTTCACGAAGCGGTAAAAGCGGATTGTCCCGAGCCGTATCCAAGTTTTCTCGCGGCTTATCGCGAAATCATTCCTACGGTTTTACGCCAGGTGAAAGATCCATCTTATCACGTCAAACGCAAGCTCCCTACCCCGCTGCCCTCGCCGGAAAGTCCTTTGGATAATTCGCCCTCCGAGGTCAAACCGGACACTGAAGGCTGGATCGAAATTTGTGCGGCGGCGGATCTCCATGCTTCTGATGTGCTACGCTTCGATCACGGTAAAAAAACTTATGCGCTTGTTCGCGATGCTCAAGGGAAGCTTTTTGCGATGGATGGCATTTGCACGCATGGCAATACACACCTCGCGGATGGTCTTGTAAAAGACAACATCATCGAGTGCCCCAAGCATAATGGACGATTCCACCTTGCGGATGGATCTCCAGCGCGTAATCCGGTTTGCAGAGGGCTGGCAACCTATCCCATCAAGGAAAAGGATGGACGCATCCATCTTAATGTTCTGCAGGCGGGCGGCGTCGGTGCACGGACACAAAAGACCTATCACCTGCGCGTCGTGAGTAATCGCAATGTTGCAACCTTCATCAAGGAACTTGTGCTGGAACCGGTTGATGCTTCTGAAAGTATTAAATTTACTCCGGGTGATTATTTGCAGATCGATATTCCGAATTATGAAAGCATCCGGTTTTCAGATTTCGATATTTCTGAACCTTATGCCGAAGTCTGGAGGCAGCAGCATCTCTTTGATCTCGTCGCGAGCAATCCGAAAGGGACACGACGGAATAACTACTCTCTAGCAAGCAATCAGCAACTTGGCCGCACGTTACATTTTAATGTGCGTATCGCAACCCCACCTCCCGGGCAGGATTGCCCTCCGGGGATTGGATCGAGTTATGTCTTTAACTTGAAAGCCGGTGATACCGTCACTGCGATTGGTTCGTTTGGGGATTTTCACATCAAACCGACGCAAAAAGAGATCGTCTATATCGGAGGAGGTGCGGGAATGGCCCCTCTTCGCGCGCATATCTCACATCTTTTTGAAACGGAGAAAACCGCGCGTCGTGTCAGTTTCTGGTATGGCGCTCGCTCGAAGCAGGAGCTTTTTTATCAGGATTATTTTGAAAATCTAGCGAAGGAACACTCCAACTTCCACTTTCATCCAGCGCTTTCATCTGCGTTGCCGGAAGACGAATGGGCGGGCTTTGCGGGTTTTATCCATGAAGTGGTTTTGGAGAATTACCTCAAGCCTCATACCAATCCGAAAGCGATTGAATACTATCTCTGTGGGCCGCCGATGATGATCAAGGCGTGCAATAAAATGCTCACCGGTCTTGGCATTTTACCGCATCAGATCGCTTACGATGAGTTTTAATAAAGTCAGGTAACGCAGCCTCGGGCGTCCACCGTCCAGGTTTCCAATACCTGATCGCCATCCACGAGATAAACTTTGGATGTCAGGTTGATTACCGGACAGACATGCGCGGGAATACACCGAAGGCGCGTTCCGATTTTCAGATCATCGGGCGCGTCAGCTATATAGCCATGTTCTTCGTTTAAACGAGTCACAGAAACGCCGGGATGTCCGACGACGTCACCGTGAACACCGCGAGGAATTTTATCGCCGCTGAATGTTTTGGAACCGGCATCAATTAATGCCAGGTCTTTAGCGGGCCGATCGACTACCGTTGTCAAAATGGTGACGGCGGCATCTTCCATACGCATTACCGCAGTAACCTCTGCGAGATATAAATCGCCAAAGAGATAAGCTCCGGGCCTTACGGCATGAACCCGCTTCGTGTCAGCCATTGCCGCAGCCGTGACGCTACAGCCCGGCCATAAAAGCACCTTGCCTCCAATCGCCATTGCATAGGCATCCATCTTCTGAAGTGTGTTGGCAACAAAGGGATTTAAAAAATCTGTACCTCCCGCATAAGCATGGCCTTCGTGGGTATAAATTCCACGGAATTCCATATGCGGGGATTGAGAAATCCGATCTGCAAGAGCTTTAGCTTCCTCCGGTGTACGGACGCCTTCGCGATTCAGGCCTGTATCGACTGCCATAAGCACCGAGACGTGCAGGTTTTCTTTTTTAAGAAAGGATTCCAGCACGTCAAAATACGCGGTGCTGGTAACGGCAAGAATAAGTTCATCCAGACTTTCCGCCAAACGCTTTACGCGAGGGCCGATTAATGGAAATGCCAGCGAATGGGCGACAAATATCCGGCGAACTCCCGAAGGCAAAAGTGCTTCCGCTTCACTGAGTTTCGCGCAAGTTGCGCCCTGCGCGCCATGAGCGAGCTGCCGCTGCAGAATCGGTACCAGTTTATGCGTTTTGCAATGCGGCCAGAGTTCCACTCCACCCTTCTCACAATGCGCCTGCATGGCGCGGAGGTTGTGTTCAAGCTTGCGCGTTTCGATCAATACCGCCGGTGTCGGAATTTGATCAATATGGGTAATGGCTTCCTGTGTCATTCTATAAA
>JBDTJR010000259.1:0-4795 GCA_039935735.1 Chthoniobacterales bacterium | reverse complement strand
AGGCGGGGACATTTTCGAACCCCCGGCCATCAAAACTCCGCTTCCCGATCTTGCGAACCGCCGCATTCTGGTAGTGGATGACAATATTTCGAATCAAAAAGTCGCAATCCGAATGCTGCGTCGTCTTGGCTGTGTCCCGACCGTGGCGGCAAATGGCGAGGAGGCCGTGGATATGCACGAGCGGTTCGATTTCGACCTGATCCTCATGGATTGTGAGATGCCGATCATGGACGGTTTTGAGGCAACCCGAAAAATTCGCACCTTGAAGAAGCATGGCATTCGCATTCCGATCGTGGCATTGACGGCGCATACGTCGCTGGCGACGACGCAGGATTGTTTTTCAAGCGGAATGGACGATTACCTGAGCAAGCCCGCGGAGTTGTCTTTCCTCGCAGAGAAACTGGATCGCTGGCTCAAGATTGCGGCGCTGCAGCTTTCTTAATGGAATCCAGATACCACGCGTAGGCGTTTTGGATTCCTTCGCGGAGACCGATCTTTGCCTTCCAGCCGAGGGCGGTGAGTTTCGAAACATCGAGCAGCTTGCGCGGTGTGCCGTCGGGCTTTGAGGTATCAAATTCCAAAGAGCCTTTATAACCCAGGACATCGGAGATGAGCAGGGCGAGATCCTTTATGGTGATGTCCTCGCCGCAACCGAGATTGATGATGTCCGGTTTATCGTAGTGCTTCAAAAGGAACACGCAGGCGTCCGCCAGATCGTCGACATGCAGAAACTCGCGGCGCGGGCTGCCGCTGCCCCAGAGGGTAATGGAAGGCGCGCCCGAGAGCTTTGCCTCATGGACCTTGCGGATCAGCGCGGGCAGGACGTGCGAGGTATGGAGATCGAAATTATCATTCGGGCCGTAAAGATTTGTCGGCATGGCGGAAGTGAAATTGCTTCCGTGCTGGCGAGCGTAGGCCTGGCAGAGTTTGATGCCGGCGATCTTTGCGAGCGCATAGGGCTCGTTCGTCATTTCCAGCTCGCCAGTGAGCAGCGAATTTTCGGGAATCGGCTGCGGCGCAAATTTTGGATAGATGCAGGAACTTCCGAGGAAGAGCAGCTTGCGCACGCCGGATTCATGCGCGGCGGAAATCAGGTTGTTCTGGATTTTTAGATTCTGGAGGAGAAATTCCACAGGCTTTTCGTAGTTCGCGAGAATGCCGCCGACTTTTGCGGCAGCCACCACGACCACATTCGGGCGGGTTTCCTTGAAAAAATTCTGCACGGCATGCTCTTCGCAAAGGTCCAGTTCCTTGTGGGTGCGGGACACGAGGTTCGCATAACCTTCCGCCTGCAAATGGCGGGAAATGGCAGCCCCGACCATGCCTCGATGACCGGCGATATAGATTTTTTCGGATTTTTCCATGGGAAGCGCGTAAACGCCTGAAATTTCCATACCCTGTGGCACGGATGGGAGCAACGCAAAAGCCGCATCGATCTAAAGTGGGTCAAGCCGGAGGTTGACCCTCCACATTTTAAATGGAGGGACAGCCTCTGCCCTGTCCCATTATTCACGGATGGTGAAAAATTCTGCCCGGCATGCAAATCAAGACACTCCTCAAAAGCCGCTTTACGGTCTGCTCCGCAAATCGTTAGCCTGTGGCGATGCAGATGCTGCGCCATACCGATCCGAGTTTTAAAAAAGCGATTGCCCGGCTGAACCGCTTTTTTCAGCCTGAGGCAAAAGTCCGTGAGACTGTGAGTGAAATCCTCGACGGGATCACGAAGCAGGGAGATCGCGCGGTCGCGCATTATACGGAGAAGTTCGGCGGGCCTCGCCTTACGCCTGCGCAATTTAAGGTTTCCGAAAAAGAGATGAAGGAGGCGATGGCCTCACTCGACAAAAAAACGAGGAGCGCGATTCAGGCCGCGAAATCGAATGTCGCCGCCTTTGCGAAGAAGAGTCTTCGTAAAACATGGAAGATGAAAAACGGGCAGGGTGTCGTGGTGGGTGAACGTTTTGATCCTTTTTCGCGCGTGGGAATTTATATTCCGGGAGGCACGGCCCCGCTCGTATCGACGGCGGTGATGACTTGCACGCTGGCGCAGGTTGCGAAAGTACCGCAGATCGTGGCGGTGACGCCCGCGGATCGTGAGGGCAAGGTGCATCCCGCGCTGCTCGCGGCATTGCAGCTTTGTGGAGCGACGGAAGTTTACCGCATCGGCGGTGCGCAGGCGATTGCGGCTCTGGCGATCGGCACGAAGGCGATTCCCTCCGTGGATAAAGTCTTCGGCCCTGGAAACGCGTATGTCGTGGAAGCGAAGCGGCAGGCGTTTGGCCGTGTGGCGGTGGATTTGTTGCCGGGACCGAGTGAAGTCTTCATCATTGCCGACAGCACGGGAAATCCCGCGTGGATCGCGTCCGATCTGCTGGCACAGGCGGAACACGGGCATGGAAGTATCGCGATCCTTGCGAGTGATTCCATCGCGCTGCTGAATAAGACCGCCCAAGAGCTGAATCGTCAGGTTGCGCTGCTGAATCGACAGGCGGCGCTCAAGGAGTCGCTGAAAAATATTTCATTCATCCATGTCAAAACGCTGAAGGATGCCGTCGAGATCGCGAACGATTTTGCACCGGAGCATCTTTCCCTCGCCGTTCGCAACGCGCAGAAAGTCGCGCGGCAAATCCGCACCTCGGGCGCGATATTTATCGGAGCGGTCTCTCCGGTCGTCGGTGGTGATTTTCTCGCGGGGCCGAGTCACGAACTCCCGACCGGGGGAGCCGGAAAATCTTTTGCGGGACTTACGGTGGATCAATTCCAGCGTCGCACGAGTCTTGTGGAGTTCAGCAAGGAGTCGCTTCGCCGTTCTTTACCGGCAATTGCTACCTTCAGCGAGATCGAAGGTCTGGACGCGCACGGGCGCTCGGCCTCTATCCGATTGGAATAGCGCTCATGATCTGGGAAACCGCCCGCAGGCCGCTCGATCTCTCCACGAAGGGCGTCATCATGGGCATCCTGAATGTGACGCCGGATTCGTTTTCCGACGGGGGTAAATTTCTGGATGCGGGGGCGGCCGTTTCGCAAGCTCTGAAAATGGCGGAAGAAGGGGCTGAGATCATCGATGTGGGCGGAGAATCCACGCGCCCGGGCGCGGTTTCGATTTCGACGGAAGAGGAATTGCGCCGCGTGTTGCCAGTCATCCGTGAATTGAGAAAGAGAACTGAAACGTTGATTTCCATCGATACCAGCAAGGCGGAAGTGGCGCGTGCGGCCATCGAGGAGGGTGTCGATATACTGAACGATGTCACGGCATTCCGCGGAGATGTCGGGATGTTGAAAGTAGCAGCGGAAAGTACGGTGGGCGTCGTGATCATGCACATGCAGGGCACGCCGCAGACCATGCAGCAGAATCCTCACTATGAGGACGTGACGGAAGAAGTCGGGAATTTCCTTCGACAGAAAACAGCTGCGGCGGTAGCATCGGGCGTAATTCTCAACCGTATTGTCGTGGACCCTGGAATTGGATTTGGAAAAACTTTGGCGCATAATTTGCGCCTGCTGCAATCGCTTGAAGCGTTCGCAGAGCGTCCGGTATTGGTGGGATACTCCCGGAAATCCTTTATTGGAAAACTGATCGGCACCGATGCGATGGAAGAGCGGTTCTGGCCGGGTGTCGCGCTTACGGCGTGTTGCCGCACACGAGGTGTTCGTATTTTCCGCACGCATGAAGTGAAGGCGGATTTTGAAGCATTGCGAATGACGGAAGCCATTCTGGAGGTTCCTGCGCTATGACGACTCTATGGGAATTTATTCTCGGGAACTGGCGCTCTGCGATTGAAATTCTCATTCTTACCAGTGTTCTCTACTACAGTTATCTTTACCTTAAGGGCACTCGCGGAGCGCGCATCCTGATCGGCGTGGCCCTGGTATTTCTGACGCTCAGGATTATTTCCGAGGCGCTGGAGCTTCGCGTCATCACCTCTTTAATCAGCAGTTTTTCATTTTTTCTCGGCATTGCGCTTGTCGTGATTTTTCAACCCGAACTCCGCCGTGCGCTCACCGAACTGGGAAGTCATCATTTTTTCACCTCGGCCTTTCAAAAGCGCGAAACCATCGAGGAAATCACGGATGCGATTTTTGAGTTGGCGAGCCGGGGATACGGGGCGCTTCTTGCCATCGAGCGCGAAATCAGCATTCGACCTTTTGCGGAAACCGGGGTCGATATCAACAGCGATTTCTCGAAGGAACTGATCCTCACCATTTTTCATCCCAAGACCGCGCTTCACGATGGCGGGGTAATTATCCAGGCGGATCACATCGCGGCGGCGGCCTGTATTTTCCCCCTGACACAGCGTGACGATCTCGACCGCACGCTGGGATTGCGGCACCGTGCGGCCATAGGGCTGGCGGAGGAATCCGACGCGGTGACGCTGGTCGTTTCCGAAGAAACAGGACAAGTTTCGATTTGCCATAACGGCATTATTGAACGCAATCTGAATGTCGATAGATTTCGACGCCGACTCAGCCAACTTTTGATGCTCGATAAATATGATGAAACGGACACTTCTGAACAACTGGCAGGTGAAGATCGTGTGCCTGATTCTCGCTAGCCTGCTTTGGTTTCTTGTTAAGCAAAATCTGACCAAGCATGAGCTTCCGGGCTTTCCCAGCTCAAATGCCGGCTGGCCATCGCAACCCGGAGGCAAACCCTCGAAATGAGCGCTGAAAATATACGACGACTTTTTGGAACCGATGGCGTGCGTGGTGTCGCCAATATCGAACCCGTGACTGCGGAGACCGCACTGCGCCTTGGTCGCGCGGCTGCGCATATTTTTAGTAATTCAGGAGGCATCCG
>JBDTJR010000258.1:0-52294 GCA_039935735.1 Chthoniobacterales bacterium | reverse complement strand
GCTTACGGAACTGCATCACAGTGCTCATGTCGCACTCGTTGAAAGTCGTGAGAATCGCTGCCGTTTGCTGTGCGCTCACCAGTTGCGTGGCGATCTTACGGCGTAGAGGGCTAAGTTTTTTCCGCGTCGTGCGTCCTTCTGGCCGAGGCGCAGCGGCGGGAGCAAGAGCAACCGCTTTTGGCGCTTCGGGAGCAGGTTCTGCTTTTTTAAGCGCGGCTTCCGACTTCTCTTCTTTCGCGGAAGCGGCTTTCTCTGCTTCCTTTTTGGGTTTGGCCTCGGGAGCCGCACCTTTGCCCTCTTCGAGAGTTGCAATTATCTGGCCAACTTTGACTTCATCGCCTTCCTGGACGGCAACTTTTAACACGCCCGCGTCATTCGCCTGAACTTCGGTGGAAACTTTATCCGTTTCCAAAGTATAGAGCACATCGCCGGGAGAAACGCTTTCGCCATCTTTTTTATGCCAGATGGAAAGGACGCCGGAAGTGATGGATTCGCCGACAGAAGGGACTTTGACTTCGATACTCATGGGATCAATAAAGTTGAGACGTTTTATACCTTGAACGCGTTGCTGACGAGTTCGGCCTGTTGTTTTTTGTGAATAGATTGCGCACCGACTGCGGGGCTTGCGCTGGCTTCGCGACCGGAGTAAGCGACATCCTGGCCTAAAAGTCGGCGCAGGTAAGGTTCGATAAATGTCCAGGCGCCCATGTTTTGAGGCTCTTCCTGGCACCACACGAAGCTCTTCGCATTTTTATACTGCTTCACCAGACGCATGAGTTCTTCCTCATGGAGCGGATAGATCTGCTCCACCCGAAGAAGGGCAGTCGAGTCATCCAGTTTATTTTCCGTACGGTAGGTCAGTAAATCGTAATAAACCTTGCCGGAGCAGAGAATGATCCGGTTCACCTTGTCCGCATTTTTAGGAGCAGGGCCTTCGAGGATCTCCTTGAAGTGCGAGTTTGTAAAATCTTCCGTCGTGGATACCGCCTGCTCGGAACGCAGGAGGCTTTTCGGCGTCATGATGATGAGCGGCTTGCGCGTGTTGCGGTGAATCTGGCGTCGTAGCGCATGGAAATACTGTGCGGGCGTTGTAAGATTACAGACCTGCATATTGTCTTCCGCGCAGAGTTGAAGGAATCGCTCAAGACGGGCGCTGGAGTGTTCCGGCCCCTGTCCCTCATAACCGTGAGGAAGCAGCATCACAATCGAACTCGGACGCTGCCACTTCGATTCCGCGGAGGCGATGAATTGATCGATGATGACCTGCGCACCGTTTGAGAAATCGCCGAATTGCGCTTCCCAGAGGCAGAGCATCGAGGGGTAATCCATCGAGTAGCCGTAGTCGAAGCCAAGCACCGCCGCTTCCGAAAGCAGGCTGTTGTAAACGCAGAAATTCGGTTGCTTGTCGTCCAGATGCGAGAGAGGAATATAGCGCTCTCTGGTTTTCTCGTCGTAAAACACGCTCATGCGCTGGCTGAAAGTGCCGCGGCGGCTATCCTGTCCGGAAAGGCGAACAGGAGTATTTTCCAAAAGCAACGAACCAAACGCGAGTGATTCCGCGTAAGCCCAATCATAAGGGCCACCTGCCTCCCAGGTTTTGAGACGGCGATCAATAAAGATGCGTTTTACCTTAGGAAGCACGCGGAATCCTTCCGGCACAGTAGTCAATGTGCGGACGATTTTCTCCAGAACTCCTTTAGTAATCTTCGTATCAACAATGTCGTGGGCGTATGGTTTTTGGAAAATGGCCGTCGATCCGGCAAATGCGGCTTTGCCATTTGCGGATTTTTCCTTGGCCTTTTCTTTGACCTCCGCGAGCGCGGCATCCATTTGCGAAAGAACCTTCTTACGAATGTCCTCCACCTCGGTTTCCGTGACTGTGCCCAGTGCGAGAACTTCTTTTTTGAATTTCTCGCTGATAAGCGGGTGCGACTTGATCTTCGCGTAAAGATTCGGCTGCGTGAATGCAGGCTCCTCGCCTTCGTTGTGGCCCTGGCGTCGGTAGCAGACGATATCAATCACGACGTCGCAGCCAAATTGCTGGCGGAAATCGATCGCCATTTTCGAGACGGTAATGACCGCGATCGGATCATCGCCATTCACGTGAAAGATCGGCGCATCCACGATTTTTGCGATATCTGTGCAATACAGTGTCGACCGCGCATCGGCGGGCAATGTCGTAAAGCCGATCTGGTTATTAATAATGATATGCAGCGTGCCGCCCGTGCGATAGCCGGGAAGCTGCGACATATTTAAAACTTCGGCAACAACACCCTGGCCTGCGAATGCCGCATCGCCATGAATGAGAAGTGGGAGCACTTTTTTGCGTTCGGCCGTATCTTTGAGAACACGCTGACGCGCACGGGCCTTGCCTTCCACCACGGGGTTAACCGCTTCGAGGTGGCTTGGATTTGCCGTGAGACAAACTTCCACGGTGTGCCCACTCGGGGTTTTGTGCGTGGTCTGATAGCCGAGGTGATACTTTACGTCGCCACTGCCGCCGGTGTGCTCGGGTGTGTAGTCGTCGGAAAATTCATTAAAAATAACACTGAGCGGTTTATTGAGGAAGTTCGCGAGGACGTTCAAGCGACCACGGTGAGCCATGCCCATCACGATTTCCTTGATACCGTGCGTTTCGCAATTATCGAGAACAGTCGCCAGCGCGAGAATCAAAGATTCCCCGCCTTCGAGTGAGAAGCGTTTGCTGCCCACGTATTTTGTATGAATAAAGCTTTCGAAAGTTTCCGAGCGATAAATCCACGAAAGAAGATCGCGATGCAGCGATGCTTCCTGTCGTGCTGCCGTATCCCGAGTTTCGATACGATCCCGAACCCATTCACGTATGACAGGGTTCTGAATATGCATGTACTCCACGCCGATGGTTTGGCAGTACACCTGTTGCAGTTGAGCAATCAGGTCGCGGAGCTTAAGGGCTTGTCCGCCTTTGTAATTAATGGAGGAGACCTCGCGATCCAGATCGGACTCGGAGAAGCCAAGTGCCTCAAGGCTGAGCAAGGGATTCGATGTGGCTTCCTCGCATAAAGGATCAACCTGGGCCATTGTATGGCCAAGCGAGCGGTAGGCATTTATCAGCGCATCGACATGCGTTTGAAAAGCGGCGTCCGTGGCAGATACGGAGGATGAGGTGGCAGTGGTCTCGGCGACTCCATTTTTTTTGCTTTTGGCAAAACCGAGTTCAAAGCCTTCAAAAAACGCGGCCCAATCGGCATCTACCGATTTGGGGTTTTTACTCCAGCGATCATAATTTTCATCCAACAGAGCTTGATTCCAGCGGCTCGTAAAAGAACTCTTCATCTCTTAATATTTAATACACTATATCCATTATATAATAACGCAGGTGATGTGAGATCTGCCGCGCAAAATCCGGCTCTTTTCTCATTCATCGCCTGCGTAAAGGCACGAGACCATATATCTTGGCAAAGATTTCCAATTTCGCAAGGGAAAGGTCTAACTTGTCAGTGAGAGGTTACTGAGCTACCAAGAAAGGTTCCTATGCCACCGATGATTCAAGTTGAGAATCTGACAAAAAAGTATGCCGGAGTTTCCGCCCTGCAAGGCATAAGCTTTGAGGTGGAAAAAGGGGAGATTGTGGGCTTTTTGGGGCCCAATGGGGCAGGAAAGAGCACTACGATGAAGATTTTGTCGTGTTTTTTCCCGGCTACCTCGGGAATAGCCAGAGTTGCGGGGTTCGATGTCTATAAGGAATCTTTCAAAGCCAGGGAGCGAATCGGCTATATGCCGGAAAATGTGCCCCTTTACCCGGATATGCGGGTCAGCGAATACCTGGAATATCGGGCCGCCCTTAAAGGCGTCCGAGCCCGGAGGGTCAAGGAACGGACAGAGGATGTAAAGGAGCTTTGCGGGCTTCAAGAGGTGGATCGCAAGTTGATCGGCGCCTTGTCGAAGGGGTTCCGGCAGCGGGTGGGCCTGGCTGATGCGCTACTTCACGAGCCTGATCTTCTTATTTTGGACGAACCGACCATTGGCCTTGATCCCAACCAGATCCGCCAAGTCCGGGAATTGATCAAAAATCTGGGCCGTCACCATACCATTCTTCTTTCCACCCATATTCTTTCCGAAGTGGAAATGACCTGTAACCGGGTGATTATTATCAATAAAGGTAAAATCGAAGCCTCCGATACACCAAAAAATCTCAGGGCGCGTCTGGGTAAGAGTGCCGCAATCAAGCTGGAGGCCTCGGTAAAAAATGCGGCCGATGCGCAAAAGGCGCTTACCGCCCTTGAGGGAGTGGAGGAAGTGACTTTTGAGACTAATGGAGAGTGGACATCCTTTGCTCTCAGCACGACTTTGGGCACCGACCCGAGAGAACAGATATTTCGTGTAGCGAAGAAGGAAGACTGGAGAGTGCGGGAGTTATCGCGCTCGCGGGCCACTCTGGAGGACGTTTTTGCGGAGATCACACACGCAGAGGAGTAATAAAAAATGCGCCGATTTTTAACACTTTTTTCTCGCGAGATGGCATTTTATTTCCATTCTCCGCTCGCGTATATTGTCTTGTTCTTTTTCCTGCTGATCACGGGCTTTAATTTTTACGTCGGCGTCACGCTGATTAATCGCGTGGCGACGGAAGTCACTATGGTGCAGGCGTTTTTCAATACGGGCTTTTTCTGGTTCACGTTCATCCTCGTGTTTCCGCTCATTACGATGCGCTTGTTTTCGGAGGAATATAAGATGGGCACCATCGAGCCACTGATGACCGTTCCCGTACATGATGCGCAGGTTGTATTTGCTAAGTTTACGAGCGCACTCGCGTTTTACGCCATTCTCTGGGCGCCCAGCCTGCTTTATTTTGCGATCTTTGAGTGGCAAACGCATCGCGAGGCGGCTTCCGCGGCAGGCGCTTACCTGGGTGCTTACTCCATGCTTTTGATGATGGGGATGTTTTATATTTCCATCGGATGCTTTACCTCGTCCCTGACAAAAAATCAGATCGTCTCGGCCATCGTTTCCTTTGTGGCGATCGCGATGATATTTTTCATGGGCTGGCTCACGTTCTTTATTCTGAATGTCAGTCCGTTCCTTCAGGATCTCACGGCCTATCTGTCGCCGATTCATCACATGGCCGAATATTCCCAGGGGATATTTGATTCCAGGCCAGTGGTTTTCTATTTCAGCATGACGGGCTTCATGCTTTTCTTAACCTTCCACGCATTACAGCGGCGGCGCTGGTCTTCCTGATATGTCTTCCACAGACGAGAAAGAGGAAAAAACAACCAATCTGCGATCGGGAGTCCAGGTCAGCGTCGCGCTGCAAATTCTCGCGATGGCGATCATCGTGATGGGGATCAATATCGTCGGATTTGATTACTACGTGCGGAAGGATTTTTCGCGGTCGCAAAAATTTGTCCTGTCCGACCAATCGCGGAAAGTGCTGAGGCAACTCAAAAAACCGCTGAAGGTGATCGTTTATTTCTCACCGACTTCGGCATCGCCGGATGTCATATTGCGGGCAGATGTGCAAAATTTCCTCAATGAGGTGCAGTTTGCCGCACGCAAGAGCATGACCATTGAGTCCGTTGATCCCATTAGAAATCTGACGCGTGCGCGCGAAGTGCAGGCGCAGTACAAGTTTGGCGCGAGCGAGAATGTCGTCATTTTGGACTATGACGGCCATACGCGGTTCATTCCCGTTAGCCAAATGGCGCAGTGGGACAGCACTCCAGTATCGATGGGAGAACCACCGCGTGTGATTGCCTTTACCGGGGAGCAGGAATTTACCACCGCATTGATTTCGGTGCTTAAGCCCGATGACCGGAAGATTTATTTTTTACAGGGGAATGGGGAGCCGGAGTTTGCCAGTGGGCCTTTTTTGAGTCTGCTACGCGACTATATCACAAGGCAGAGCATGAAGGCGCTTCCCTTGAATCTTCAGGATGTACCCGTGTTTCCGGGAGATGCGGGGGCGATTGTCATCGTCGGAGCGCGCTATGATCTTTCCGATGCGGAGTTGAAGCAGCTTGAGCAATTCTGGCAGCAGAATGGTTCGCTTCTTGTTTACCTCGATCCCGAAGCAAAGACTCCGAAGCTGGAAGCATTTCTTGAGTTACACGGAATCAAGGTTGTGAATGACCGGGTATTGACGGTGCAAAGGATTTCCGCCGCGATTATCGGTATTATGCGGGAAGTTAAGGCGCACTTTATTGCGGGGGCCGTTCCCACGAAACGTCTGGAGGGCGCCAATGTGCTGTTCCAGGGGTCAACACAATCGTTGGATCTGCTGTGGCCCAAGGCTGCGGCAGCCAAGCTCACGCTCCGCCCGCTTATTATGGCAAGCGACGAATACTGGGGGGAGATGGACTACGTTACGGATGAAAAGAAAGGCGTGAAATTCGACGAGGGCGTGGACGTGAAGGCCCCGGTGACAATCGCTGCATCCGCCGAACGGGGCGGGGCGAACGACGAGGATGTGGCGCTCCGTTCCGCTAAGCTGGTCGTTGTTGGAAATAAAGACTGCGTGCTCGATACGGGATTGAATGAACAGAATGTCGATTTCTTTTTGAATTCGATGAATTGGATGCTTGAACGCGGGAAGCTCTCAGGAATTGCGCCAAAAAACACGCAGCAGTTTCTTCTCGTTCTGAATGATTCGCAGACGGGCGTCATTGCGCTCTATACCATGATTGTTATTCCGGGGATTGCGGCGCTCATGGGGATTATTGCGTGGTGGAGGAGACGGCGGTGAACCGCTATGTAACCCTCGCATTGCTGCTGTTGGCTGCCACACTTGCAATGTTTCTTCTCTTTATCGAGCCGCAGCTTAAAAACGCGCACAAGAGACAGATTGCGGGGGGGTATGTCCTTGAAATGGATCCCAGTCAAGTCAATTTCATTAAGATTGGCGGTGGTGGGACGCAACCCATCGAATTGCGAAAGCGCGATAGCGGATGGAAAATCGTGAAGCCGGAAAAGGATAACGCTTCCAGTGAAGCGGTGGAAAAAATTCTTCGCGCCGCCCAGGATCTGAAAATTCTGGATGTGATGACGGTGGGCAATGCGCGTGAGTCAGGGCTCAAGGCGCACGATTTCGGGCTCTCCAATTCCAAGCAGACGATTGAGCTCGGGGGTGATCAAAAGGTAGAGTTACTTTTTGGGAAAGATGCCACGGGAGACAAGCGGGTCTATATGCGCCGTGGGGATTCCGAGGATATTTATATTGTCGGAGATGCGCTGCAGGAAGTTGCATTTCGCAATCTGGATGATTTTCGCGACAAGCATCTCACGAATCTTCATAGCGATCAGGTCTCTGCTTTTGTAATCAAGCGTCCTGAGGGGGAAATGCGGCTGGAGCGCAAAGCAAACCAGTGGGAGATCATGAAGCCTCTTCATGCGAATGCCGACTCTGCCAAAGTAAATCAATTTCTGGATCGTATTCTCGGGATGCAGATCGTGAAGCTGGTTTCCTCCGGTGTGTCGGGGCAGAATGCGGATTCCCTTCCCGATGTTTCCGCGCAATTAATCATTCAACCGGAAAATTCCGACGGGAAAGAAATAACGCTTCGGCTGGGCCCGTCGGCTTCCGATGGCAAAGGGGGTGTTCTGGCGGAGTTGTCATCAAGAAGTTCGACCTACGAACTACCGGATGCAGTTGTGAAGATGCTCAGTGTGACACCCGAAGCATTTCGTGACAAAGTTTTGCTCCGAATGAATCCTGATGTCCTTGATCGGATTGTCATGCAAACCGCGAAGGGAATCACCGAACTCCGCCGCAGGAATGGAGGATGGGTTACCATCGTTGACGGGAAAGATCAGCTCTTGCCGGAGGGTGCGGTGGAAGGATTACTGAAATTTCTAGGGAAAGTGGAAGCAGAACGATTTATTACCGCTGACCCTGAAGATATTGCGAAGTTTGGGATCGATCAACCCACGCTTACATTGCAATTCCAGGCATGGCTTTCAGAGAATACCCCTGAGGAACAGGCGGGGCCGCATGATATTTCCAAAATTGTATTTGGTAAACAGGTCGGAGACAAAATATACGCACAGAAGGACAATAGCCCCGAAGTGCTTGTCGTATCGGCGGGAGTTGAGACATTTATTGAAGGCGGGCCGGAAATATGGCGCACGGAGTTTGCAGGGCCGGCGGCTTCCGTGAGTGAGCTGCCGTCAACACAACCTTAATACTACCATGACATCATCAGAAATACGGAAGTCCTTTATTGATTTTTTTCGCGCCAGGAAACACGAGGCCGTTGCCTCCTCGAGCCTGTTGCCGGATTCGCCGAATCTGCTTTTTACCAATGCGGGGATGAATCAATTCGTTCCCATCTTTCTCGGTCAGCGGAATTGTCCCTATACGCCGGGCCGCGCCGTCGATACGCAAAAATGCATCCGTGCGGGTGGGAAACACAATGATCTCGAGGATGTGGGTCTCGATACCTATCACCACACATTTTTTGAAATGCTGGGTAACTGGTCTTTCGGGGATTATTTTAAGAATGAAGCGATCGAGTGGGCATGGGAGCTTATCACGAAGGTGTGGAAGTTTCCGGCGGATCGTCTCTATGCCACGGTATACAAACCTGAGGCCAGTGATCCCTCTGAATTTGACCAGGAGGCTTACGATCAATGGGTGAAACTTTTCGAATCGGTCGGTCTAGATCCCAAAAAGCATATCGTTAACGGAAATAAAAAAGACAATTTCTGGATGATGGGTGATACCGGCCCTTGCGGCCCGTGCAGTGAGCTCCATGTCGACCTTACTCCGGCGGGAGATACAAATGGCAGTCTTGTAAACAAAGGCGTGCCGGAGTGCATCGAAATCTGGAATCTCGTGTTTATTCAGTTCAACGCAAATGCGGACGGCACCTTCTCGCCATTGCCCGCGCGGCATGTGGATACCGGAATGGGCTTTGAGCGCGTGAGTTCGATTATTCAGTGCACGAATAATTTCACGACGTTTGATCGTACCATTTCAAATTACGAGACGGATATTTTTCGCCCCATCTTCGACAAGCTCGAACACCTGAGCGGAAAGAAATATCATTCCACGCTGCCGAAGCCCGGAAGCATTGGCGATACCGAGCAGGAAAAAATCGATGTCGCATTCCGTGTCATCGCGGATCACATCCGTACCCTGGGTTTTGCGATTGCCGATGGCATTCAACCGGGAAATACGGATCGCAATTATGTTCTTCGCCGCATTCTTCGTCGTGCTGTTCGTTACGGACGTGCACTCGGATTGCACAAACCCTTCTTTTACGAGTTGGTGGACGTGCTTTCGGAAACGATGGGAGAAGTCTTTCCTGAAATCCGCCAGAGGCGCGATCATGTGCGCGATGTCATCCGTATGGAAGAGCAGGCTTTTAACCGCACACTCGACAAGGGAATCACACTTTTTGAAAATGAAGTTACAGCCCTCGGCGCTGCAAACAAATCGCTCTCCGGTGCTTTCGCCTTCCGTCTTTATGATGAGCAGGGGTTTCCTTTGGATCTCACGGAGCTAATGGCGCGCGAGCGTGGACTCACAGTGGATGTTGCAGGCTTCACGGCACTCATGGAGCAGCAAAAGACTCGTGCCCGGGCAGCGCAGAAAAAGGAAGTCATCGAGCTTTCGCAAATCGGCACGAAAGATCCTACCCACTTTATTGGCTACGATCATAACCACTCCGGTGCGGACGTATTGGAGGTCGTTTCCCTGAAAGGCAAGACCGCCGTTATTCTGAATAACTCTGTGTGTTATGCCGAGATGGGTGGTCAGGTGGGCGATGCCGGTGAAATCAGTGGCTCTGGGAAAATGTGGCGCATCGTCAATACTCAGAAATCGGGCGACACATGGCTGCATTTTCTGGATGAACAGGATGGGCCCGCTGTGGGAAATCACATCACGCTGGAGGTTGACCGTGTGCGACGTGTAGCTATCGAGCGGCATCACACCGTCACGCATCTGCTTCACTGGGCGCTTCATGAGGTGGTGAGCAAGGAGGCATCGCAGAAAGGTTCCTTTGTCGGGCCGGATAAACTGACCTTCGACTTTAATCACGCCGCGCTTACTGCGAGTCAGGTTGCGGACATTGAGCGTCTGGTCAATGAGCGCATTATTGAAAATGCTCCAGTTTCCTGGATTGAGGTTCCGCATTCGGAAGTAAAGTCTCGGCAGGACATCATGCAATTTTTCGGCGACAAATACGGAGACAAGGTCCGCGTGGTGCAAATTGGCGGCGTGTCTCATGCGCTCGACGGCTACAGTATGGAACTTTGCGGTGGCACGCATACGCGAGCTACCGGAGAGATCGGTATTTTCCGCATTGTAAGTGAGGCGGCCATCGCAGCCGGGATTCGACGTATCGAAGCCGTTGCCGGACTGGAAGCTTATGGCCGGGCAAATTCCGAAGCTGAACTTATTAAAAAAATTGCAGGACAGATTAATGCACCCGTCGCGGAGATGGAGAAACGCATCGAGAGTTTGCTCAGTCACCAGAAGGAACTGGAAAAACAACTTAAGGGATTTCATCTGAAGGAGGCCGCTGGCAAGGCAAAGGACCTTGTCGCAAAGGCAAAGGAGATCAACGGGGTTCCTGCGATCATCGCGAATATAGGCGATGCCGATGGAGATACCCTTCAGGCCATAGCAGATTCTTTGAAATCCCAATTCAAGGGGGTGATCGTGCTGGGCGGAGCAACGGAGGGCGCGGTAGCTCTAGTCGCTGCGGTGACAGCGGATTACACCGGAAAAGTAAAAGCCGGGCAGATTATTCAACAGATCGCGCCAATCGTGGGCGGCAAGGGCGGGGGGCGTCCCGATAATGCGCGCGGAGGCGGCAAAGATCCTGCGAAGTTGGATGAAGCGCTGGCGGCGGTAACTGCCCAGTTATAAATCCCGAAAGCCTTTTGTTTGCATTTCTGGAGGAAAGGTTACATTCACGCCAATGAGTTTTGAGCGCAGAATGAATGCCGCCCAGGGATATATGGAACTTGGTCTTCTTAATGAAGGACTAAAGGAACTGGACGGGCTTTCCTCCGAAGAGCAAAGAAATGAATATGCGCTGCAACTGCGCCTTCTCATCCTTATGCGCTCGCATGACTGGAGCGAGGGCTTGAAGGTCAGTGAAACATTGCGGGAGGTAAATCCCGCGCTTTCGATCGGTTACATCCATGGCGCATTCTGCCTGCATGAATTAGGAGAGACGCAGCAAGCGAAGGAAATGCTTTTAGCGGGGCCAGAGTCTCTCAAAGGCGAAGCCACTTTTTTTTATAACCTGGGATGCTACGAGGCTAGTCTGGGAAACAAGGAAGATGCCGGGAAGTATGTTCGCAAAAGCATCCAGATGAATTCCGAGTTTCGCGACATCGCTCAGCATGATCCCGATCTGGCGCCTATCCGCGAGTTGTTGAAATGAATTTTGGAAAAGATGCCGTCGGCCGTGTCACAAAGGCGTTCGAAGAAAATTTTACAAGTCGTGGTGAAGTAGGGGCCGGGGTTTCCATCTGGCAGGGAGAGACAGAGATTCTTTCATTGGCTGGTGGAGTAACGGATCGTGCGACGAACCAACCATGGCAACGCGATACGCTGGTATTAATATGGTC
Organism: Chthoniobacterales bacterium; assembly: GCA_039935735.1. Lineage (GTDB taxonomy): Bacteria > Verrucomicrobiota > Verrucomicrobiia > Chthoniobacterales > JBDTJR01 > JBDTJR01. The sequence goes on along the minus strand of JBDTJR010000258.1, from coordinate 40,729 downwards.
CGCCACAAAGGGCCTCGCAAGCGCCACGGTTCTTCATGCGCTTGAAAACTCCGGTCAAATACTCGATACCCCGGTCGCGGAAATCTGGCCTACGTTTGGCTATAATGGAAAAGAGGAGATTACTTTTCGTCAGGTTCTATCACATCAATCCGGTTTAAGTGCGCTGGATTCACGAACCCTTAGCATCCTGGAGCACGAAAATGTCATCCACGCAATTGAGCAGCAACAGCCTCGCTGGGAACCGGGCCACGGACATGGTTACGGGCCGAGGACGTATGGATTTATTGTCGATGAAATCGTGCGCCGTTTGTCAGGAATGTCGCTGGGTGAATATTGGCGAAAGGAATTTGGCGATCCCCTGGAACTGGATACATGGATCGGATTGCCTGCGGAATACCATGATCGCGTTGCGCGTATTCTGGCGCCACGCGTTACGGGATGTGATGACGGGCGGAATCCTTTTCTGGAAGCCATGGCCGATCCCCAGTCTTTGACATTCGCTGCTTTTGTTTCACCGGCGGGGTTTTCAAGTATCACGGCGATGAATAGTCCTGCTACACGTGGCGCATCGATTCCCTCCATGGGTGGGATATCCTCCGCATCTTCCCTGGCGAAGTTTTACGCGATGCTGGCAAATGGAGGGAAATGGAATGGCAAAAATTATTTCAAGGAGCGCACGCTTGCCGAGATGCAGCACATTATTGTGCAGGGAACGGACAAAGTATTGTGCATGGAAACGGCATTTTCAGCAGGCTTCATGAAAGATCCGCTTGATGCTGCGGGACAAAAACAGCGGCAACATTTTGGCCCGTCGTTGTCCGCATTCGGACATCCTGGAGCAGGGGGATCGCTCGCATTTGCTGACCCCGAAAACTCTATAGGCTTTTCCTACGTCATGAACCAAATGGAAACGGGAGTCCTGCCGGGCGGAAAAGCCTTGAATCTGGTCAAGGCATGGTACCGATAACTTGTATATAAATACGAAAACCTTTAAAATTCAGAGATTATTTATATATTGTAAGTATTTAATATTAAATAGTTTATCTAAAAAATTCAGATATCCTTAAATTGTAAAATTGTAGGTTCGTAAACACCCTTGTAATTCGGGCTTCAATGGATTACCTAAGGATTCAGCAATGGCTAAATCCATCGTAACGTCCCCCCGTGCCAAAGACGCAGGGGTTAAAGTTGCCGCTTCACCGCCCACCAATGATTTGGTAGTGCAGCTGCGTAAATTGATTAGCCGCAATACGCGCCGGTGGAAGCGCCTCATTATATTCGAAGCCCTTGGTTTGGCGATTGCGATCCCTCTAGGCTATTTCCTCCTCGTCGTTTTACTGGATAATGTCGTCCACCTGCCTACATGGGGTCGCATTACGGCGTGTATCATATTTTTGGGAGCGGTGGCCGGATTTGGCGCGTATCTTATGCGCCAATGGTGGCAGGCCCGATTCACGGAGGATCAGGTGGCTCTGGCCATGGAAAAAGGCACGCCAGGGGGCGTCCAAAACCGTCTTATTAACGCGATTCAAATCGCGAGGGAGGGAAATGCGACAAACTCGGCGCTTAATCAGGCGCTAATTCAGGAAAACTACCAGCGCCTGAAAAGCATCGAGATCCAGCAGGCTGGGAAGTTTCGTCCCGCATTTATCCGGATGATGATTGCCAGTTTCATTATCATTATCGGATTGGGTTTTTGGACCTTGAAGCGGCAGATTTTCACCAGCAGTGCCATTCGGATCATGAATCCTTTTTCCACCGTGGCGCCGATTTATCGCACGGTTCTTACGGTTACGCCCGGGAATGTGCAGTCTGTGCCGGGTGGAGATGTAAAAATCCAGATCGGGATTAAAGGCGAGATTCCTTCCGAGATCACCATACGGCGCATTGTGGGAGAAACACGTTCCTCGGAAACGATCGCCGTGCCCGCCAAGGCAACTTCGGTACCCTATACCTTTAAGAATCTTCAGCGGTCGTTGAGCTATATTGTGGATGGCGGGGATTTCTCGAGCACGCCTTATCAGATTGATATTCCAACGCCGCCTCTGATCAATCTGGTGCGCATTCATAATCATTTCCCGGATTACACCAAGCTACCCGATCAGAATCTAGAGAGCGCTGGCGGTGATATCGAAGCGCTTTATGGAACGCATGCGACGCTGACTTTTGTGCTCGATCAGCCTGCGGATCGCGCCACGTTGCTTTTGAACCAGATTGCGTCGCCTGCGCCGGAAGTTCCTAAAACGAGTGCGGATGCAGGCGGGAAGGCGGCGGATGCCAAGCCAACCACTACCGCCTCTTCGAGCACTTCGGCTATCCGCCGCATCGAGTTGAAAAAGACCGGACCGGCAGAATTTACAGGCGAAATTTTATTCCAGGATGTGCTGGGCTATCAGATCGAGACGCAGAGCGGAAGTAATGCCGCGCGAAAGACCGCCACGTATGGCCTTCGGACATTGGCCGATCAGGCCCCGACCATTACCCTTATGGGACTGGATCGGCAGAATGAAGTTCAGATCGCCGCGGCATTGGCATTAAAAGTATCCGGTGAGGACGATTACGGGTTATCTCAAGTGGGCATCTTTTTCCACAAGACTTCATCGGGAATTCCCGATACGGCAGCGGCACCCGCTGCGGCGGCTCCTCCCTCAGCTTCTCCAGCGGCAGCGCCTCCGGTCGCTTCACCTGCTGCATCCAATAAACCTCAGACGGATGAAGATAACTGGCAGGAGGTGAAGGTATGGCCCGTTGCCAATGCGGCTCGGACATTCCAGATGGACTATACCCTTCCCATAGCGACTCTGAATGTCGCCGAAGGAGACCAGATCGAGATCAGTGCGCGAGGCAGGGACAATGACCCTCTAAAGGGCGACCATTGGACCTCCGGTGAAACATATACCCTTCTTATCGGCGGTGAAGGAGTGGCTTTACAGGTGCTTTACGAGCATATTTTAAAATCCGAAGCGGATATCAGGCAGCTTATAGTCACAGAAAACCAGGCCGTAACCAAAGCCAATGAATGGATTCAAAAACTCGATCCCGCTTCGGGCCTGCGGTGGGATGATAAAAAAAACCTCGACGGTTTATCAACGGCGATGCGTGAACAAACACGGATGCAGGAAGATTTCCATAAAAGCATGGGACGCACCGCGCGGGATCTCGTCGATCAGGCATCCAGTCTTCGCCTCCCTTTGGGACTGCTTGCGGATACAGAGGTCCCTCGCACCGAGCGTATTCTTGATGCAGTGCCTGCGCGTGATACGCCGCAGGATAAACATGCCGCGCTTTTGGATGCACGGATCACGATGGAGCGGTGCATCCGCAGCCTGAATGAGATCAGCGAGCAATATACAAAAATCCGTCAGGACTGGGAGTTGGCAAACATGATGCCGTTTATAAAGATGCTTGCGAATCGGGAGACTTCGCTCGGCGCCGAAGCTGCGGGTTATAAAGACAAACCACCAGAGGCAAAATCCGCAGAGGCTCTTCAACGCACCACCGCACAGCGCCAGACAAAGCTTCTTCAACTCAGCGGACTCGTGCAAGTGGCAGTCAAGGACATCGGAGCGCGGATAACTGCGAAGGAAGGGACGCTGGGAAAAGCATACACCGAGGCATCCGGCAATTTTGACAGCAGCGGGTTGAAGACCCAGATGCAGCAGGCGATTGCGGATATTACTGCAGGCCATTGGACGGACGCGGCACCCAGGCAGGCAAAGGCCGCAGAGGGATTAAATAATATTTATGATCTCCTTAAAAAATCCACGCTTGATGCGGCGCAACGCGCAGTCACAAAAGCCCAGGAGGAGAAAAAAAGTAACGCCAAGGATGCGCAGGCCATGAAGCCTGGCGATCAAACTGATATCGGCCCCGCTATGGCATTAGATGATAAAAATGTTCAGTCCTTAATCAAAACACTGGGGTCTGCAAATAAAGGAAAGCTGGAGCACGCCAAAGGCGGCGAGGATAAAGAAGATCCCTCCTATGCCGACGCTTTGAAAAACTACCTTAGCGGCGATCACGGTGGTGGGGAAGGTCCCAAGGCGGATCAGTACAAACTGATGACCGAAGCGATGGCTGAGAAAGAAAATATGGTCCTTCAAGACGTCAAGAAGAATGCCGTAAACATATCCAGTCTGCCGGACAAACTTGAAGATGTGGTGGGTGATTTGCTGGATGAAGCGGAAAAAGTTAGCGAAAAATACCAGACCTTGAATGCCACTTCGAATGAAGTCGACCAGGACGTCGGTGCCATTGGAAAATCCGGCGGTAAAATTAATTCTACGGGAGCTTCCCAAAAAACGGGAAATCAAAAACCTCCCGGGGAAAACTCCGGGGGTGCTTCCGGTATTGGTCGCCAGGGCTCCCGGGCCAACGGTCTGGCAGTGGGTGACACCGCACCCGATATGCGCGGACGCGACGAGACACTGGAAGGGGATGAAAATATTAATGAACAGGGTGGCAAGGCGATGAAAGAGCAGCATACCAATGATGAGCAAAAAGGGGTATCTGAAGGTCGTGGCGGTAAGAAGGTGAACTCGGATAACACGCAGTTCAGCGACAGCAACCGCGGACAGTTTGATGAAAAAGTGGATACCAAGAATATGGGTGCCGCTCAGAAAAAGGTGAAACAGATTGACCGTGCCGGGCAGCTTGATCCCAAGGTTGCCGCAATGTTGCGTGATTTAAAAGGCAGCCAGGACCAGATAATCGAACGCGTGAATGCCTTGAAAAAAGAATTCAAAGACCTTTATCTTCCCACCGAACGGCTGGATGAATTAAGTAAACAACTCGTGGCGAATTTGGAAAAGATGAAGGAGAGTCCCGATGCGGATTTTTTTAAAGAGCAGGAGCAGATTCTTAATCAGCTGCGCACTGAGGCAATGGTCTTCGGTCGTGCAGTTTCCAATAACCAACCCAGTGTTCCTCGCAATCAGGCCGTCCAGGGCCGTGTGATGGATGAACCTCCCTCGCATACAAATCCGGGGTATCAAAAAGCAGTCAGTCGTTATTACGAGACGCTCACTACACAATGAGTCGCCATTTGCTTCTGTTCCTTTGTCTGGGAATCGGCGCCTTGCCTTGTGTTGCAGCGCCGAGAGAGTTTACTGTACCAATGTCGGCCGTTCAGGTGGCTAACCTTGTTCAGGTGGTGTCTCCCGGTGCGCTGTGTGCGGCGGTGAGCGAGACACAGCCTCTTCTTGTAGTCGGGCATAAGACCGTCAAAGGGACGAATCTTTCCATCTTTACCCTGGATGCCAGCGGAACTCCCTCGGGTGTTCCCACCGCTGAGGTCGCGCTTCCCACTTCGCCAGCGCTTCAGGCGATTAACCGCTATCCGCTCAGCATGGCGTTTCATCCGCAACTTCCGCTCCTGTATGTGTGGCAGGATATTGACGGGCCCGCGGATACGGGAGATCCTGCAAAAAATCCTGTTTATAATGAGTTTGATCACTTGCTCATCTTTAGTGTGAGGGCGGACGGAGCGCTTCAGTTAGTCCAGAGCGCAGCCCGCGGCCCACAGTTCGCTTACAAAAAACTTAATGGCGCGATTCTTGTTGATGCGATCAATCAGCGGATATTCCTGCCAAATCTTCAGGACAAGAGTATTCCTAATCCTAATGCCACCGCTGCGGCGGGATTTTATCGCCTTGATGTGCAGGGGATGCCCGCGAAGATTCCGGGTCAGACGGTTTTGACTCCGAAAATGGTCGCTCCTCTTGTCGTTAATGCCGGCATCGGTTTTGCCGCTGCGAGCAAAGATGCCGTGGTATTCGGAGTGCATGGAGGTCCAACGGTGTGGGAGTTTGAAAACCGCCGTGTGAATGCCAGTAATTACTATCTGCATAATATCGCGCTGTGTGGCGTGACCAGTAATCCCAGGTATCCTTATGTTTATATGGTGGGTATTAACACCGGTTATCTTTTTTCCATGGAGCACGTGGACGGGTTTCTGACACTCCTTCCTCAGCTGGCATCATTGCCTACTGTCTTGACGAGTCTCCCTGTCGTAATGAGTAAGCAGGGTAAGGTCGCGGTGGGGGCCGTAAATACCGTATATGCGCTGAAGCTTGATGCGAATGGCCGCCTTACCCCTGAAATGGAACAAACCGCGCTGACTAACCCAACGGTAAAAGCAATGGCTTACTCAGAAAAACTGGATCGCTTGTATGTCCCTGTGGAGGCGTTGAAATGAAAAACAAGTGGATCGCATTTAGTGCGCTGGCTTCTCTTTTGCTTTTTGCGCCGCACGCTTTCGGTCGTACCATGGCGTTGAAATTTGTCGATTGCGATATGATGGCGGCGATCGTGGCGGAAGGGCCTCGGCACAGCTGGGCCTCGCATGATGACGGAAAGGGTATTTTTAGAGTCAATCCCCTTCACCCCACCAGCGAGCACAGCTTTTTGATCCGGTATGCGCTGGATAAAATTCCCAAGGGCCAGCATATCACGAATGCGGAGTGGACTATGGCCATTGGCCAGGCCTCGGCAGGAACGCGGCTCTTTTTCTGGCGTATCACGGCGGAGTGGGGCCCGGGTGTAAACTACCAGTATCGTATGTTAAGACCGAAGGCACTCACGTGGGCCGTGCCGGGGGCGAGGGGAAATTCATCCGATCGCGCCACCAAACCCAGCGCGATTATCACCGTACAGCAGAATGGTCCGATAACGGTCAATGTAACGGAAGATGTCGAGCTTTGGTATACCGGTGCGGCACCGAATTACGGTTGGCTCGTAACGGTGGAAGATCCCGATGCCTATATCCTCATGAGTGCTCCAGTGAGTATGCCCCCTTATGACTGGGAGCTTCGCGTCACGTATGAACCCCAGTAATGTTTTTATGACTTTTGTGCGATCCTTCAGTAATCGAATTATTTTTAAAACCCTGCGCAACATAGTGGGGGCGGCCATCTGCTGTTTATTGCTTCCGCATGGTTTTGCGGATGATGTGGTGAAAGAGGAAACAGTTACCTCCGTTCACGCTCCGAATTGGATTCCCGGTTATCAAGTGCGCTATCTTTTGCGGGTTGTCGGCAGCATGAAGGATCTTCCGGATGCGAAGTCTGTGCTTGCGTCACTGCCTACGAATGGCTGGCTTCGTCCGGATGGTTCCGATGTCGTTGTGCAATCCCAGGCCGGCCAGACATTGCCGACGGCGGTTCTTTCAAGCCAGCCGGGTGGCGACACCATTGTGCAGTTCCAACGCAGCGGCGATGATCTTTACTACTGGGCGTATGCTATGTGTCCAAATGGAGCCCCTGCCGCAGCAGCTCCGATCGCCAAAGAAGGGGTCGTCGCGGAATATCGCCGGTGGGATGGCGACGTGCTCGATAGCTGGGAGTCGATCGTCAAAGGATTGAAGCTCAGCACGACCGTCACTGGGAATGCGGTGGTCTCTCTCGTGGTTCATAAAAACAACCCCGCCAGGCCGGATAATCCGAGAAATTTTGCGGTCTCGTATCGTGGCTATCTCAATATCCCCACGGCGGGAGTTTATAAGTTTTTCCTCAACTCGGATGACGCGGGATTTCTTTTCATAGATGGCTACAAGGTTTTTGAAGCCACGGGAACGCGGCGTCACATGGTCGGAAAAATGGAATACGATCCTTTTAAGCCGATCGAGCTTACAGCCGGAGTGCATACCTTTGAAGTGCATCATATCATGGGGAATAGTCCTGATGCGCAGGGCTATGCCGGGCTTTCATGGGTCACTCCTGAAATGAAAAGGCCGAACCAATGGGCATTTGTTCCACAGGAAGCGTACGTCCGTGCGTTATCGGCACAGGTGGTGGGGCTGGAAAATGCGGGCCGGGTTCCCATACCGACGTTTGCATTCGGAGTTGACGATACTCTTAGCTCAAGCGGTGTGACACTTTATCTTGCGAAGTTCGAGGCTCAGGGGGAAATAAAAGATCCCGCGCAGCTTCTTTGGGATTTTGGAGATGGAACCAAGGGCACGGGCAAGTCGGTGGAGCACATTTACTTCACACCGGGAGAATATAAAGCATCGCTCAAGTCTCCCGCCTTCTCATTCCCTTATTCCCGCACGATTTACGTCTATACCGCTCCCGTGATGACAAGCCCCTTCTCGCTGGCCATCGCTACAAAACTTCTTTCGCAGACGGATTGGACCACTCTGGATCAGCAAAAGATCAATGAGATCTTCGATTTTCTTTTAATCAGCGAGCAGTCGGACCGTTGGCCGCTTTTGGAAAAACTGGCCCGCTATCTCATCGCCCAGCCCGGAAAAGATCCGCAGCGACGTGCTATTTTTTACACGACGCTGATGAAAGCTCTCGCAGAGCAGGGCAAGGGGCCTGAGGCGATCAAGCTAATGGACCCTGCGCTCAATGAGTTCAGCAAGCTGCCAAGTCTTCAGGTCGAGGTCATGCTTACCGCAGCGGATATCTATCGTGTGAACATGAAGGATTTCGAGCAGGCGAGCCGTCTATACGAAAAACTTATCAATGATCACCGCGGAGTTGGCACTCCTGCAATCCGGGAGGCCGCGATTCACTGGGGGGATCTTTTTGCAGAGACGGGCGACATGACACAGGCTGAGGAACATTATCGCATGGCACAGGATCTCGGTGGGGCGAAATTTCAATCCACCGGCAACATGAATGCCATACAGCAAGGCACCCTGTTGCGTGTGGCGGAACAAAAACTCACCAGTGGCGATGTGCGCCAGGGCCGCGAAATGCTGGAGCGTATAGAGATCGAATTTCCCCAGCAAAAGCTTGATGGCCTGTATCGCTTTTTACGTGCTGAGGCGGACCGGCAGGCCGGACGCTATGAGGAAGCTATTCGAAATTACGAAGTCTTGATAAAGCTCACGCAGTGGGCGAGCTATCGCGACCGCGCTTTTTTTGGTCTTGCGGATTGTTATTATCGAAAAGGGGATTACGAGCAGAGTCTCCAGTGGCTTGATGCGCTTCAGAAATCCTATCCGGAGTATTACGAGAAACAAAAACTCGCGGCTTACCGCAAAGGCATCGATGCGCGTATTGCGCGCCGCAAGGGAGTTGAGGAGAAAAGCGCGGCGACCGATGGAAGAAATAATGCTGCGGAAGCAGCGGACATGAGTACAAAAGGTTTCGAAACGGGATTTGAAGCCAGCGAAAATCAAAATCTTGGCCATACCGAAAATTTCCATTTCGTTCCGATGATGGGCATGGTCGGTCCCAGCGTTGGGCTTTTGCAGCCCTATCCGAAAGTTGGGGAATACAGTTACTTTAAACGTCTCAAGAACATGACGGTAAATGGAAATTACTGGGTGGAGTTCTGGTATCGCGACTGGATGGGAAGCTCGACTCCATCCGTCAGAATATCGCTTCTCGGAGAACGCGGAGAAAATAATACAGACAACGGCTCTGTCACGTTGCCACTCGATCGCACTTTTGGGCAATGGCGTAAAACGGGCACGTTGATAAAAGCTCCAGTAACGCAGGATGGTATTTTAAGTCTGACTTTTCCGACGGTACAGGGGACTTTAATGTTCGATGGTTTAAAAATATTACCGGTCAGCGATCGTGAAAATGATTCCAGACGCAGCTTTATTCAAGGCGGAGAGGCTCAATGAAATTTTATCAACTTTTAATACCGGTATTGATTTTTAATTCCGCGCTGATTGCGGGGGAAATCCATTCCAATGGGCTGGGGGGCGGTCCGTGGAGCGATTCAAACACGTGGAATGGAAAAAAGGTTCCCACTGCCACGGATACCGCCGTTATATCAACACGGGACACGGTGGTTTTTGATCGGGATGACAGTGATAAGGCGACCTGTGATTCTCTTTATATCGATCCCAATGGAGCGCTCATTTTTAAAGCCGGCGGCAAGCGCGTTCTCAATGTTGCGGGCGTTATCGAAACGTACGGCACCATCAAAATGGACGCTTCGGGAGATGAGAAGGATTACATGGAATTGAAGATGTCCTCTTCCGATCTCCAAAATCGATTTATCCGTCTTTTAAAAGGCAGTTCGCTTGCGGTTGCGGGACACGCCGATCTTCCGGATAACCGCTATAACGCCGTGTTTAATTCCGTTGTGATTAATCCTCCTTACACGACATCGACGATTCAAGCATCCGGTCAGGCCATGATCGACCTGCATAATGCGCAGTTTAATAATGTTATGATATTGGCCGAGAGTATTGACAATACCGGATCAAAGCCCAATGAACGCCTGAATATCCTTCAAAACTCCTTTAGGGAGACGGCGGTCATTTCTTTATCGGGTTGTGATACGCCCACGGTGCTTAAGAACACGTTCACAGGCCACCCTACCAGTCCACCGACCTGTGCATTGCTGGTGCAGAACTGTCCGCTCGCGGATATTCGTGAAAATAAAATCGTAGGTCCCTACGAAACAGGAATAAATGCGTATGGAGAGTGCACTGCTACGAGAAACAGCGTGGAAAAGTGCAACGTAGGCATTATATGGAGAGGGCCCAATGGAACGATGAAAAACAATACCGTTTCCGAATGCACCTATGGCATTCAGCTTAGCAGCATGACCGGCTCTATTGAGGAGGGCACTATAGCGAAATGCAAAACCGCTGTTTACGCTAATGGCAGTATCACGCAAATGACGAGTGTGAATGTGGATAATCCGGATGCAAAAAGTGTAGGCATGGAATTATTGGCCTCCTCCATGACGCTACTGAACTGTAATATCAAGCAAAGTCAGGTTAAGGTCACGGGAAGCCCTCGTCCTGAGCCGGAGATGCCATGGGTGCAGTCGATGGATTATGTGATCGTGAAACTGAAGGGAACGATTCCTTCGGCTGCGCAAGTTGATATCAAGACTACGAAACTCGGGAAATTACCGGAAGGTGCTGCCGATCCTAATGTCCGCAACTCTCCTGCACCCGTCCGCGGAGACATGACGCCTCTACCCGGAAGCTTTGTTTGTCTTTTAGTCAATTCCTGGGGAATTGGTCGCGACGGAAAGCCCGTGGCCGCGCCGGACTATACCCTGAGTGTGCTTGCGCCAGCAGCGGCAGCCAATGCTGCGCCAAAGCTTCTTAAGACACAGACCATTCGCCCTGTCGATACCTGGTATTGCGCTGATGTGAGTAATCCTAAACCTACCGTGGAAATTACTATTCCGTGAGAGTCTTTGTATTTTTTGTAATTTTTACGTTTGGTATGCTGCCTTTTAAGGCAGATGCGCAACGTGCTGTAAATTTTCCACCTGCGGAATCTGCGCCTCCTCCCGCCGCTAAATCTCCGCCCAAGACGGTTTCGAGCAGTGAGACAATCGACATCACGATGACCAATGGCCCGGGAATGCGAAAATCCCAGGAACGCAGCCCTCCCGCGCCGCCTTCGTTGACGGTGATGTATAAGGTGGAATATGGCGAAAAGCTGAAATATGTGGATAGCGCCGGAAAAGTCACATTATTTGATCAATGGAAGAGCTTTCCTAACGATGCCTCCAACCTTGTAGCCTTTACGAACAAACGTTTGCCGGGCGGGAATAACTACCAGTACGACACGAAGCCTTTGGCGAGTCCGGATTTCGATCCGGTGGATATTCCCATTCTCTACATGACGGGGGATTATGATTTTGTATTGACGGATGCAGAAGTAGAAAATCTCCACCGTTATCTTACCGCGGGAGGAACAATCATTTTTAATGCTGCGCGTGGACAGGATGCCTTTTCCATCGCTGTGATGCGTGAGATGCGGAAGGTCTTTCCAAAGAAAAGATTCATGAAGATCCCGCCGGATCATCCTCTTCTTAATTCTTTCGACCGTATCAAGGATGTGTCCACCATGGTGAATGGAATAAAAATAAGTAAACCACCGGATATTTATACACTCGATATCGGAACTCGCGCGGCGGCTATTCTTGTTCCCTATGGTCTCGGTACGGCATGGAGTGAAACTTCCTATAATCCCGCAGGGAAACATATCATGGGTGAAGCTGCCATCCGGCTCGGTGTCAATATGATCTCCTATGTGCTGGGAAATACCGCTTACGGAAAATTTCTTTCCCAGCAATTTCCGAAATACGACAGTCATACGAAGGCCGGGGATGTTTTCCGTTTTGGACTCGTCCGTTACAATGGCAGTTGGGATGTTAATCCTGGCATACAAAATAGCCTTCTTCTGGGGCTGAATGATAATACGCACATCGATGTGGATTTTGCGCCTCATGTCGTTTCACTCGACGATCCCACACTTGGAAATTACCCGCTGATCTTCATGACGGGGCACTATAATTTTGAACTCACTCCTCAGGAACGCGAAGGACTGATCCGTTATCTCCAGCGCGGCGGTATGCTGGTTGCCAGCGCAGCCGGTGGACTCTCGCCATTCGATACCGCCTTTCGTCATGAGCTTCAGGAAATGTTTCCTAAAAGCGAACTCGTCAAAATTCCTCCCTCGCACCCTCTTTTTACGGGGGGCTGGAATCCTTTGGAGCGTATCAGCTACACACCTGCCGCGCTTAAGGATAATCCAGACCTTAGCACGCCCGAATTTTATGGATTATTCATTAATGACCGCCTGGCGGTGCTTTACACGCCTTATGATTTTAACAGCGGTCTTAACCGTGAATCCAATGCCTATGCCAAAGGAATTTCGTCTTCGGATTCCTTAAAAGTTGCGATCGATATCATTACCTATGCACTTAGTCATTAAGAACCTGCCTTTCCTAAACAATCCAGATTACGGCGTATTTTAAACCGCTTTCCTTTGCTTGTCCTGCCCTATCCTATCCTACACAATATCTAATTATATTTTTTAATATCGATTAAAAATCCACGACTAACATGAGCGACCAAATCCAACAAAATATCCAAACACTTCACGCCTACCGCAATAAGATGCTTGCTGAGCTGGGGAAAACCGTTGTCGGCCAACATGAGGTGCTCGAGCAGCTTCTCATTACTGTTTTTGCCGGCGGACACAATCTTCTCGAGGGTGTGCCGGGCCTTGCCAAGACACTCATGATTAATACGCTGGGGAAAGTGCTCTCCCTTAATTTCAAGCGTATTCAGTTTACGCCCGATCTCATGCCTTCGGACATCGTCGGCACGAATGTCATCGAGGAAGACCATGAAACCGGCAAGCGCGTCACTCGATTTGTTCCGGGTCCTGTCTTTACAAACATTGTTCTCGCGGACGAAATCAACCGTACTCCGCCGAAGACACAGGCTGCATTGCTCCAGGCGATGCAGGAAAAGGAGGTCACTTCGGGCGGACAGACCTACACGCTAGAGCCTCCTTTTTTCGTTCTCGCGACGCAGAACCCGATCGACCAGGAAGGAACCTATCCTCTGCCAGAAGCGCAGAAAGATCGTTTCCTCATGAATACCTTTATTAATTATCCCACGGCTCAGGAAGAAGAGGACATTGTATTAAGGACGACCTCGAATGAAGTCTCCGATGTCCAGGCCGTATGCGATGCGCCCACCGTATTGTTCTTCCAGAACATTGTTCGCAGTATTCCGGTTTCGCGCCATGTCACGGGTTATGCCGTCGACCTTGTGCGTTCGACTCGGCCGAATGAATCTGGCGTGCCGGCATTTGTGAAAGAGCAAATCGGCTGGGGTGCAGGTCCGCGTGCAAGTCAGGCCCTTATTCTATGCGCAAAATGTCACGCCGCGCTTTCGGGTCGTGTCAATGTATCCTGTGATGACATTCGTTATGTCGCGCTGGCCGTGCTTCGTCACCGTATCGCGGCGAGCTTTACGGCAGAAGCCGAAGGCATCACCACGGATACGATCGTACAGCGCCTGATCAAGGAAGTGCCTGAGCGTTCGGGTTCGTAATTTGGTCAATCTCAAGTAATCGCACAATGCCTCTGAAATCCTGGAAGGAAAAACTAACGGCTCGCGCCCGTGACTTTGCGGATCGTTTCCGCAAGAACGTCATGGAGCGCGCCAATCCCAGGGTACTTGGGGGCGTTATGCAGGGTGGGGGCAATCAACGTTACCTCGACCCCGCGGTGCTTACACAGTTCGGCCTTACGCCCCTGATTGCGCGTTTGGTTGTTGAAGGATTTATCAGCGGCTTGCACAAAAGTCCGTTTCACGGTTTCTCCGTGGAGTTCGCCGATCATCGTGAATACGTTCCGGGTGATGATTTGAAATACATGGACTGGCAGGTCTATGCGCGCACGGATCGCTACTACATCAAGCGCTACGAGGAGGAGACGAATCTTCGCTGCTATCTCGTGCTGGATCGCTCGGCCTCCATGGCATTTGGCACCGGCGCGATGACAAAGTGGGATTACTCCTGCTTTCTTGTCACCTGTCTTGCTTATCTCATGATGAAGCAGCAGGACGCCGCTGGCCTCGCGCTCTTTGGGGCCAAACCCGGGTTTCTCATTCCACCACGCTGCCGCACATCGCACTTGCGACAGATGATGCAGGTAATGATTCGTAACCCACCCTCGGGTGAAACTAATGTTTCATCAAGTCTGCGTGCGATCGTGCGTAATCTGAAGCGGAAAGGTCTTGTCGTCGTTGTCAGCGATCTTATCGATGATCCTGAAGACACGCTGAAGGCGCTACGGTTGATTAAGAGTCATGGACACGATGTGATCGTATTTCACATTCAGGATGCGGCGGAAATTGAATTTCCGTTCGACGGTGCCACTGTTTTTCGCGATATGGAAACTGGCGAGGAGATGGAGATCGATCCCGCCTCCGCCCGTGCTTTGTACCTTAAAAGCCTTGAGGATACTCACGCATACTATCGTAAGGGACTTGTGGAGATGGGAATTGATTACGAACGCGTCAATACCCATGAACCCTATGATAAAGCGCTTTTTGCTTACTTGAACCGGCGTGCAAAGATCAGAGGATAATATGAACACGTCTTCGCTGAATTTATTTTCGCTATAAACTGATGTTTGCTTTTCTCGCACCTCTGGCCTTGCTTGGCGCCGCTCTATTGGCGATTCCGATAGGTATTCACATTTTCAAGCCGCGTAAGGTAAGGCAAACGCCTTTCAGTAGTTTGCGATGGCTTCGCGTGACGCAGCAGCGTCTTGCCCGGCGGCTTCAGTGGCATCAGATCCTGCTCTTCATTCTTCGTGCGCTTTTCATTCTTTTTTTGGTGCTGGCACTCGCCAAGCCCATTCTGTCGCTTACCGGGCAGAAAGGATTTACGGAGCGGTTCATCATTTTGGATGTCAGCCGGAGCATGAGCTACCAGACGCCGGATCGCCCGTCACCTTTTGATCAGGGAAAAAAAGTTGCCGAGAGTCTTCTGGGGCAGGGAGTGGCAGGGGATGATACGGCGGTAATTCTCACGGGTAATACCTCCACCGCACTGGGTAGCCCCATCCAGAATGCCGATCTCTATCTTCCCAGGCTTGATGCCGCACAAGTGACTTTAACGGATACGGACTTGAGCTCTGCCCTGCAAATCATTCGTCCTGTGCTGTCGCAAGCCCGTGCGAATACGAGTGCTGAGCTTTATTTCATTACGGATAATCACCAGCAAAGCTGGTCTCAGGGTGAGATATTTTCCTTTCTCTCGGGGCTGAAAACTCCGGTGCATGTTCACCTCGTCGATGTGGGCGTTACTTCTCCGCAGAATGCATGGATTTCGAATGTGCACCTCATAGAGAGTTTCAATCCGGCAAAACGCGTCATTCGGGTGCAGGTTGGGTGTGTGGGTGACGAAGGTCAAAAACGAAATGTTATCATCACCCATCTTCCGGGGCTTCCGAATCAAAATCAAAAAGTGAGTCTTGTTCCCGGTCAACTTGTGCAGGTGGATATTGAAATCCCTGTCACTTATGATCTGAAAGGCAAAGTCGCCCAGATCGAACTCGACCCGAAGGATTCCCTTCCGAGTGATGATCGGGCATGGCTGAACCTCGACACGCGTGGCACCACGAAAGTTTTGATGATCGAGCCGGAGTCCACACAGGTCGCATCGCTGCGCCCCGGCTTGCATTTACGCATGGCATTGGAAGCGCTGGCTTATGCGGGAAATGGCAATCTGAAAATTTCACAAAAAACACCTGCGCTTGTCAGTACGCAGGATCTCGCCGATGCAGATGTCATTTTCATGGTGAATGTTCCCCAGTTATCCGATACCACACTTGCGGCGCTTGAAAATCGCGTGCGTGCCGGAGCGGGACTTGTGGTTTTCCTAGGCCCCTCGGTTCAACCGCCATTTTATAATAACAAACTCTTTAATCCCGCGCATCCTGTTGACGGCTTATCGCCAGCGCCGCTTACCAATCTTGTAAATGCCGAGCAGGCGGGAGCCCAACTCGCCAGTATTACCAGAATTCAATGGAATCATCCCATGCTCGCGCCGCTTTTTGATCCGACCTTCAATGATTTGAGCGAGACAAAATTCCGGAGTTATTACCATTTGGGAAATATTCCTGATGGAAGTGCCGCCGAAATTCTTGCATGGATTAATGATCTCGATCCCCTGCTTCTTGAGCGCACCTACGGTCTCGGCAAGGTCATCTTTTTTAATACCACGGCAAATGATGACTGGAGTGATCTTCCCCGTCGCAACAGTTACGTTCCTTTGCTGGATCGTATCATTACCCGTTTGGCTGGCGGTATTGTTCGCCGGATATTTCAGGTGGGGGATGTCATTGCATTCCCGCTTACCGTTTCGGGAAAGGACACGAAGGTTACTGTTACTACACCGAGCGGTAAAACCATTACACCCACGCTTCACAACATTAATTCCCAAACCATTATGCGTCTGGATGCCGTCAACGAAATCGGCGTGTATGTAGTGCAGGAAGTCGGCGGAAGCCCCGACAAGTCCATTCCATTTGTTGTTCAGCCAGGGCTTGGAGACAGTAACCTGACACCGATTTCTTCGGATACTTTAAAGTCGTGGTGGAACGGAGCCAGCTTCGAGTTTATCCGCCCTGACCCCAATGCTAAAAATCCATCCGTATCGACTGGTCGAGTACAGCTTTGGCCGTGGTTTGTTGGTCTTGCCTGCTTAATGATGCTTGCGGAAATGTTTTTCGTTCACTGGCTTTGCCCAAGGGTAAATCCCAAAATTGCAAAATCGACGGTTTCCCAGCATGGGATTATGGCTCCGAGTTCCGGCCCGTCTGCACCCTGATTCTTCGCATCATGTCTATTCATTGGATTCCAATTTTACCGGTCTGGTTAATAGCCGCAGTTACGGTCGGCCTTATTATCCTGCTCGGGTATGGCTCCATCGTATTAAAACAAAAAAATGTGCCGCCAAAATGGATTGGAATTCTGGGCGCGGTCCGCATTGCCATTATCCTGCTGTTTGTAATATGCCTCTTCCAGCCTGTAGTGTCCTGCAAGCATACGGTGACGCAAGGGCCAGCCATGCTTGTGCTCATGGATACTTCCTTGAGCATGAAAGCGCCGGAAGCCGAAGGCCGCGATCCCCGGCTTCAGGAGACCATTAAGTGGCTGGAGAGCAGTGGACTGGCAAAGCAACTCGCCAGAAATCCTCACATTTACTGGTTTCGCTTCGATCAAAATGCGCGGCCTATCCAGGTATCCGATTTAAAGAATCTCAAAGCAGACGGACCGACGACGCATTATGCCGACAGCTTATCCACAGCGTGGGATTATTACCGTCAGGTAAGCTCGACAGGGCCCGATGGCGGTATTGCTCCTGCACGGGTTTTATTGGTGAGTGATGGAAATGATTTGGGCAATCGCGATATCGTCGAGGTCGCTCAGAGCATTGGGGTGCCTGTCGACACACTGGCGCCCACTTCTTCACTGACGAAAAGTGCGGCCTCGGTTTCCATAGTGAACATTCAGGGTGCCCGGAAAATTCACCTGGAATCACAAGCTCGATTTCTTGTCACCGTGGGACAGGAGGGGCTTGATAACAAGCCCTTCACCCTCAATATCAAGGAGGATGGGAAGGTGATCCAAACGCAGACCATTACCTTCTCCGCCGACCAGCACGAGAAACAGGTGGCTATTGCCTTTCGGCCTTCTGAGGTCGGTCTTAAAGTTTATGAATTTGAAATTACGGGAGTGCCGCCGCACGCCGTCATTAGCAATAATCATGAAAAGTTCACCTTGCAGGTAACCAGTGATAAAAATGAAGTGCTTTTTCTGGAAGACACCTGGCGCTGGGATTTTAAATTTCTCCGCAGAGTATTTGAAGACGACCCGAGTTTTACCTTTACGGGATTTCTTTCCCGCAGTGGAGGTGCCTACTCCCAGTTTGAAGAGCCTGACAGCAAATTTAAGCTCCGTGGTTTTCCGCAATCTCATCAGGAGTTGGAACATTTCGACACTTTTGTTTTGGGAGATATCAATCCGAAGCGGTGGCCAAAAAAGATGATTTCCGCGATTTATCGCCTTGTTGTCGAAGAAGGGAAATCGCTTATTGTGATTGCAGGGCCGAATATTTCCAGTTGGGCGGATATTCCAGATATGGCCTCGCTGCTTCCGGTGGAGGTTACCACCGAGACAGGAAAGCCCATTGATGGCCCGGTAGAAGTGCAGGTAAGCCAGGATGGGTTCTCCTCGACATTCTTTTCTGGAGGCGGACAAAATACATGGAGGAAGCTCCCCCCATTGGATCAGATTTATGCACCCGTTCGCAAACGGCCTGCCGCTTCCATTCTTTTGGAATCCAGCACGCAAGCGAATGCATACGGGAGGTTGATTGTCATTGCGGAGCAGCCCGTCGGCCGTGGACGCGTGTTGTATATCGGCACGGATACTCTCTGGAAATGGCAAACGGTTATTTCTCCCGATGAAACCGGAGCATCTCCGTATGCTCTCTTTTGGCAACAGGCATTGCGTTCCATTGCTGCGAATAATACCAGCACGGGAGATGTCAATCTGTGGCTTACTCCCGAACATAGCAAATATCAGACTGATGATAATGTGGTCCTTCGTGCCGAGGTGCAGACAGATCACAATATGGTAAAACCAAAAATTCAGGGCAAAGTGACGCTTCCCGATGGTAAGCAAATCCTTTTGGATTTCGCCCCACACCCTACGGAGACGGGATTTTATCAGGCTCAGTTTGAGGCTCCAAAAGAGGGACAGTATAAAATATCGGCTGAAGTTCTCACCGAGGGTAAACGTGTCGCGGAGCAAACCATTGCAGTGGATGTCGAGAAATCCAGCGCGGAAACGAGCAACACTCGGATTAATGAGCCAAATCTGGCCCGCATCGCCAGTGCTACCGGTGGAAATAAGATAGACCGCGGTAATGCAAAAACCTGGCCGACACCTGAAAATATAGGAAAGGTATCCGTGGAGCAGGTTTCCAATTTTGACCTGTGGAATAATTTCACTCTTCTTATTCTTCTCTGCCTTCTTCTGGGCACCGATTGGTTCCTTCGCCTTATCAAGGGGTATACCTGATCTCGGTTGGGGTGTTCATATACGCATTGTAAAGTCGGAGGGAATTGCTTTTATTCTTTTGAGTCATGGGCCTCTTTTTTGCCGCTATTGAGCTGGGTTCATCCCCTATAGGGCGGGTGGCGTTGGGGGTAGTCGGGGTGGGACTGGTTTTTTATATTTTCAAGTCGCTCATTCGCGTAGGAGTGCTGAATCAACAGTATCAAGACCCGCTGGCTTTTTGGGTGGGGCGGATCACACTGCATCTCTTCCGGTGGCGGGTTTTTCTCTTCGGCGGTGCGTCACGGCGCAACGAAATTATGACATGGTACTGGCCTTGTGCGCTGATCGGGGTGATCACGGTGTGGTTTTTGCTGGTGACGATTGGATTTGCGCTGCTGAATGTGGCATTCCATGCGAATGTGAATTTCACGGCGGCTCTCATTTCGAGCGGCTCGGCACTGAGCACGCTGGGCTTCTCGACACCGCAGAATTTCGCAGGGCAGGTGCTGGCGATCATGGAGGGTGCGATCGGGTTGTTTCTGATTGTCTATCTTTTTACATTTCTTCCGGGGTTCATGGATTTGATTCGCTCACGTGGGGCACGAGTGGCGTGGATTTATGCACATACAGATGGATCGCCGTCAGGCGTGGCGCTGCTGGAATGGCATTGTCGAAACAAGCGGGTAGAGGAGTTGCATGAGCTGTGGGAAGACTGGGGTGCATTTTTTCATAATTTGTCGGTGGCACGGACTTTTCTGCCAATCCTGTGTGTGATCCGTCCGCTATCGCCGAATCAGTCGTGGGCGTGCGCGTTCGGAGCGTTCCTTGATGCGCTGGCGCTGATAAGTTCCGCAGTGGATAGACCAACCGGGGCGAGCGACTTTTGCTTTGAGAGCGGGGTGGCGGTGATTCAGAATACGCATCAGGCGATGAGAGGGACGCCAGTCAGTCCGTCGCGGAGTCCAGACCTGGTGTATATCAAGCGGGAAGAATATGACACGGCGTGCACGCAACTCGCAGCGGCGGGTTTGCCGATAGTTGCGGATCGGGAACTGGCGTGGAAGCGCTTTGTCGAGGCGCACATGCAATATGAGGAACAGGTGGCGTGGCTGGCTGCGGCGATTTCTGATCCAGTGCCGGTTTGGCCGAAGGCGTTGGTAAAGACTGGAGACGGCCCTTTTTCAAGATAGGTATTTTACAGTATGAAAACCTACACGGAGAGCATTGTCGTGAAGACGCAAGGCAAGGGGACTTATGAAATTACGGATGAGGTTGCCGAAATTGTCCGCCGCAGCAAGGTAGGCGAGGGGATCGCTACGATTTTTATTCAACACACGAGCGCAAGCCTTATCATCTATGAAAATGCCGACCCGTCGGCACGCGTGGATCTGGCGCGATATTTTGAGGAGCTTGTTCCTGAAGAGACTCCTTATTTTGTCCACACTGCCGAAGGGCTGGATGATACGACATCCCATATTAGATCTGTACTGACGCGTTCCAGCGAAACGATTCCCATTGCAGAGAGTCGGATGCAACTTGGCGCGTGGCAGGGGATTTTCGTTTTCGAGCATCGGCGGGCCTCACACCAACGATGTATCGTAGTGAGTATTGTAGGAGCATAATACTCATAATTTCCTGTGACGGCGAAAGAAATCGACCTTCCATCAGTGGGCGCAATCTTTAAACTTGCGATATGTTCCGGTCTGCGGAAAGGTATCTTATGAAGCCGCCGGAGAACATTCGATTTCTTCGTCTATCGAGAGCGCTCTTTTTTTGTATTTGCGGCTTTTTATATTTTTGCCTGTCTCTGCTGTGCATCTATCTTGCGAGTCAGTCGAATATTGTAGCGACCGTGTGGCTCCCTGGAGGCATTGCGGCAGCCGCAATTACGCGTTTTCCGAAACGTAGACGCGCCAGCGCATTGGCAATAACAGGACTCCTGATACTTGCGGCATATTTGATATATGGATACGCATTGACGGCCTCTATAATTCTAACTGCTCAAAATTTTGCTGAAATCGTGGTGGGGATTGCGCTGATTTCCCGCTTTAATGTGCCGCATAATTTTCCTCACGGAATCAAAGGTTTGATTTTGGGTGTTGCTCCTTCAATGCTTGTCGCTCCTTTGGTGGGTTTTCTGATTGGTGCTTTAGGAGTATGGATTTTTAGAATAACAGATTTCCCGGGTTATACATTCCAGTGGTATCTTGCACATGTGCTGGGAATGTTTGCGGCGCTTCCTTTCTGTCTGGCAATTACGCGGGAGCGACTACGGGCTTTGTGGAATAAAGATCTCTTGATTCTGGTAGTGATTTTCGTGGTGTTCTTTGTGTTGATTACCGGAGTTGCCCGACAGCATTCCTTTCCTCCGGTATTGCTTTTGAATCTCGTGCTGGTTATCGCCGCACTGATGTTGCCGCTCAGTGTAAGTTTTTTTCTCAATCTGATTACTTTACTCTCAATCGATATTGTAACGACGACCGGCATTGTGCTGCAGACATTTGCTTTTCATCCCGGATTTGATCCGGCAAGGTATGCGGGAATAATATTGATAATCATTCCGTCGATTCTGGTGGCGACATTAATGGAGTCCATCCGGAGGGATAAGATTGAACTCCTGGCTGCAACCAGTAGGGCAAAATTATCTGAAGATGCAAAGAGTATGTTCCTCGCGGCCATGAGCCACGAGATTCGCTCTCCTCTAAACAGTATTCTCGGCTTTGCCAGTCTTCTGTGGGATACCGGCCCTACGGAAAAATCCCGCGAACTTATTAAACCCATCCTCACGGGCGGAGAGGTACTGCTCAATCTCATCAATGATATCCTCGACTATTCAAAAATTGAAGCGGGACGCATTGATCTTGAGAACAACGTATTTTCACCAACGCTTTGTGTGCGACAGGTGGAGGAACTTTTTTCGCAAAAAGCGCGGGAGAAAAATCTGAATTTCAAGGTATCGATCGATTCTGCCGTTCCTGCCTTTCTGATGGGAGACGCGAATCGATTAAAGCAGGTTTTAATTAACCTCACATCGAATGCCATAAAATTTACTACACTTGGGGTTGTGGAAATCCAGCTTACTTCCAGCGAAGTGGAAGACACAAAGCGGGAGGAAGCCGCACAGCATTTACTGCATTTTAAAATAGAGGACACGGGAATCGGCATTCCTGAGGATAAATATGTGCAAATATTCGAGCGATTTGCACAGGTGGATTCTTCAACCTCACGCCAGTTTGGCGGAACGGGACTGGGGCTTGCGATTAGTAAGTCGCTTATCGAAGCCATGGGTGGACGTATTTGGGTGGAAAGCGAAATGGATAAAGGCTCGATCTTCCATTTCGAGGTACCGTTTTCGAAGTCGTCGGAGCCCAGGCACCATTCAATCATTAATGAAAATTTGGCAGCAGAGGAAAAGTTTCAAATTCCGAAGGTTTCAAAAAATGTTTCCAATCTACGGATTCTCGTAGTCGATGATAACGAATCGAATTCGAAACTGATCACACTTCTACTCAAGCGCATGGGTTGCGAACACATCGTGAGTGCAAAAAACGGGATCGCCGCTCTCATGGTTCAAAATTCGGAAAGTTTCGATGTCATCCTTATGGATTGCCAGATGCCCGTAATGGATGGGTTCGAGGCTACACGCGAAATTCGTCGTCTTGAACAAGCCGGAAGACACTCTCCAAGAGTCGAGGTCATTGCACTTACGGCAGCCGTTCTTCCGGAAGACAGACGTAGAGCCGAAGAAGCGGGCATGGATGATTTTCTTACCAAGCCAATCCGACAGTGGTCGCTTTCGCTTGCTCTCGAAAAAGCGCTGGAGCGTCTCGAGAACAGACAGGGTGCGTAGGCATTCATTAGACTAAACAGCGAGATTCCTCCCTCTCCGAAATGGGGAATATTCCGTAAGGAAGATCAGGCGATTTTGAGGTTATGAAACGCATCCAGCTTTTACTCGTCTCGATGCGTCCGGAGACCAGCAGGAGTTGGTTATCGAAGCAAAGCTCGAGAATTTGAAGAGATTCTTTTGAAGAGCGACTATGGAAATGGCAGCGAATGGTAAATTGCTTTGTGGCGTTATCATAATCCAGTATTTCGCCGCTCAACTCAGGGAGCTTGGATTGTGTGAAAGGCGCAAGAAGATCACCCCACGCCTTTTGAAAGCCTGAACCAGGGTTTGTACTTACCGTTTCATTCCATGTCAGTCCACCGATTGGGAAAAGCGGTATTCTGCCGGCTTGCCACAACAGGAAGAGGATGCCATTTCGAGGGCCCTTGTAATCCCATGGAATCAGATGGTGATTATAAATTTTCAAATGAAGATGTGAGGAATATTTTGAAGAATATAAATGAGGGCTGCCATCGGGGTTTGTTAAAAAATGAAGCGTTTCTTCATCTTCTCCTGCGGCGGTGAATACCCGGTATTGATGGTCACGCTCATCAGGATAGTTAAAACAATCTTCCATCCAACGTGTTTTCCGACACCCCGCGAGTGGTTGGTTTTCCAACGGCAATCCCCGGAAGTGATAGAACCACCTGGATGATTCCGCAGGTGTGCGATAGCCATGAAAGCGAAAGGGAATTGTAGGAGCTCCGATTTCGGGAATGGTTTGCATTTGCAAGTGCAGGTGAGGGAGGGGAGACCGTCCGGAATTGCCGAGATAACCGAGAAGCTGACCTCGTCTTACGCGATCTCCTTCCCGTACTCGAATGCCCTGGCGGCGAAAATGAGAAAGCTGCACGTAGAGACCAGGAGAGAGTTCCATTAGTATGGAATTCCCCCAATTATCAGAAA
The DNA here is from genome assembly GCA_039935735.1 of Chthoniobacterales bacterium. GTDB lineage: Bacteria > Verrucomicrobiota > Verrucomicrobiia > Chthoniobacterales > JBDTJR01 > JBDTJR01. The sequence goes on along the minus strand of JBDTJR010000258.1, from coordinate 16,622 downwards.
GGTTGTTTTCCCCAATGGGATTATCCGCGACATCGTCAATGATGCTTATGATTTTCCCATCAGAAGGAGCTACGATGGGAGCTTCAAACGATGGGAAATCCTTAAGCTCCGAACTCTTTGGTCGTGCTGGTTTATGAGTCGAGTCCGCAACTTCGAAATCCAGCGCATGCTGCCACGCCCCCCGGTGAGTCAGTTTTCCTTCAAAGCCCTGTGTGACAATCCACTCACCATCGAAAGGCGGTGCGAGTGTTGGCAAATCGGAGTCTGGGAAGCGTGCCTCCGTAAGTTGTGCGATTCGGAAGGTGGCTTCCGGTGTGGAACCGGGAATCGATACCGAAGTGGGATGCGTCCGGCTTATTCTCCAACGCAATGCGGCGACAATACCTATAACGGTTATGTTAAATGGCAATGTCAGGACGGGAATATCAAGCAGTTGAAGGAAGTGAATAGATGCTATTCCGATAAGAGCACAAAAAGCGGAGCCGACAACCGCGACCAAAAGTGAGTAACGCGACGGAACAAAAAAAGTGCCTCCCAGAGCCATCGCGCAAAGGATGCAGTTCAAATGCAGCCACGCAGATTCGTTCACAGAGTATCCTGTACCGCGCATCACTCCCATCGAGACGGCAAAACCGACTATGGCATAAAGAAAGTTAAGCCGTGTGGTAAGGAGAACGATAACGGCGATAAAGATTCCTGCATCGATATGGGGAAGAAAGAAAATTGATCCTAAAGATTCCAGCCAGAGCGTCACGTGTGCAGGAAGTTCCAGCGTGAAAAGACTGCTATGCGATCCGGGGAGATGAAAAGTAAGCCCCGTTTGTACAATGATCCAATGCAAAGCCGTCGACGTGGCGCAAAATGGAAGACTCAGCGCTGGTATGCCGGTGAGGGTAATCGTGCAATGATTAAGAACTAACGTAACACCCAGCGTTGCCGCACAAATAAAACAAAGAAGTGCGACATAAATCATCAAAGAGACAGAACCAAACGGCAGCCAATAGGCGAGGGCGAGTGAGGATAAAAGAGAATTGAAAAGAAGCTGTCCGCTGGAAACTGAAAAACAGTCGAATCCTGTTTTGTTCGCAATCCAGAGAGTGAGTAGAATTCCTGCGAGTCCGGTAGCGCCCTGCCAGGGATTGAGAAATGTTGTAAGAAGTAGCAACGCTCCCATCTTCGCCTCGCCGGTAAAAAGCACATTTGCGTAACTGAGTTCCGACAGTAGGAAAGTTTTTCTCAAGGAATGAAATGAAGAACTCATACGGTAATGTTCTCCATTTTTTTGTTTCGGATAAATTCAGGCAAATACTCGAGAGCCTCCACGTAAGCGAGAGTTTCGCGAGATCGAATGACCTCCACATCTCCATTTTCCATGACCATGACGACGGCAGGGCGGTAACCTATAAACTGCATCGACTGCGTGATGTTGTAGGCGCCCACCGGATGAATAACGAGGGTATCGCCGGGGCTAAGTCCGGGGAGGGGAGTTGCTTCCTGAATGACGTCGATATTCATACACAGGCATCCGTAAACGGTCGTGGGAACAGGTTGTCCCGACGATGCCCGCACGGGTTGAATTTTATGCCGATACCAGTTTGCCGTATAAAGAAGATGAACCCCTGCATCGACAATGATCGCTGGTGATCCTGGAACACACGACGCAGTCCGTTGGCTCACGGGGCCTTTTGCTGCGGTGGCCAGAGCGGCGGCTTCGGAAAAAAGACGATTGCGTTTATTGGCGATGACCGTGGTGAGCAAGTAACCCGCTTCGTCAACAAGAGATCTTCCGGATTCAAGAAGCAGCTTCGGAGGTTTCATGTCCACCGGCAGATTGTTAAAAATTCCTTCGCTGATCGCTGCCGCATACGCCTCGAAATCCGGCGTGATCTGTTCCGCTGGGAGATATTGACCATGCAGCGTATTGCGTGATGCAAAGCCTCCGCCCATATTCAAAGTGTTAATTTCAAAACCCAGATCCTTGTGCATGCGCGCGGCAAACTGCGTCAGCTTGCCCGCGGCGATGCGGTAGGCATTTGGGTCGAGTATAAAAGTTCCCAGGTGAGTATGTAGTCCGGTGAGACGCACCACGCCGCCGTGGTGCAGACGCTGGGCGGCACGCCATGCCTCGCCATCTTCAAGATTAAAACCAAACTTCGACCAAATGGGCCGTATGCCCGCATCAAGGTAAAGGCGCAGGGAAACGCATGCATTATCCAGCGCTTCCTCCGCGACGATTTCCTCCACCGCAATTAATTCCTCGAAGTGATCAATCTGGATGCGTGCACCTTCCAGCAATGCGCGACGAAGAACATTCCTCGGCTTATGCGGTCCGTTGAAAATAATTTCCTTTCCGAGAATGCCCATCCCACGCGCCTTTTCGTATTCGAATTCCGAGACGACTTCCGCAAAAGCGCCTTCGCTGTGAAAAACCGCACAGATTGCTTTGAGATAGTTCGTCTTATAAGACCATGCGAATTGAAAATTTGGGTAGTGTCTCGCAAACGCCGCTTTTGCGCGCTGAAAAGTTTGTCGAAGCGTGCGTTCTGAAAATACAAAGAGCGGCGAACCATGCGCTTTGAGGAGTTCCTCAATCTCGATTCCGTCTATTGCCTTGCAGCAGGTGGGCTGTGTGCCATAAGCCGTTCGGTTCATGTGGCCCGTTTCGAGTAGCTCGATACGAGGTGGTTCGTAAGCAGTGGGAGTTTTCATACGAGATCGGTGTAGGTGCGAACAATGGAGCCTTCCGCAGTAAGAGCCGCGAATTCTTCGACATCACAAATCATGTCCACGCTGTGACGCAGAAAGATCTTTCCGGCAGGAATGTCGCATAGCATTTTCGATTCCCATCCGAGAAGATTTTCCACGGCAGCCTGCGCGAGGTTGCATCCGAGCTGAGCGGGGAAATCCACCCACGCAGGAAATCGGGGATTAATTTCAATCAGGTAGAATTCTCCGTCCTTGTCTCGTATGAATTCAAATTCCAGAGGGCCCTTCCATTTCAATTCCTTGAGAAGTGATTCGCACACACTCAGGAGATTTTTGTCATGCACGGTAATTCCCGCGTATCCTTTACCCTGGGAGGAGACGACCATCTTGCGAATCGAGCACGAGCCCAGCATGCGGCCCGTGCCGTCGCCCAGGCCAAGTAGATCAAATTCTGTTCCCGTGATGATTTCCTGTACAATGATCGGCCCGCCCCACTCGGCTAGAATCCGGCTTGCGTGTACACTTGCTATGAAGGGAGATTCCGCGCGGCGTGCTTCATAAAAAGGCCCTTTGACCATGACGGCTGATCCGATTATTGCACAATATTCGGCGGCCTCATAAGCGCTGTTTGCGATATAGGTGCAAGGGACTTTGACTTTTGCGGCTGCGGCGAGAGTGGGGAGGTTGGATTTTCTTCGTGCCTTTAGCGCATCGCTGTCCGGTAGCATCACTTGAATCCCGCGATCATTCAGTTCCTTGCGCAGGCTTATGAAAAGTTCCAACTCTGCGTCCAATGTCGGAATAAGCACGGTAAAAGGAAACTTGCTTCGAATCTCGTCGATACGCTCCAGCATTATCTGAGTTCCCACGGAGGGATAGGGAATCGTAAAGACGGCATCAAAACAGTCGGTGGCATAAATTCCGCTCTCAAGCGCATCGTATGCCAGGCCAGCAATGTGCGCCATGGGCCAGTTTCGCAGCAAACTTGCCGCCACGGCAAAGCCGGGTTGGGGATTTTCGCCACGACCAAGACCCGTGACGGCAAGCAAAGGAAACGTTTTATCATTCATGAGGGGTGATGAGTCGAAGGTTTTCCAGATGTTCAAAAAATGAAGAGAGATCATTCCGCATGCGCGGCAGGAGTTGCGCATATTTCTCCGAGAGGTATTGGGAAATATAAACATCGTCTTTCCCGTCGCTGATTAGTCGAAGGATTTCGCACGCGCTGGGATTTAGTCGATATACTTCCCCAGTGTCGGACCGAAATCCGAGTCCGTTCGGACTGACCGCAAAGTTGGAGATGAGTTGACGGTTCATAAAATTAAAGTTCAGGGGCGAGTTGCCACAGCCTGCTTTCCGCCTGAAATGTCATAGCCTTGTTTCGCCTGGAGATAAGTCGGCGATAAAATCAGCAGTCGTTGAAAAAGCGGCTGCGCATCCCGTTTTTTATTGAGATAAATGAGCGACCACCCGAGACCGCTTAGGCTTGTGGTATCTTCAGGATATTGCTTTTGCACCAGCGCATAATATTGCGCTGCTTTGTAGAAATCGTTTTTGAGATACCAATAGCTTCCGAGCGCCAGCGCTGCGGTATAATTTCCCGGATCACGCATGAGAACCTGCTCATAGGTTTTTTCGGTGGAAGCGGTATCTCCATCCGCGCGATAGGAAGTTGCCAAACCAAGAAGCGGCGTTACGGAGGTGGGCATGGCTCTTGCCGCTGCATCATAATATTGAATAGATTTTTTATACTGCTTGGCTTCGTAGCTCAGCCATCCGCTGCGCAGCATCGCGAGGTAGTTATCATGCCCCTCGCGTGCAAACTCCCCCATGATGGCAAGCGAGCCTTCGTAGTTGGCCTTTTGTTCCAGCACGACGGACTGCGTCCATAGTCCCGAGGACTTTTCCCAGTCCTCGGCTTTCGAGGAATGGAGGGTTCCCGCAAAAACAGCGGCGGCAAGGATTGAGATTCTCCATTGCGCCCGAGGGTATTTCATTTTCATGAGTCTATATTCACGCAAAGCTTCGAACTCTCCAGCGTCAGGGGACGAAAGTGCCCACTCAGGGGACAAACACCGCCCAAAGTGGGGCGAATTCGATACCCGGAACTTTTGTTTGTGCAGACTGCCTGTGCAGGATAATATTTTGCGGTATGGCCTCCGGTGACCGCTCCTCATCTCCGATCGTTATCGTCATGGGCGGGTTTGTTGTATTTTGGGGATGCCTGATTCTTCTCTTCGTTGCCCAGACTTCCATGGTTCTGGGAATCAATGCGTCGCAGGCATTTCATGGCGCGTTCATTCTTTGGCTGCCGTGGATTGTCGTCAGTCCGCTCATGCTGCTCATGGGCTATGCCTTGCCTTTGGGTGGAAAACTGTCTGCGCGTTCTATTTTCGGTCATATCATCGCCTGTAGTGTGCTCGTTTTCTTTGCTGGCTGGCTTTCGAGACAAGTCCTGCCGCCCCCCGAAGAGGGAGGGGGACAGCCGCCGCCTTTCGGCGCACATGCGGAGGGCCTGCCTCCAGGACCAGGTCAACCTCCCTTTCCGCCCCCCGGTCGCCAAAATGATCCACGTAACGATCCGCGAAATGGTCCTGCCATAGGGAATTTTCTTCGCAGTCTTCCCGTGGGGCTGCCTCTCTATGTGGCAGCGATTTTGCTGGTGGGAAGTTTTAAGCTGCGGCGCGAATCCTCGGAAAAAGCACGCATCGCCTTGGAACTGGAAGCGCAGTTATCCGATGCGCGGCTGCAGGCTTTGCGCGCACAACTTCAGCCGCATTTTCTTTTCAATACGCTCAATACCCTGACCTCGCTCGTGCATTCCGATCCCGATAAAGCGGAGGAAGTGTTGCTTAATCTAAGCAGCCTTATGCGCGCGACATTGGAGACGAGAGACAAGTCACTCATTCCACTTCGCCAGGAACTTGAATTGGCACGAGACTATCTTGCGATTCAACAGACGCGGTACGGCGCGCGATTGAAAATTGAAGAGGCCATTTCCATGGAGACACTGGCCTGTCCCGTCCCCCCCTTGATTCTTCAGCCTGCTTTGGAAAATGCCATCAAGCACGCCATCGATCCGAATCCCGAAGGCTCAACGCTTCGTCTGCGCTCGGAGCGTATCGGCGACAAACTGGTTCTCGAAGTGGAGGACAGCGGTGCGGGCTGGACGCTTGATGCACAAAAGGGTCATGGCGTGGGGGTAGCCAATATACGGGCGCGTCTCGCGGCATCTTTTCCCGGCCACGCCACGGCATTTGATCTCCTGCCTAATCCGCAGGGAGGCATCACCGCACGCTGCGAAATGCCGGTCGTCGCGATTCATCCTGAAAAAGAGAATTCATGAAGGTTTTGATTATCGATGACGAAGCACCCGCACGGCAACGCATGCGAAAACTTTTAGGCGCAGAGTTGGATATTGAAATTGCCGGGGAATGCGAAAATGGAAACGTCGCACTCGACGCCATTGTCGCGCATACGCCCGACCTGATCTTTCTGGATATTCAAATGCCCGGTCGGAATGGCTTTGATGTGCTGAGAGACCTCTCGCCGGATTGCCGCCCCCTGGTTGTTTTCGTAACGGCTTTTGATGAACATGCCGTGCGCGCTTTCGAAGTGCATGCGGTGGATTATCTTTTGAAACCCTTCCGTCAGGAACGTCTTCACGAAAGCCTCGAACACGTCCGTCGCATTTTGAAAGACCGGCAGCAGGAGAGTGTCACGACGAAACTCGAAGCCTTGTTGCATGCTGTGCCACAAAATGCCTCAGCGCAGTATCCACAGCGCCTTGCCGTGAAAGACGGCATCAAAATATCAATCGTTCCCGTGATCGATATTGTCTGCTGTCTCGCCAGTGGAAACTATGTGGAAATATGCACGCGTGATGGGCGGCGTCTTCTCCTGCGCGAAACCATGAGTCATCTGGAGTCGAGACTCGATCCTGAGAAATTTTTTCGCGCAAACCGCTCTGCCATACTGAATCTCACCCATGTGCTTGAGATCGTGACCGAGGGCAAGGGTGGCCACATCGTCAAAATGGCCGATGGCAACAAACTCCCCCTTACCGTCAGCCTCAAGGAGCTTCAGGATCGACTCGTCTCTCCGGCTTGATCAACTTGCTGAGATTTTTTCCAGCAGAGTAGGCAATTCGGAAAGATCGTGAATCGTATAGTCGGGGGTCACATCCGCATGTTCTTCGGAACCGGCGACCTTGATCCATACGCTCGTGATCTTTGCATTCTTCGCTCCGAGGATATCACGCTCAAGGCTGTTTCCCACCATGACGGTGGATTCCGGCTTCACTTGCAATTGATCAAGCAGCCAGTGAAAGAGATCGGGGTTGGGTTTGCCAATGCCATGATCGCCGGAGACTGCGACCGCCTTGAAGCAATCGACCAGACCTGAGGACTTGAACTTATCACGCTGGAAAGCCGGTGCGCCGTTCGTAAGCAACCCAAGAGAATATTTCGCGGAGAGTAGTGCAATGACTTCTTTCGCATTCGACATGAGGCGCGCAAACTTCGTCCGGCTTTCCACAAAAACTTTGGAAAGGTCGCCTCCGCCTTCCAGACTTTCGATCCGCTGAAGACGCAATGCCTTGTCGAAGACACTGACGCGAAATTTCGCCGACCACGCTTTTAGCGATGGCAGGGGATCGGCATCTCCATCGAAATTCCCCCACAGGCACTCAAAGGAGCTGATGCCAACCTTCCGGCAGTAATCCACCTGTGGTCCCACGGTCCAGTCTTCGCGAGCGATACGCATTACGTCGGTGATGAAAGTCTCCTGATTTGCCCCCAGTTTGCTCGCCTGGAGAGCGACTTCTTCAAAGGCTTCCTTTGAAACGGCTTCGTCCACGATAAGCGTATCATCGAGATCAAATAACACGGCGGTAATAGGCATAACATCAGCCTATGCCAGATCGCCTCCGCTTTTCCAACTGCGAATTGTTGCGTTTATGTCAAAATTCGAGATGATATTACTGTAGACCGCATCGGAAATTTATGAAAATCGAACATCTCTATATTTCGAGTGCGCATAATTTTTTCGGCCATCATGGAAAAGAGGCCGGTACGCAACCGATGCTGGCTAGAGACCGACTGGAATGCGTCGCCGGGAAGGGGATTTGCGATGACCGTTTTTTTGATCATAAGGAAAACTACAAGGGGCAGATCACCTTTTTCGCGGTGGAGACTTATGAGATGCTGTGTAAGGAATTAGAAATTCACGATAAGGGAACCGAAGTTTTCCGCCGCAATGTCATTACCCGAGGGGTTGATCTCAATGCTCTGGTTGGCAGTCATTTTACCATCCAGGGCGTCGAGTTCATCGGCACTGAGGAATGCCGCCCCTGTTACTGGATGGATGGCGCATTTGGCCTCGGTGCGGAAGAGAAGATGAAGGGCCATGGCGGTCTTCGCGCCCGGATTCTTTCCGATGGCATATTGCAAGTGGATGGGGGTAAAATATAACATCTATGAAAGAGCAGGACGCCGTGGTCATAGCTGGAATAATTCTCGCCGGAGGCGAATCGTCGCGCATGGGAGTGCCAAAGCACACTTTGGAGATCGGTGGCAGGACGTTGCTGGATAAACAGCTAGGGCTTCTGGAAAGCGTTGGACTTTCCCCGATTTTTGTTTCTGTGGCCCGCCACGCGCAGGTGGATTACCCCGTGCATTTGCTTTTGGAAGACAAATATCCCAGCATCGGTCCACTGGGGGGAATTGCCACCGCGCTTGAGTTGGAATCCATGGCGGATGTGACGCATCTTTGCGTAATCGCCATCGACCTTCCCGGAATAGACACGGCATTACTCGCGCATCTTATCTCGCATTGTACCCCGACGAGTGGGGTCATCCCGGCTCATTCCGCAGATAGCGGTGTTGAGCCGCTGTGTGCCATTTATCCCATTTCCAGCAAGGAAGTGGCCCTCGCGCATATCCACAGCAAGGCGTATGCCGTGAAAGACTTCGCGGAGAGGCTCATCAATGACGGAAGCGCCAAGCGATACATCATCCCTGCCGGTGAGGCCCGGCAATTTAACAACGTGAATTCCCCGGAGGATTTCAAGCGCCATCAGCCATAATTCCGCGTCGGAATGTAAAACGGGATATTGCCATTTACGGGTGATTGTCTAATATCGAGCCCTTATGCAGCGTAAAACGTTTCGGATATTTTATACGGTCGGCGTCGCAATTCTACTTTCATCTTCAATACTTATGGCACAATCAGCACTCGAAGAAGGTCAGCAATTCCTTCAGAAAAAAGCAAATGAACCCGGGGTCAAAACCACCCATAGCGGTCTCGAATACAAGATCATCACCGAAGGAACCGGCAAGCGCCCGGCCGCCACGGATACCGTTAAGGTAAATTACAAAGGCACTTTGATTAGTGGTAAGCAATTCGATGCGAATAACGGTATTTCGTTTCCTCTGGATCGCGTCATCAAGGGCTGGACCGAAGGCATTCCCCTCATCAAAGAAGGCGGTAAGATCATTCTCTATGTGCCATCGGATCTCGCATACGGATCGGCAGGCGCCGGTGGAGTCATTGGACCAGACGAGACTCTGATTTTTGAAGTCGAGTTGCTGAAGGTTCTCTAAGACCTCACAAATACTTCTACAATGGGACGGCAGTGGCTACAGGCAAAGCGGGACGTCGCCAACCTTAAAAAAGGTCAGGCTGTCACGAAGCTCGTTAAGGAAATCATGGTCGCCGCAAAGCATGGTGGCGCTGATCCTGATGCGAATCCCCGGTTGTTTGCTGCCATCGAAAAAGCGCGCAGACAAAGTGTGACGCGTGATGTTATCGAGCGCGCGGTAAAAAAAGGCGGAGGCATCGGCGACGACAAGCTGGTCATGGACCATGTCGTCTTCGAAGGCTACGCGCCGCATAAAGTTCCCGTCATTGTTGAAGTCTTTACAGATAATAATAACCGCACGGCTCCCGAGCTTCGGGTTCTTTTCAAGGCCGGGCAGCTGGGTGCGCCAGGTAGTAATAAATTTCTTTTCGATCACGTCGGTCTGGTGGAAGCGCATCATGCCACGGTGGAAACCGACCGTGAAGAGGCGGCAATCGAGGCTGGCGCGAATGAAGTCGAGACGCTTTCCCATAGTCAGAACGACGACATCCCCGAGGGAGTTTGTGGCGCGCGTTTCATTACCGAGCGTGCTGCTGTGCATTCGGTTTCGCAATGGCTGACCGAGCACGGCTGGAGTGTCGTGACCAGTGAGTTCGGCTATATCGCAAAGCAGTTTCCAACCCTGACGGATGAGCAAAAAGCCTCCGCCGGTGAGTTTCTCCAGGCTTTGGAAGACCATGACGACGTGCATCGCGTCTGGGCTGCGATAAACTAGGTCGCTTTTGTTTATCCTTAATTGGAGGGTTTTGCGTCGTCAAAACTCATTATTCATGGGACGTGACGACGCACGTTTGCTTCCGCTACGCTCCACCCTTCGGGCTGTCTTCGAAGGCTATGTCGCTGCGCTCCATTCTCCAATTAGGTATCGAAAACCTGCTCAAAAGGGGCTATACTTCCAGTATGAATTCTCTCCTTCATTACATTGATGGCAAATTCGTAGCATCGAAATCAGGAAAGACGCGGGAATTTTTAAACCCCGCAGATAACTCTGTTCTCGGAAAAGCCGCAGAAGCCGAAGTGGAGGATGTGGATGTTGCGATCGCTGCGGCAAGGGAGGCTTTCGATAACGGGCCATGGCCCCACACCCCTGCAGGTGAACGTGCCACAAAGCTTTATAAGCTGGCAGATCTCATTGATGCGAACGCCGAAGAACTCGCAAAAATGGATACGCTTAATAATGGAAAACCCCTGCGGGAAGCGCGTGGAGATATGGGTGATTCTGCCGCATGTTTTCGCTATTACGCAGGACTTGCAACCAAGCCGCACGGGCAAACCTACGAAGTGGGTGATCCGAACATTCTTGCGCAAACGGTGCGCGAACCCATCGGTGTTTGCGGGCAGATCATTCCGTGGAATTACCCGGTGATGATGGCGGCGTGGAAACTCGCACCGGGTCTTGCTGCGGGGAATTGCTGTATTTTAAAGCCGTCGGAATTAACGCCGATGAGCGCGATGAAATTGTTTGAGTTAATCGATGAAGTAGGATTTCCGAAGGGCGTGGTGCAGCTTGTATATGGTTCGGGACAGGTTGCCGGCGCACGTCTCGCAGAAAGCGATGCGGTGGATAAAATTGCGTTTACCGGCGGCACCACTACGGGGCGAAAAATAATGATCGCCGCTGCCGGAAACCTTAAAAAGATTTCCCTTGAGCTCGGAGGCAAAAGCCCGTGCATCGTATTTGCGGATGCTGATCTCGATGTCGCGCTGGAATACGCGATGTTCGCAATTTTTGTCGGGCAGGGGGAGGTATGCAGCGCGGGTTCGCGGCTCGTGCTGGAGCGAAAGATTGCTGATAAATTCCTGACAAAGCTCGCGGAAGCGACCAGTAAAATTGTGGTAGGTAACGGGCTTGATCCGAATACCGAAATGGGCCCGCTTATTTCCCGTGCCCATCAGAAAAAAGTGCTGGGATATATCGAGAGCGGTAAGAGCGACGGTTCAAAACTGCTCTGTGGTGGCGGGGCCTATAGCGACGAGCGCGAGAAAGGAAATTTTGTCCAGCCCACGATCTTTCTCGCGGAAGATCGCAATGCAAGGATCGCCCGCGAAGAGATTTTTGGACCTGTATTGACAGTTCAACTATTCGATACCGAAGAAGAAGCGGTGCAAATTGCAAACGATACGCCTTACGGGCTTGCGGGCGGTGTCTTTACCGGCGACGGCTCAAAGGCGCAACGCGTCATCCGCCGTCTGCGCGCGGGTATTACATGGATTAACACTTATCATCCCACCTTTAACGAAGCCCCATGGGGCGGCTATAAACAGAGTGGTATCGGTCGGGAACTTGGCACCTATGGCTACGAAGCTTACACCGAAGTAAAGCAAATCAATACCTGCCTTCTTCCTCAGAAGCTTGGCTGGTTTAAGGGTGCTTCGTAATAAAACGCGTTCACCGCGTTAATATAATTTTAACGGATTAGCCATGGTCTTTAATTAGCTGTCTTGACGTCCTCGCTCCATGCTTGATGCATGGAATATTTTAATCGGCGAAAGCATCTGTGGGTATTTTTCTGTGTAGTGGTATTATTTGGCGCAAATTGGTTGCATGCACAAAGTGCCGCCACTGATACACAAAAAGAAGTAGTCATTACGCAACCTGCAAAGCCATGGGGTGTTACCCTCGCAAGCGGGTTTGACAGCCTGTATATTTTCCGCGGGGTCAATGTCATTCCCGGCTCTCCGCTTTATTGGGTGCAGCCCACGCTAACCTATAATTTTACCAAACAGGACTCCCTCTCAATCGGAGCATGGTATGCGGTAGGGCTGCATCAATCGGCTTATCAGGAGTTGGACATCGTCACGAGTTACACGCATACGATTGGGAACTGGGCATTGAGCGCAGGTTACATCTTTTACTATGTGCCGGTGACGGATGGGGCCTACCCGTTTTACTCGAATGAAGTAAACGCAGGAGTTTCCTATACCTTCGATTTCAAATGGATCAAAATCCGTCCGAATACTTTCTACTATTTTAATATCGGCCCGAATTTTCAGCATAATGGCTATAGCCCAAATGCCGCCAGCTATCTGCAAAATCGCGTCGACTTCAGCATCCCTGTTTACAAAGACATCATCGAACTCGACCCCTGGGTGGCTTTGAACTTCAACTTTCGCTACAATGCCCAGCAGGACGGCCATTATTTTAACGGAATCAATAACTTTGAATACGGCGTGCGCGTTCCGATTAAAGTCACAAACTGGATGACGGTTTCCGGCTACGTCGCGAGCACGAATCAATGGAACCATCTGGTTAATACGGCAAGTTCGCTCATTTATTTCGGCGGGCAGGTCTCTCTTACGTATTGATCCAGCGTGACAATCCTCGTTTGGATTGGCGATAGTAGCCCGCATGGAAACGCTTCGGCTTCTCAGCGTGGGCCTGGGGCTCGCAACCCTTGCGGGACTTAATCTTTATCTGACGGTTTTTGTCAGCGGGTTGGCGATTCATTTTCACTGGATCGTGCTCACCGCGCAATATCATCAGCTCGAAGTCCTCGGCGATCCCATCGTCATTATTATTGCGGGAGTTTTATATTTCATTGAATTTTTTGCGGACAAGATTCCATGGATTGATTCGCTGTGGGATTCGGTTCACACTGCGATCAGGCCCGTGGGCGGTGCGTTGCTGGCTGTGACGGCAATCGGTTATCCAAATCCGACCTACGATGTCATCGCCGCGCTTCTCGGGGGTGGTATGAGTCTTGCGACGCATAGCGCAAAGGCTGGCACGCGCCTGATTGCGAATGGCTCGCCGGAGCCGTTTTCGAATATCGGCTTAAGTGTTGGCGAAGATCTCGCAGTAATCGGAGGTCTCGCGTTGATCTGGTGGAATCCTATCGTCGCTCTGGCGGTTTTCGTCGTAATCGTTCTCCTGATCCTCTGGCTGGTACCGATCCTTTACCGGACGATTCGTGTAAAAATCTGGCTCGCATGGCGAAAGCTCCAGCAGCCCGCGCATTATCCCGAGATCGATCAATTGCCGTCACGGCTTCCGCATGATTACGAGACACTCCTTCGCCAGATTCGCCCCGGAGAGGTAAATGTCGAGTGGGCGGTAAAAGTTATCTCCGGCCGAGGCAAAAACATCTCCGTCAATCGCGATGGGTGGCTGGTGGGCATCCGCGAGGAACCGCAGATTATTTATTTTCTGGCGAAAAAATTCTTTGGAGATATCGCACTGGCGCTCGATATCGACGCCTGCAAGGTCGAGCACGAATCGCGGTTTTTACAGGATGACCTGATCATCTGGCAGCCCGAGGAAAAGTGGAAACGCCTCTTCGTTTTTGACCGCCCGCGTAATCCCGTAGCCGCGATGGTGGCGAAAACCTTGAACCGGAATATTAGCGGAATCGACACCGATACGGCGCTTTCATCGCCCGAATCATTAAATATCGACAAAGAAAGTGATATTTAATGAAAACGCGCGGGAATTTCCTTGCCGGGATTTTCCCCTGACCAATAGGCTTTTTCGATGAAGATCCTTGTCACTGGCGGAGCCGGCTTTATTGGCTCTCACCTTACCCGTAGACTGTTGCAAAACGGTACGGAGGTGACGGTGCTGGACGATTTTAACGATTTCTACGACCCCCAGATCAAGCGGGAGAATGTGGAATCCTTTGGAGGAAAGGCCCGTGTCATTGAGGCGAATATTTGCGATGCCGATGCCGTAAACCGGATTTTTCAGGAAGGCCGTTTCGATCTCGTAGTGCACCTGGCCGCCCGCGCCGGAGTGAGGCCTTCCATCCAAAATCCCCGGCAATATATCGAAACGAATGTTGGCGGGACGTTTAATCTGCTGGAAGCGGCGAAAAATGCGGATTGTGGACACTTCCTTTTCGCGTCGAGTTCGTCGGTTTATGGATTGGCGACGACGATTCCTTTTTCGGAAGATCTGGCCCTGCCACAAACCTTGAGTCCTTACGCCGCGACAAAGCTTGCGGGTGAACAGCTTTGCGGAAACTTCGCCTACCTTCACGGAATGCGCGTGGTATGCCTGCGATTTTTTACCGTCTACGGTCCCGGTCAGCGCCCTGATCTTGCGATCTACAAATTCACCGATTCGATTTACAACGGGAAGCCGATTCCGAAATTCGGAGCCGGTGAATCTCGGCGCGACTACACGTATGTGGACGACATCGTCCAGGGCGTCGAAGGCGCGATTAAGTATAAAGGCCCGAATTTCGATATCTTCAATCTCGGCGAAAGCCAGACCACGACGCTGAATGAATTGATCGCGGCACTTGAGCATACCGTTGGAAAAAAGGCGCTCATCGAGCAGCTTCCCGAATTAAAAGGCGACATGCCTGCAACCTTCGCAGACATCAGCAAGGCAAAGCGACTGCTCGGTTATGATCCTCAGACGAAAATCATCGAGGGTATTCCCAAATTTGTTGAATGGTATTTGAAACGCAAAAAATGAAAGCCCCCACTTCAGTATCCGAGCTTCTTTCCGCACTCGTCCAGATTCCCAGTGTGAATCCTGATGGTGATCCCGGCACGGATAAAGTCGGTGAGAAAGCCTGTGCCGAATACCTCGGTGAATTTTTAAAGAGCATTGGTGCGACGGTGGATTTTCACGAAGTATTGTCCGGGCGCCCGAATGTCATTGGCAGATTCCCCGGTAAGAGGGCAAAGCCAAGGCTCCTGTTCGCTCCGCATACGGATACCGTCAGTATAAAGGGCATGGTGATCGATCCCTTTGGCGGCGAAGTGCGCGACGGGAAAATCTGGGGCCGTGGAAGTTCTGATACCAAGGGGCCGATGGCCTCGATGCTTTGGGCGATCCGCGAGCTTGGCAGTGAAATCACGGAGCTTTCTCATGAAGTCTGGTTTGCCGGGCTGGTGGGCGAAGAAGCCGGGCAGCAGGGTTCGCTGGATCTCGCGGCGCGGGAGAAATTTGATTTTGTGCTCGCGGGTGAGCCGACCAGTCTTGAGGCCGTTTGCAGAAGCAAGGGATCGGCATGGTTTGTGCTTTCGATGCCGGGAGTCGCTTCGCACGGTGCGACGCCGGAGTTGGGCGTCAATGCGATTTATAAGATGGCGGATGTCGTCCGTTACCTTCGCGATGAGGTTGTGCCGGAACTTGCCTCTGTCAAAGACGAGCTTCTTGGCGGTTCGACCTTGAGTGTTGGAATCATTCAGGGCGGATCGAAGACGAATATCGTTCCCGATGAATGTAGCATTCATGTGGATGTGCGGTTAATCCCGCAGCGTGTGAAAGAAGAGTGGAGCAAGTCCTTCAAGGATCGCCTGCAAAAACGCTGGCCGGAGCTTGTGATTAACGAGCCGAAAAATTTACAACCCCTTGAAACGGCAACGGACATCCCCGAGATGCAAAAGCTGAAATCGCTTGGCACGAAATTCGCGGGAGCCCCGTGGTTTTCAGATGCTTCGATCTTTAGCGCGGCGGGAAGCCCTGCAATCGCCATCGGGCCGGGTTCCATTGCGCAGGCGCATACGAAGGATGAATTTATCGAAGTCGCAAAGCTCGAACAGGGAGTGGAATTTTTCACGCGTTTCCTGCGCAGCTTGAAGTAACGAATTTTATGTCGAATCAATCACAAAACGCGATCACTCCGCGACGCACCGAAGATTTTCCAGAGTGGTATCAACAGGTTGTGCGTGCGGCGGACATGGCGGAAAATTCCGACGTGCGCGGATGCATGATCATTAAGCCATGGGGCTATGCGCTATGGGAAAAGATGCAGTCCGCTTTGGATGGCATGTTCAAGGCCACCGGTCATCGCAATGCGTATTTCCCGCTTTTCATTCCGCTGAGCTATCTCGAAAAAGAAGCTGAGCATGTCGAGGGATTCGCGAAGGAATGCGCGGTAGTCACCCATCACCGTCTGGAAATGAAAGATGGGAAACTTGTTCCCGCCGGAGAATTAGCGGAACCGCTTGTTGTGCGCCCGACTTCCGAAACGATTATCGGCGCGACCTATGCGAAGTGGGTGCAGTCGTATCGCGATCTTCCCATTCTTCTTAACCAGTGGGCAAATGTCGTGCGTTGGGAAATGCGGCCCCGATTGTTTCTGCGCACTGCGGAATTTCTCTGGCAGGAAGGCCACACCGTTCATGAAACCTCCGAGGAGGCCATGGAGGAAACCGAGCGCATGCTGCGCGTCTATGAAACTTTCGCGCGTGACTATCTCGCCATTCCCGTTCTTTGCGGCGAGAAGACGGAGAGCGAACGCTTTCCCGGTGCCGTGCGCACTTACTGTATCGAAGCCATGGTGCAGGATCGCAAGGCGATTCAGGCCGGAACCTCGCACTT
>JBDTJR010000257.1:0-42866 GCA_039935735.1 Chthoniobacterales bacterium | reverse complement strand
AATTCAGCTGCCTTTTCTGGAAAATATGGACAGGTTGATTTTAAGTTTCTGATTATTATTAAGATATAACTACTATCAAGTAGTCACATAGGGTGCCCGGAATCTCAGTTATTTTATTCAAAATCCTGTATCCGAGCCTTGTTTTTATTGCAAAACAACATTAGTGTGGAGGCGTATCACAAAAGGTTCGTAGATACTCCCCCTTCATTCCCCCTATGAAAACCCAAGCTGTAAAGTTCTCCTCACGACGCTCTAATTTTTTAACGGTAGTAATTTCCATGCTGATGGGATTTTTGCTCGTTGGAACTGCAAGTGCGCAAATCTATGTCACCGTAAGCGGTGGCGTAAATAAATACGATATCACTAGTCATAGTGGTTCAACCTTTGTCACCGGGCTGGGCATCAATATTTATGGTGTAGCGGTGGATTCAGCAGGCAATGTCTATGTCGGAGATTACGGGAACGCTAAGATCACTAAATACACGTCGGGTTACACGTCGGATGATGTTTTTGGGACTCCCTACTCTGGAACAGTCGGCAGCGGAGATCCATTCGGTGTCGGGGTACTAGGCAGTAATGTGTATTTTGCCTTACGTAATACAAATCAGTTTGCTAAAGTGGACACTAGCGGAGGTTTTCCGAATTTGAATTATGCCACTGGGGGGGGCGCTTCGACCAATATAGCTGCGTATGTGGCATTTGATCCTACGGGGACTTATATGTGCTAGCAGCTATGGAAGTGGTCCTGGAGAAGGTACTGGTTACGTGATTCGGGTCAACCTGTCGACTAATATCTCAACCACCTTTATTTCGGGACTAACTGCAGCGACTGGAATGGCGGTGGATGCGAGCGGTAATCTCTACGTAGCGAATGCCAGCAATCAGATTAGTAAATATGATTCGTCAGCCAATCTTATTGGCACGGCCGGCTTCATCACAGGGTTGAATCATCCTTATGGGCTGTCGCTAGTTGGTAATGATCTTTATGTTGTAAATAATGGCACGGGAACTGTAGGCGAATACGATATTACGAATCCTACGAATCATGCTAATTCTAGCATAATCTCAGGATTGACGAACGCGATCTCTATCGATGTGGTGCCGGAGCCTTCGGATGTGGCATTGCTCTGCATTAGCGGGGTTGCCTTTGCTGCATGGAGAATCCGTGGTATGTCCCGCAGAGGACGTCGGAAAAAGTAAGGGATCTTTCGAAGGTTCGGATATTATAACGAAATCACCCGCCGCTGGTCTGCTGCGTCGCGTGCTTTAAGGCAGACTTCCGTGACTCGAAAAGTATCTTTCCATGGGAGACAGTTTCTCTCTCCCAGAGCAGACGCGAGCATATCGCGACCCATTTGTTCATGGGATACGGGCTCAAGAGGAAGCTTTTGTTCCGGTTCTCCCTGCGCACAGAGATGGCACTCGTCGTTTCGCACCTCTACGTAGCCCTCTGTTCCCATAACACGCAGCCGATCATCGCCGTGACTCGGAGCTGTGGCGGGGCGCAGGTAGTCCGCTGTAATAGTTGCCGATGCTCCATCGCTCATTTCGAAAGCCAGGGCCACGTTGTCTTCCATCTCCGGGTAATCTGGTCGTGAGCTATTTCCCTGCGAACCATATACGGAGACATAGTCTATACCGGTACACCATCGGACGTAATCAATGGCATGCACTGCCACCCAGGGGATTGTTCCTCCATAAGTCGCCCGCTTTTTATAAAAATCCGGGCGAGATCCAAAGCGATAGGATTTTTGCGCATTGACGAGAGAGACCTTTCCGATGCGCCCTTCTGCAATGACCTTGCGTGCCGCGATGTAGGCGGGAATCCAGCGCATGGTAAACTCTGGGACGAGAGAAGCACCACCGCGCACAAGCTTGTCGAGTTCGTTAAGTTCCTCCAGCGAATTTGCGATCGGCTTTTCCGATACGACGGGAATACCGCGCTCCATGGCGGCTTTGCTCGCTTTTGCATTGAAGGCGTACTGACAGCCGACGGATACGATATCGGGCTTAACTTCATCGAGCATCCGTTCGTAGTTTTCAAAATACTGCGAATGCGATCCGAATGCCGCGTTGCTTTTGTAATCTTCAGCTGCATTATCGTATCCATCGGACGCCACTGCCACGAGTTTGATCTCGGGCTCGGCAAGTGCGAGATGGAGAAGGGAGTGGTGACCGTGGCCCCCGATGACTGCAAGTTTCATGAATTCTTTGTATATTATCCGAGAAGAGCGCTATCCTCGGGATTATTCCGAAAGGTGCGAGGACTTTTGCCGACGATTTTTCGAAATCGATTTGAAAAATGATACGGGCTTGAGTAGCCGAGGCGTTCAGATATTTCGCTGATCAAGGCATTGCTATTCAGTAAGAGGGATTTTGCACGTTCGATTCGCTGCGTATCCACATAACGCATGGGTGGGAGATGCATCTCCTCTGTAAAACGGTGAGCGAGATTGGTAACCGACATATTTACCGATTTTGCAAGTTCGCGGACTGTCCAGCGGTTCTCGGGATGTTGACGGATTTCCTCCGCTACCTTCAATATCCGCGGATCTTGTGGCATGCCACCTCCGACGCTTTTATTGATAAGGGGTTGCACCATGAGAAAAACACGTTCCAGGGCATTCATCGCGAGAACTTCCTGCTCGCTGAATAGTGGGGAAAAGCTATCGACGACACTCCTCGCCGCTTTTTGCATTTCTTTCCACAACGCACGATTATGGATAGGTAACAAACGTATGCCCGCGGCTACCAATGGTAACCTCAGCAGTGGCTCCATCGTTACCGGAGGGGTGAAATACAACCAGAGCAGGCCGCGGAGCGGTTGATTTCTTCCGAAGACCTCATAGGTCGTATTGGGTTCTATAAGCAATAAGTCCGGGGGATTGTGCTCAATCTTCGTGCCATCGGAATGATGAATGACATAACTCCCGGAGCGCTGGATGGCAAATATCCAAAAAGGCAGCCCGGGATATCGTCGATACCTGTGCCATGGCCCTGTGTCACCAATGCCTCCGTAGATATACATATAAGCAGTTTATTAGAATGTGGACTCTGATGGAGTGCAGAATTGTGTATGTATTTTGCAGTTCATCGCATGGTATCTTCCGGGGAAATACATACACTGGATATATACGGAGCCCCAAATAAAACACACCATGAAAGTATATCCCCTGAAATCTTCCCTGATTCGCTCTTTGCTCATGACCGCCTTCGCCGTCCTGTTTGCCGCTTTGGCAACGGTCTCGCACGCGCAAATCTTTGTCTCAAATTCCGATGCCGGTACGATTGGTAAATATAATGCCGATGGCACCGTGGTGAACACCTCATATATAACAACGGGTGGACAGCCTTATGGTATGACGCTCAATGGCACTGATCTTTATGTCGGTACTCTGGGTACGAGTGTCATTAATAAATATAATGCCACGTCGGGAGCCACCATCTCCGCGCCTCTGCAAAACTGGGCCGCGGCGGTCTCGGATGTCGCCTACTATAACGGAAATATCTACGCCGCGTATTACGGTGCGAACAAAGTGGGCGCATACAGCGCGACGGTGCCGCAGTCGGTGATTAGCCATAATTTTATCACGGGTATCCCCACTGACCATGGCATCGCGATCACGGTTGGCGGTATCCTATATGTGACGAGTTATATCAATTCAATTAATACGCCAAATTCTGGAACAGTCGGTTCTTATAACGCCACGACGGGAGCGGCCATCAATGCCTCGTTAATTACCGGATTGACCAATCCCTGGGGGTTAGCGGTAGATGCGTCGGGAAATATTTATGTGGCCAGTGATGTTGCGGGAACGAGCGGATTCGTCGGCAAGTACTCCAGTTTAGGAGCCACTCTCAATGCAACATTGATTACCGGTTTGGATCGTCCTCTCTATCTTGCACTGGACGGCAGCGGCGATATCTTTGTCTCAAATTACGGCAGCGGCATCATTGGAGAATACACGACTTCAGGCGGGAATGTGAATGCCTCCCTGATTTCGGGATTAACGCATCCAACCGGCATTGCTGTATTCGCTGCTGTTCCTGAGCCTTCCAGTGTGGCTCTCCTTTGCCTCGGTGCCGGAGCTATCGCATGGCTTGTGCGCAGAAAGACACAGACAGTCGCCTGATTTAAAACGTCGCTCAGGGAACGACATTCTTTGCAGGATTATTGCAAAAAGTCTGCGGACTTTGTCCCTAGGCCGCACGGAAGCAGTTTGAAAAGGGATCTACATTCGAACGCTGGAACAGCATCATTTTCTTGATAGGAAGCCTAAGATTCAGGTTCGAACAGTAAATTGCATATTAAGCTTAATGCTTTTGCAGTAAGGTGGTTACGCTTATTGGATGAAAGGAATATTTTTTTCTCTTCCAAAGAAATGAAAATCCATGCATGAACTCCGCGTAGATTTAAATCTATATACCTTATGTTCCTTCCGCTCTCGATTGGTTCTTTTCGAAACGTAATAGGTTGTCTTCGGTCTTCCTGTATTTAATTTTTCGTAAATGCGCAGTCAGTAATTTCTTTTTCCTATTACTCTATTCCATTCCCACACTTTGGGCGAAATCTCCATCAGCACTTCTCGTTTCCCGCGATATCGCAAAAGCGGACGGGTTAACTCCTCTTTCATCATTCGAAATAAAAGCTCTCTATAAATAACTCACTACATCCTATGAAATACAAAACACTCGTTTGCTGCATTCTTTGTGCAATGCCACTATTTGCGCAGTCCGCCGATGAAACAAAATCCACGACGACAGATTCGCTTTACGTGCCGCTTTCCATTCAACCTTTTTTGGACAAGTCTGCTGCCGGAAAAGCAGAGCAAATCACCAAAAAGGACATTCCATTCAGCGTTATTGATAAAGGAAGTAAGGTTTTCTCTCTTTCCAAGGCGGGTTGGCCGGATCTTAAAAAAGATCCTTCAGACTACTATGAAGATTACGATGACGCGGCAAAGAATGTAGCGAACACAGGACTACCTTTGATCCAAATTCCAAAAGGCGACTATAGTGCAGCTTACATTCTCGGTTGGGCGGGTTCTGATCCTGCGACAAGTAATGCGGTGACGCTTCGTGTTGGCCCCCGTATCAGCCACTCGGGAGCCGAGAGTGAAGCGTGGATGAAGGACTTTGTGGGCAGTTTTCCCCGTTCCGAAAAGAAAAAATCTGGTACGGAAGCGCAGCTTACCGTCATTCGAATTCCTTTTACCGAAGCCTTTTCTCAGGATGTAAGGGGAAAGTTTATGAATCTGGAAGTCACCAAGGAAGTGCGCCTCGCGATCCACGCTTCGGATCCTTGTCGTGATCGCTGGCGGCCTCTCGGATTACCCAGTGGGGTGAATGTAGCCGCTATCACGCTTGAGCGTAGTCCGATTCAGCTCGAAGTGAAACCCACTTCCCCGGGTAGCTTATTCGAATTGCCTGCTCAGCCTGAATTTATAGCGAAGCTCCAGAATATCACCGCACAGGATCAGAAGTATCGTATTTTGCTTACTACTGCCGATGGCAAAAAACAATCTGTGGAAGGCACTATTCCTGCCGGGAAAACAGTGGATCAAAGCCTTAAGCTATCTGATACGAGAATTGGTTATCATCCTCTGAACATTACTCTTGAGAATAATGGGAAGTCTTTATTCACCCGCACCACGGCATTTGGAGTCATTCCCAAAGACAGTCGTCAATATAGAGCTGAAAGTCCGCTCGGCACCTGGTCTTTTGGCGGTGTGCATGGAACTCCTCCGGATACCGATGCTGTCGGTGAACTCTTTAAAAAGCTGGGTCTTCGCTACGGTATGTTTGCTGCGACTCCCGAGACACTCGCCAAATATGGTGTGGTGAAGGGGGTAGAAACTACGGCAGGAAAATCAGAACCGGAAAAGGTCCTCAAGAATTATAATGATATGATGAAAGCCA
Source organism: Chthoniobacterales bacterium (assembly GCA_039935735.1). GTDB lineage: Bacteria > Verrucomicrobiota > Verrucomicrobiia > Chthoniobacterales > JBDTJR01 > JBDTJR01. Next base: position 36,947 of record JBDTJR010000257.1, on the reverse strand, counting down.
ATCCGAATGCTTTGCCGGATTTGATGATATTTCATGAGAATGCCATCTCCGGTGAGCATGCTACACGGGTTCCCGATCTTTTTGTAGATCGCGCTCCGTATGTGCTTAATGAGAAGGAAAAGGAAAATTATGCAAAATTGACAGAGCTGGCCACGAAGACCGCGCAGCTTTTTCGCAAGGAACATCCGGAGACAAAGATTCATTTGGGAAATGGAGGACTTCCATTTCTTGAAGAGTTTTTCCGAAATAAATTTCCCGCAGAGCTTTTTGATACTGCCGGAAACGAGGCCGCATCCTTCATGCGTTTCCCTGAGACGCAACCTCCCGATGGGGTGGCAAATAATGCCAGTATCTGGATGGACCGCCAACTGCTCGATGCTTACGGCTATAAGGATAAGGGACTGTCCCAGTGTTATGAAGTGACTTATCCCAGCACCAATCCAGGTAATCTGAGCTATCAGACAGAGTCGGATTATTTTATCCGCAATATTCTTCATTCCATGGCGTGGAAAATGCCGAAAATCCGTATTGGCGTTATCACGGACGTGGGAAACAGCTACTACTACGGTAACTGGGGCGCTTCAGGATTCTTTTTGCGTTATCCCAATATGACGCCGAAGCCTGCAGCTCTTGCGATCGCTACGATTACGCGGGTGCTGGATGGCGCGCAGTTTGAAAACTATATTGAGACGGGAAGCGATAGCGCCTATCTGTTGCAGTTTAAAAAGAAAGATAACTCCAGCGTACTCGCCTATTGGGTGGTGAGAGGTTCCCGTGATTACGCCATCACTCTCGATGGAGCGAAAGAGATCACCCAGGTGGCGGAAACAGGTGCTTCCCAAAACCTTACTCCTCAGGCGGGAAAAATCACCGTCACTGCTACCGCGTCGCCTGCTTATCTGGAGTTGCCCGCAGGAGCGAGTTTCAAAACAATCGCTCTCAGCACTTCGGTTTATAACGATAAGCCGGAAGGTAAGGTTGCCAAATTGAACGCCCTCGGTTCGATGAAAGGTTGGAAGGTCGAGTCAGGCCGAAATCCGTTGCTTGAGTTTTATAATCCCTTCGAACCTCGTCGCAAAGGCAACTTCTCCTTTAATGCGATTGAGAAATTTGAGGGAAGGGGACCTGTCCTTGAAGTAAAGGCGCTACCGGTACCTGGCAAAGCCACGGTGCCGATGTATGTGGAACTGGTGAATGAAAAAGGAATTCCTCTTCCGGGTAAACCTGCCGAAATCGGCATGTGGGTTAACGGAAATTCCGGATGGGGCGGAATCATTTACGAATTGGAAGATGCATCCGGTCAAAAGTGGGTTTCCATCGGAGCGAAAGCGCAGGCAAACTCCCCATGGATGGCGGATTGGCTGACTCCGGAGATGCAGAAGAGTTATAAACCCGGAGAACAGTCTGATTGGAATACCGATGACGTTTACGGGTTTAATCGGATTAATTTCGATGGATGGCGCTATGTAGGCTTCCCGCTTCCTGGGCAATACCCCGGCGAGGGCTATCACTGGCCGTTCAATAGTCAGTGGTATTCCAATAAAGATGGGATCGTCCACTATCCTCTGACGCTCAAAAAAGTAATCGTTCAATTGCCTGAGAAGACGCTTTATCTCACGCGCTTTGAGCCTGCTAAAAGACCGGAGATTTATCTCAGTGACTTAGTTTCCGTGGAGCGGGATATGGATAAGCCTAAAACGCTTCCCAACGAATATATCGAAAAACATCAGGTCACTGCGGATTAGATAATCACATTCAAAGCCAGCGGCAGCACCTCAAACATTATGGGGAGGTTGCCGCTTTTTTCTCCATCGACATGAAAAGGAACTCGACTGTGCGATTCCATGCGAATGGACTTTATCTCGTAGGTGGTAAATTTCGGCAACGAAGGTTTGATGGGGAGTATGACGGCAAGAAAGTGTACTAACATATTCATTGCGCTAAAACGGTGGATGATTTTTACCGTTAACAATCCATCGTAAAGCGAAGCTTCGGGGGATACTTCAATATTGGAGCCATAGTGAATGCCATTGGCTATCAGGATCCAGATGGCGCGTGTTTTCAGGTGTGTCGTCGCTCCTGTGTGATCCACTATATCGAGAGCGATGCGTTTCGGACGGTAGGAAAACGCGATGCGAAATGCTTCGAGCAGTCGACCAAAGCGTCCGGATTTGACTTCTTCACCGATTGGAAAGAGTGCAGCGTCCAGTCCTACTCCTGCAGCTTCTAAAAAGTAATGATTGTCGGATGATTTTCCGACATCCATTCCGGTTACTTTACCGTGACAGACACATTTTACGGCCTCCTCCAGATCGAGTGGGATGCAAAGGTTGCGTGCCGTGTTATTAAAAGTCCCCAGCGGAAGAATTCCCAATGGAGTTTTCCGCCCGACCATCGCGGTGGCGATTGATCGCACCGTGCCATCACCACCCGCTGAAACGATACCCCTGCATCCTTCCGCTTCTGCCTGATCGATGAGGTCTTTCACGCAGTCCGTTTTAGTCAGAACGTGGACTTCCGCCGCGCAGCCCTGAGCGGCAAATGCGCTTTTCAATTCTTCCCATGTGACTTTTTTTGATCGGGATGCTCCGGCAGAGGGATTCAGGAAAATTTTAAATTGAGCATCCATTACTATGGACCAGTTTGTGCATCCTTTCGGATTGCACAATCTTTAAGATTGATTCCCTCTTTGGTCATGAGGGCAGGGAGCGAAATTGCTACAAACTCCGTATTGACCTCGATTCATATCCCTCTCAACCTTGGGGGTATATAAAGTATGAGCACCCCAAAGACCGTTCAGGAGTATATCGATGAAACACCTCTCTGGCCCGACGGCACTGGTGTTGCGGTGGCTCCGATGACGAGTATGCAATGGCGGATTTGGGGGCTCGCAACCGCCGGAAAATTTTTCGAGGGTCTCGTGGTTTTCATGACGGGTGTCGCGCTTCCGCTCATGGCGCTGGAATTTCACCTTACAGCAACTCAGAAAGGGATGATAGGCGCGGCGAGTCTCTTTGGTATTCTGATCGGTGCTACGGCGCTGGGTGGGCTTGCGGATTATTTTGGAAGAAAACAAATGTTCATCGTCGAGATGATGCTGTTTACCATTTTCCTTACGCTGACTGCATTCAGTACGAGTTTTCCGCTCTTGATTTTTTATCTCTTCGGTATGGGGCTTGCTCTAGGATGTGATTATCCGACTGCCCATCTCGTGATTTCGGAAAGTATTCCGAGTCACTGTCGGGGACGTCTTGTTCTTGGAGCCTTTGGCTTTCAAGCGGTTGGTGCATTGGCTGGTACCCTGCTTGGCTTTTTAATCCTGAAAACTGACGAGTCTGTCATTGATTGGCGATTGATGTACGCCGTTGCGATCATTCCGGCGGTCATTGTGATATTTGGCCGTTTCTTTATTACCCAGAGCGGTCAATGGCTTGTCTCTCAGGGCCGGATGTTGGAAGCCGAACTGGAAACAGAAAGGCTTCTTCGCCGCAGTCCCGTTTACCCCACGAAAGTTGTACTCAAAGCACCAGATCCCGACCCTTCGGATGCCGAATTGCCAAAGAAGAATCGTTTTCTGAAGTTGTTTACGAAGAAAAAAAACCGACGCGCCACGATTCTTGCCGCTGTGCCATGGTTTCTCCAGGACATCAGCACTTACGGTATTGGCATTTTTACACCCATCATTATATCGACCTCTATTGGGGTGACAAATCACCATGCGCGAAATCTCGCGGAAATTATTCACGCGGATATGCGAGGAGCGGAGGGAGCGGCTATGATCGATGTGCTCCTTGTCGTTGGCATTGCAGCAGCAGTCTTATTGGCGGATAGGCTGGGACGCATTTCTTTGCAAATAACCGGCTTCATTGGTTGTGCCATCGGACTCTTCCTTGCGGCACTTTCGACATACTACGTGGGAATTCCGAGCATGCTGCTTATCTATGCGGGATTTATGCTCTTTAATTTCATGACAAATATGGGGCCCAATTCCATGACGTATCTCCTCGCTGGCGAAGTTTTTCCAACTAAAGTGCGAGGGATTGGCGCTGGCTTTGCAGCCTCATTCGCGAAGATCGGAGCTGTGCTGACGGCATTTCTTTTTCCCATCCTGCTTAAAGACCTCGGTACTGCGACGTTGCTTTACGCGCTTGTCGTGACTTCTCTGCTTGGCGCACTCATCACATGGCGCTTCCAGGTTGAAACGCGTGGTATCAATTTGGAGCGTGTCGGCTTGGAATAATTGCGATAAATTACAATTTTGGCCACTTTCACGAATTGGCCATCAAAACATTAAATTTTAAGTAAGTAACTTATAATTAGTTACTTAGATTAAATAATTAATCCATTTTCAGGCTTAATTAATTCATTGTTAAGAATGAGTCTCAATATTAATATTGACAATTGAGACGTATTCTCAAATAAATCTTCATTAGAAATTCATGAAGCACACATTCTTTTCCAAATTCCTGACATCTCGATACAGCATTTGCTGTCTCGGAATTTTTCTCATCGCGCTTTCGACGAGTTTACGCGCGGAAAACTCCACGCCGAACACTGCGGAAACCGATAAAGCGCTTCGCGAAATTAAAAGCTTTCTGGTTACCAAACTTATTTCCATGGACGCAGCTGCTCACGACTTCGTGAAAAATGCGGACGCTTATGAGCAGTTACTGGATGGCTATAAGGGTGATTACAACCGTGCGGCAATGGAACGCGGTCCGGAACTGATGCACCTCATCGCAAAAATGCAGGAAGATTATCACGGCTATCATAACAACGGTTACGAGACCATCGAGGGTATTACTGCGGGATCGAAAAACTTCGTGGAGTATGATAACTATCTGGATGCAGGTGTTCCAAAAGCAGATGCCTCGACGGATTCTCCTTATTCCACGCTCATCCTGAAGACCAAGTCGGGACACATCATCAGTGATCGTAATGGTAACTTGTTCCACTACGTGAACGAGCCCACCCTTTGGGGGACGAAGATGCAGTTCATTGAAAAGCTCAATCCTGCCGCCAGCGAGAAGCTCGGTATTAAATATCTTCCCAAGCCAGAGGTTGTTACCGCAGCCGCCCAGGAAACGGCTCGCAAGATCGACGAACTTTTGGCCAAGGCGAAAGTCTGGCAGCCTACGATTGATGAATGTGTCGGCGCGCTGGTCTGGATGACTCCGACGCTGAATGGCTACTTCGATGACTGGAGTGCCTCACGTTACGATCCCGTCGCCGCCGCCGGACGTTATGTTGCAGAGAGCCGTGTGGTTGATATGCGCGGCATCATGTCGAGTTTGCAGATCGTGTGTAATGCGATCCTGCCTGAACTTCGCAAGAAAAACCCCGGTCTCGCCGATCAGTTAAAGCATGAGTATGAGGGCATCATGAGCTTCATCGCCCGTGTGGAGAGTCGGGATAAGGCAAGCGGAGGCAAGATGTCCATCGCTGAAATCGAAGAAATGGCTTACCAGGCGAAAGCTTTAACGGATCAGATCGCTCCGCATCTTAAACAAATGGTACAGATTCTCGGATTGAAACTGCCTCGCAAACCAACCCTAGCTTAAACGAATTTAAAGAAGTGTAAGAGATCATTCTACGGATTCATGAAATATCCCGGACATCATTTTGTGGCTTGTGCCGTCGCCCTTCTACTGGCGATCAGCACGGGTCATGCGGCTTTGAGCGGAGACTTCAATACGATCGAGGAGAATCTTAATGAAGGGCTGCTGGATGCCTATGCAGGTGACACAGCGAAGGCGCAGGTTTCCGTTTCCAGTCAGGGCATCGCCGCACTTTCCTCCTATTGCACCGATCCTGAGTCCTTTCGCCTTATCAAAGAGGCGGAAAAGTCAGATCTAAGCCTTCCGGCGCGCATTGGCAGGCAACGGGCTTTGCTCCAGCATATCGCCGCTTTTGAAATGCTTGCCGCCCAGAGAGCGGGAAATATTTCTCTTGCCCAGCAATGGAGGGCGCTGATCAGTCTGCCACGCTTCGCCAGCGAGCAGGACAATACATTGCTTTTGCAAACTACTGCCGCCGCCGCCGCTTCTCCAGAGGTTAGCCGAGTGCTCGCCAGAGAATATCTCCTCTGGCAATCCATGCGGGTCAGGCAGATTCTGGATTTTCTTCATCAGCAGGCGGGAAAAGGTCGCGCGACGCAGGAAGTGGTTGATGCTTACAGCGCGGAAGTAAAAAATTTAGCGCATTTCCCGCCTGCACTTCTTCAAACTGCGGGTATTCCGCCACAGACGGAGGTTGCGATGTCCACACCTCAGTGGAAGGCTGGTATCGAACCGGATCTTCAGGCGCAGTCTATCGTGGAGTGGCGTGAGCAAGTGGAGGCGACTCTTCCGAACCTTCTCTCGGAGAATGATATCAGCCGCATGCAGCGTCTTCTCGCTCGTTTGTTGAAAATCATTCCGCGTGAATATCAGAACGGTGTCGCTGATAAGCGGATCATTGTAAATCTTGAGTATCGTGAAGCCATTCAATTCACGGAAAAGGCCCAGGGTCTTGTCAATCAGCTTGCGCCGGTCTGGAAGCAGGAGCATCCCGAGGCCTATAAAAAATCTCATGGCGAAATTACGAGTCTTCTCGAAAAGCTGGCTATAAGAATTCCAAGCCTTGCTGCACAAACAGAAATTGAAGAGCGTGCCGCAGAGGTGACGAAGCTCCTAGACAAAGAGTTTAATATCACCGCACGCCGTCCGGGGGATAAAAATGATGTCATAGAAGAAACCGCTCTTGAGGTTCGTGCTTCGCTTGGCAGTTCTCTTGCGGCTGTTCAGGCTGAGCAGTGGGAAACGGCGGAGACTCTTCGCATGGAGGCTTATACGGCTTTCGATTCTGAAATTGAACCGCGTATTCTCCCTCGTAACCCGGATCTCGGGCATAGCGCGGAGCGTAGCTTTCTCGATGGAGAGGAAGGTGCGCGTGGTATCAAGCTTCTGATAGATCGTCGCGCTCCCATGGAGGAGATTCAAGCGGCTTACGAACGCTGTATAAATTTGCTCGATCAAAGCGTGGAGGTTTTGAAAGTTTCTGTTTCTCCCACGACGATTACGGTAACGGCTTTCGGCATTGTATCGCGCGAAGGTCTTGAGGCGGTGGTTATCCTGACTGCCCTTCTCGCCGGACTTCGTGGCGCGGAGCAAACATCCACACGACGTGGAATTGCTCAGGGAGCAATTCTTGCGCTTATTGCAACGGCTCTTACTTTTTGGCTTTCGCGCACTATCATTACTTCCCTCACGCAATACGGGGAGCGTCTTGAATCTGTTGTTTCAATTCTGGCCGTCATCATTCTACTTATTGTTACAAACTGGGTGTTTCATAAATTTTACTGGGCGGGTTGGAATTCACGCCTTCGTTCACTTTCCAAATCCGCGACGGGAGTCAGCCCGCGTTGGGAATGGCTGGCATTATTGGGAGTCGGCTTCCTTACGGTTTATCGCGAAGGTTTTGAGACAGCGCTGTTCCTGCAGTCGCTTCTGCTCGAAGGAAATATTCAGGCCGTTGTATTGGGCGGAGTAGCTGCCTGCTTTTTCATCGGGGGAATTGGGCTGCTCACTTTCCGCTATGGCGTGAAATTACCTTATCGGAAAATGCTCGTTTTCACGGGGCTTCTTGTTGTCTCGATCATGGTGACTTTTGTCGGTTCTACCGTTCGTCTTTTCCAGACCGTGGGTTGGCTTCCGATTCATCCCATCCCGCATCTGCATCTTCCGAATTGGGTCGGTCTTTGGTTTGGCCTTTACCCAAGCTGGGAGGGAATACTGATTCCTTTTGCCACCTTGGCCTACGTCGGCGGTGCGTGGCTGTTTACACGATGGTCCTCGTTTAGACGACAACGTCGTATCGAAGCCGAGCAGACGGCACCACATCCGCTCGCTGCTCGCATCTAATTTACCTTAACCTCATGAAACGCCATCCATACTTACGTACTATTATAACTGCCGGCCTACTTGCCTGTGAGGTTTTCACCTCGCATGCAGCAACAAACCTTCTCTTGCCAGCCAGTCAACAAGCTCCCGGTGGCGCCCCGCTTGATGCGCAGACCCAGGGCGTGGATGGGTTGAACTACACTCCCGGCACAATCTGGGAACGTGAAGCCCTGCTAGGCGATCTGGGGGATTATCGTAACCAGCTTCTTTATAAGGGAATCAGTATTTCTCCGACTTACATCGCGGAAGTTATGGGTAACGTCGCTGGCGGTATTAAGCAAGGTGCAGCCACGGATGGAATTTTCAACCTCGCAGGAGATGTCGATCTCGAACGACTTACCGGGTTCTGGAAAGATGCTACCTTCCATACGAACTTTCTTTGGATCTATGGACAGGGAATCTCGGAGAAGTATGTCGGCGATTTCAGTAACACGAGCAATATTCAGGGCTTTAATACTTTCCGCGTGCAGGAAATGTGGCTCGATCAGGCATTCTGGCGTAAGCGTGCGAATATAAAGGTCGGTCTCATAGCGGCGGATGCGGAGTTTTTCACTTCGACGTATTCCTCTCTATTTATCAACGGTACTTTTGGCGCGTTCACGCTTGTCGGCGCAAATCTTCCTAATGCTCCGGTATATCCAGAGGCTGCTCCTGCAGTTCGTTTGTTTGTGCAGCCCACTTCGAAGTTTTATTTGCAGACGGGTCTTTTTTACGGAAATTCCGGTGATCAGGACGTCAATACAACTGGATTTAACTTCAAGTATAACGCCAGCGCAGGAGCCTTGATGTTCTCGGAAGTCGGTTTTTTGCTGAATCAATCACCCGGCGATCGCGGCCTGCATACGACTTTAAAGCTGGGTAACTTCGTGCATACCGCAAACTTCAGCACCTGGAACTCGCAGGCACTAAATGCCACGAAAGGCACTCCAGTTCGTGGCTCGGGAGCGGAATACGGATTCTACGGTGTTCTCGACCAGGAGCTATATAAAGCGGGCGGACATACAGTCGGATTCTTCATGCGAGGTGGTTTTGCACCGGCAAATGTCAGCTTTATCAGTGGATATATCGACACGGGCTTAAACTTCATAGGCTTTGTCCCCGGACGCGATGCTGACGTTGTTGGTATTGCTTTTTCCCGTTCTTTTATCAGTTCTGATTTTAGTAGCGCCCAGCAGTACCAGGATGGGCCTGCCGCCTATGGGGAGAACGTCCTGGAAGCGACTTATAAGATCAATATTACTCCATGGTGGAGCTTACAGCCTGATCTTCAATATATTGTAAATCCAGGTGGTAATGTCGGCTCGCCAAGTTCCCTTGTATTGGGACTGCGTACCACAGTGGCATTTTAGTTCGCTTGTCAGGTGTAGATCGCCTGTGAAGGAAAAGAATTCCATTGGTCATAAAACGCATTCCGTGTTTATTACGGAATGCGGATAATGAGCCCCTTGCTTTCCTGTCTGACGTTATACCTTCTTGCTACATTTGCAGTAGCTGCTGATTCCGCGAAGTCGTTGACGATTTCGCGGATTTTTAATTCCAAGGCAGATTTTGATTCCTGCACACGGGATCTCAGTATCGAGGTAGATGGAAATTCTGTACAGTTAGTCAAAGAAGAGGTTATCGCGGAAACCACAGGGGATAAACTTGCTCCTGGAAAATCTTATCCGGGAGTCACCGATCCTACGTACTTTACCGCAGCCTTCTTTGGGAAACGCACTTTCAATTTGGATTCTCCTGTCGCTGAAAAAGTAGCGTTCTATTTCTTCCGTGGCACTGCGGGGACGGCGACTCTTAATGGGCAACCATTAAAGTTCGGACCTTTCACGCATCATGGAGGCTGGATCAAAGCGGAAGTGGATACTTCAGCATTACGCAAAGGCGAGAATGTTCTTATCTTCGAAGCTGGTTCTTCATGCTGTATCGATATGGAGAAAAAGCCGGGTTCGCATAGCTGGACATCCAATGATGGTGGCAAGACATGGAAGGTCTGCCAGCAGGGTGAGTTTTATGTAAATATTGGTCTCACGCGTTATCCTGCAAGAGGAACGATGACTTCTCCGGTGATCGATCTCGCGAATCCTGAAAACAAAAACGAAATCGCGCCTTTGCTTGATATCAAAAACGTGAGCCTAGAAGCAAAAACTTCATCTCCTAAAGAATCGAACATTCTTCTTGAAGCTCGTTCTGGGATTACGAGTTTGCCAGACGCTAAATGGTCGAAGTGGACTTCGCCACAATCTCTCTCTCCCGCACGTTATGTTCAGTGGCGAGCAACACTTTCCACAAATAATCGTCTCGCAACCTCCACACTCAGCCAGGTCAGCATGAATGCGAAAGTGAATATTCTCGCTGATGCCGCAGTCAGTGGAGCGAGCATTGAGAAATTTGAGAATCAGCGTATCATTCGCACTAGTCTTCCATTTGCTTACCAATCGAAGTCGAAAAAACTTCAGGAGTTACGCGATCGCTACAAACTTGATGAAGTGATTGCTCCGGGGAAAACGCAGTTCGAGCAACTTGTGCTATTGCGGAACTGGGTTCGTAATCAATGGCCTCAAAATGATAACGGTCCTTATGAGCGAGTGTGGAATGCGCTCGATATTCTTGGTGCGCCCGAAGGTCATCACGGCATGTGTGTGCAATATGGTGTTGCATTTACGCAATGCGCAGAGGCTCTTGGTTTCAATGCGCGCACTTTGATTCTTCAGAATCATTGTATCGCGGATGTCTGGTCTGATGAGTATGGGAAATGGGCGGTAATGGATGTCGAGGCTGCAGTGAAGCCAACGCACGATTCCGCACATTATATTGATACGACAACGAAAGTGCCGCTCGATATGCTGGAGTTGCACAATGCATTTCACAAAGCTGCCCTGGAGAAAAAGGACAAAATTGATGAAGTCACTCAAGTGTATTACTCGGATATCGATGGCAAGAGTCAGGTTCTGCAGCCACGCCTCTATCCGATGACTTATCTGGTTGCGAAAAGATTTCTCTATCCACCGAGGAATAACTATCTCGATCAGCTTGAGCCGTGGGAGGAGTTCCAGGGGTGTGATAATTATCACTCCAGTGCGCAGTATTGGTGGAAGAGCGAATTCGCGGATGCTGCGATTCCAAACATTCCTCTGAAAACTAACCGTCGTGGTGACTTGTTTTGGACGCTTAATCAGTCTCAGCTTTCACTTACTGCTACGACGAAGGCGGATGTATTGCGCGTCACTTCGGAAACCTTCACGCCGAATTTTAAAAACTTCGAAGTCCAGATTGATAATGGTGATTGGAATCCTGTTCCAGCGGAGATTAAAGATTCTGAGAATGCTCTCGCTGCTTATGACTGGAATCTTCATCCGGGTACAAACCGGCTGGCGGTTCGTGCGGTCAACCTGTTTGATCGTAATGGAAAGGCTTCCTTCGTCGAGCTGAAGAAGTAATCCTAGCCTGCGGTAAGCGCGGCGCGCTCATTGTCGAGTGCGCCGGTTTTTTCCAGGAAGTAGTCGTATCCGCCGGGGTAGGGGGTTACCGCACCGTCTTTGACATGCAGTACCTTTGTAGCCAGCTTTCGAATGAAATGGACATCGTGCGAGATGAAAACAAGCGTGCCTTCATAATTCTCAAGAGCGAGGATCAACGATTCTACGGTAATAATATCAAGGTGTGTCGTCGGTTCATCCATGAGCAGAAGATTCGGCGGATCGACGAGAAACTTGATGATATTCAATCGGGTCTTTTCACCACCGCTTAAGATATCGGTCTTTTTGTAAATCTCATCCTTGCGGAAAAGGAAGGAACCGAGAACGGCACGGGCTTCGTCTTCGCGAAGCATTCCATTGCTGGCCATAACTTCTTCGAGGACGGACTTCTTAGGATCGAGTGTCGCGGAGCGATGTTGACTGAAGTAACCGACCTTGGCGTTGTGTCCGCATTTGCGGTTTCCTTTTTGAAACTCAAGGACTCCGGCGAGAATTTTTAACAGCGTGGATTTTCCAGCGCCGTTCGGGCCTACCAGCACGGTGCGCTCGTCGCGCTCCACGGTAAGATCGAGCCCCGTATAAACCTTATGCTCACCATAGGACATATGGATTCCTTCCAACGTCATGATGCGTTGGCCGCCACGCGGTGGTTGTGGAATCTGAAAACGGAAAGGTTTCTTCGGCGCTGTCGGTTTTTCGATCAGCTCCATGCGTTCGATCTGTTTGAGCTTACTTTGCGCCTGGGAGGCCTTTGACGCAACCTGACGGAAACGATCTGCGAAATCCTGGAGATTCTGAATCTCCTTCTGTTGGTTTTTAAAAGAAGCGAGCTGTTGATTATAATTCGCTTCGCGTTGGACAAGGTAATCCGAGTAGTTGCCTTTATAGGTGATCAGCTTTTGTTCGGAAATTTCATAGACGGTTTCCACGATCTCATCGATGAACTGGCGATCGTGTGAAATGAGAAGCACTGCGCCCGAGTAGGTTTTCAGATATCCCTGCAGCCAGAGGAGCGAAAGAAGATCGAGATGGTTTGTCGGCTCATCAAGAAGCAACAGATCGGGCTCCATGACGAGGAGTCGCGCCAGGTGAGCCCGCATGATCCATCCGCCGCTCATTTCATTCGCGGAGCGGGAGAAATCCTGTTCCTTGTAGCCGAGACCATTGAGCATTTTTTTCGCCTTGGCTTCGACTTTAGGATCATTCAGCGCATCGTATTTTGCATGCGTTTCCTGATATTCAGCACTGGATACATCTCCCGTAGCCTCGATTTCGTGAAGACGTTTCTCGAGAGCGGGAAGTTCGTTTGCACGGCCTGTGGCGACATCGAGCACGGTTTCAGTGCCGAGCACTTCGCCTTCCTGTGCGAGATAACCGATCATCGTCCACTCGTCACGGTCTATGGTGCCTTCATCGGGGGTGTCTTTTTTTAGGATAAGCGAAAAGAGCGTGGACTTTCCTGCGCCGTTTGGACCCACAAGGGCAACACGCTCGCCATAGTTCACCTGCATAGCCGCTTTTTCAAAAAGCGTTCTTCCCCCTAGGGTTTTCTTTAGATTACGGATCGTCAGCACCGGCGCATTTTAGTCATTTTTCGTCGAAACGCAACGGGAGCATCGTTTTTTCTCTGTTTGCGGCCCGCTTACAGGGGTATATGTCCCTCTAAATATGGATATTGCGATCATCGGCGGAGGCCCTGCGGGATTGCGCGCAGCGGAAGTCGCCGCTGAGGCAGGCCGGCAGGTAACGGTATTTGATGCCAGGCCATCCGTGGGGCGTAAATTTCTCGTCGCCGGAGTGGGGGGACTGAATATTACCAATACCGAGGATTTTGAGGCTTTTACTTCGCGATATCAGGGGACGGACTTTCCTGCGGAATTTTGGAAATCGATTCTTGAGCAGTTTCCTCCTGACTCCCTTCGTAATTGGTCAGCAAATCTTGGGATAGAAACTTTTGCCGCATCCACGGGCAGAATTTATCCCCGCGAAATGAAAGCGGCGCCACTATTGCGTCGGTGGATCCAAAAGTTACGCGGTCTCGGGGTGAAGTTTGCCACGCGGCATTATTGGACGGGTATTCATTCCGATTCTGGAATGCAGATTGATTTTGAAACTCCTGAGGGAGTGCGTTCCTATTCTACGAAAACTGCAATTCTTGCACTGGGTGGAGGATCATGGCCGGGAACGGGCTCGGATGGGAAATGGGTGAAAACGCTTAAAGATGCTGGGATAAATATAGTCCCATTAAGCGCCGCTAATTGCGGGTGGGAAGTCGCATGGCCTGAGGCAGTAATGTCCCGGGCAGAAGGATTACCCTTAAAAAATGTCACGATTCAGGTGGGTTTCGAAAAAGAAGCAGGGGAACTTCTAATTACAAAATATGGATTGGAAGGCGGCGCGATTTATAAACTTGGGCCGATTTTAAAGAAAATGGAAATACCCTTTCTGCTCATCGATTTTAAGCCGGATACCAGCGTCGAGCAGCTTATTAAGAAAATGGAATCCGTGAAACGCGATTTTCTTTCCGAGGCCTCACGCCGCTGGCGCTTGAGTGAGGGAGCTGTAGCCGTTCTTACCTCGCTACACGGCGAGGCGGTGAAAGCGTCTGTCGAGTCTTTGGCAAAGATCGTAAAATGCTGCCCTCTTGGACTTCTCCATCCGCGTCCGATTGCAGAAGCGATTTCTTCTGCTGGTGGCGTTGCATGGTCGGAGATTAATCAGGATCTTATGCTGAAAAAAATGCCGGGAGTTTTTGTTGCAGGGGAGATGATTGATTGGGAGGCTCCGACGGGCGGTTATCTTATGCAAGGGTGCTTCGCCACGGGGACCTTTGCGGCGAAAAACGCCCTTACATGGATAAGAGATAATGAGTAACGCACAGGCATTTCAGGATTTGCTGGCGAGCGATAAGCCGCTGCTCGCGCTTGCTCCCATGCAGGATGTGACAGATCTGCCTTTCTGGAAACTCATGGCTTCCTATGGCGGGCCGGATATCTATTTTACGGAATATTTTCGTGTTTACGATGGGTCGCGGCTGGAAAAACCTATTTTGCGCTCCATCGTGGAAAATCCGACCGGTCGTCCCGCGATTGCCCAGATGATCGGGAATCATATTCCCTCTCTCGTCCGGACGGCTGTGGAATTGCAGGAACATGCCGTGGCTGCGATCGACTTGAATCTCGGATGTCCCGCTCCCGTTGTTTATAAAAAATGTGCGGGTGGGGGATTGCTTCGTGATCTTCAGAAAGTGGATGCGATTCTCGGTGCATTGCGTGACGCGGTGAGCATTCCCTTTACCGTCAAGACACGCCTGGGGTTCGATTCTCCTGCAATCTTTGATGAACTGCTTCGGGTATTCAGTCGCCATGAGCTTGACCTTGTGACCGTGCATGGCCGGACGGTAAAGGAAGCCTACCGCAGTGAGGTTCATTATGACTTTATTGCGAAGGCTGTAGCCGAGCTGTCCTGTCCTGTATTGGCGAATGGAAATATTTATTCCGCGCAAAAAGCGCATGATGTTCTTTCAATTACCGGCGCTCGCGGGCTGATGATCGGACGCGGAGCGATTCGAAATCCCTGGGTTTTTACACAGATCCGTCAATTTCAAGCCGGAGAACCGCTCACTTCTATCAAGGGTAAAGACGTTCTTGCTTATATCCATGCGCTTTATGCAGCGACGCGTCCGTCTGATATTTCTGGAAAGGTCCAGGTTCAAAAGATGAAGAAGTATCTTAATTTTATCGGCCTCGGAGTGGAGCCGACCGGAGAGTTTTTACATCGCATCCGTCGTGTGGATAACGAAGAGGATTTTTTCAAGATCTGTTCAGACTATCTGGATCACGATAATTCGCTGACACTTGATCCCCTGGCGATTCCGTTTGCGCAGACAGATGTGATGGCAGGCGAGCACCTATAAAGTAAGTTTTTTGGAGAAATATAAGAGGAAATCAAAATTTCCCTTGCCGATAGTATGTAGCCTTATTATTAATCCGCTAAGCTTTCAGCTTGATTAACAATAATAAGAGCCATGATGAGACGTTTGCCATTAAAAGAGTTGCCTCGCTATGAGTGCCTGATTGAGGCCGCACAATTGTATCCCGAGTTGGATCCTTCGGCCTGCGAGGTTTATCTTAATCTCATCCATATCGTCGATCTGCTTTCTGAGAAGGAAGAGGCGTATCTGGCGAAATATGATCTCAGTCAGGCGCGTTTCGTGGTGTTGAAACTATTAAGCATAGCGGAGGAAGGCAGTGTAAAGTCTTCAGATATTGCGGACAGGGCGGCGGTAAGCAAGGCGACCATGACGGGGCTTCTGGATGCACTCGAGCGGCAGGGACTTATCGAGCGAATCATTGGAAAAGAAGACCGACGTGTGATTTTTGTGAAATTAAGCAAAAAAGGAAAGAGTCTGCTTGCCCGAATGACACCGGGCTACTTTAAATGCATTTCTCAAATGACCAGTGTCCTTCGCGAGGAGGAGCGGAAACGTATCGTCGCTTCCATGCAGAAAATCAAAACAGAACTTGCGCGGAAGGAACAGTCTTCCAAATGAATATTCAAACTGAAAATAAAACAGACGACGAACTGGCAAACAGAAAAAAGGTGATTCGACGGTCGGTAGCAATTACGGTGGCAGTCATTGTCGGCCTGCTCGGTTTCAAAGGGTTTCAAATCTGGGGACTGATGCACATGAAATTTGAAATGCCGCCGGAAGCGGTGACCTCAATGACCGTGAAAGAGGAAGAGTGGAAACCGGTATTGAAAGCAGTAGGCAGTTTGCAGGCAGTCAATGGCGTGGTGGTGACCTCGGATCTTCCCGGTATGGTGGCGCAAATTGCTTTTGAGTCGGGCGCGCATGTTAAAAAAGGGGATCTGCTTGTGCAGATCGATACACGGCAGGAGCAGACACAGATGGCTTCCGCTCAGGCCAAGCTCAAGCTTACGGAACTAAACATGCAGCGTACCAACGATCTGTATGCCAAACGCGTAAGCGCCAAATCAGATTATGACGCCGTCGTGGCCGAGTACCAGCAGGCTCTGGCGCATATGCACGAGATGCAGGCCGCGATAGACCGGAAAACCATCCGCGCTCCGTTCGATGGAGTTCTGGGAATTCGGGAAGTCAATGTCGGAGAATATATCGAGAGCGGCAAGAAAGTCGTGCCGCTTCAATCCCTCGATCCGATTTACGTGAATTTTGCCGTGCCACAGCAATTTCTGGAAAGTTTGAAGATCGGTGCGACCGTTGATGTCAAAGTCAAGGGCATCGGAGATGAAAATTTCAAGGGGACCCTGAATGCGATCAATTCCATGGTGGATGAATCGACGCGCAATATTCAGGTGCAGGGGACGATTTGTAATACCAATGACAAATTGCGTCCCGGAATGTTTGTGGATATCGACGTGCCCATGCCTGTAAGCCACGTCATCGTCATTCCTTCCTCGTCAATTAGCTATGCGCCTTACGGTAATTCCGTCTATGTGATTGAGGATACCAAAGGGCCTGACGGAAAGATTTCCAAGACTGTAAAACAGGTATTCGTGAAGACCGGGCAAACGCGAGGTGATCAAATTGCAATTCTTTCCGGCCTTCGGACGGGGCAGGAAGTAGTGACTTCTGGTGTTTTCAAACTTCGCAATGGTGCAAAGGTGCTTGTGAATAACGATATCAAGGTGCCGAATGACCCGAACCCCAAGCCTGAAGATACCTGATGAAACTTACCGATCTTTTTATCAAGCGTCCGGTGCTGGCGACGGTGGTGAGTCTCGTCATCCTGCTCGCGGGATTTCAGTCCATCCGTATTCTGAATGTGCGGCAGTATCCGCGCAGCGATATTGCCGTCATTCAGGTCACGACGGTCTATGTCGGCGCGAATGCCGATCTCGTGCGCGGATTTATCACCGTGCCATTGGAACGCGTCATCGCAAGCGCGGATGGCATTGATTACATCGATTCCTCCAGCGCGCAGGGTCTCAGCACGATCAATGTGCATCTCAAGCTGAACTACGATGCGAATGCCGCCCTCACACAAATCCAGGCGAAGGTCGCACAGGTGCGAAATGATCTTCCCCCAGAGGCCGAAGCGCCCAAGATCCAGCTTCAGACTGCGGATGATCGCATTGCGGCCATGTATCTAAGTTTCTATTCGAAGGATCTCGATCAGAACCAGATTACCGATTATCTCACACGCGTCGTGCAGCCCAAGCTTACGGCGATCAACGGCGTTCAGCGCGCGGATATTCTCGGTGCCCGTACTTTCGCCATGCGCATCTGGATGAAACCGGAAAAAATGGCAGGGCTTAATATTTCCCCGGGCGATGTCGCCAATGCGTTGCGGGGAAACAATTATCTTTCTGCATTGGGCAAGACCAAGGGATCAATGATCAGTATCAATCTTGCCGCGAATACCGATCTGCGCTCGCCAGAGGAGTTTCGTGACCTGGTCGTCAAGCAGGACAAGGGTGTCATCGTCCGTCTCGGTGAAATTGCGGATGTCGAACTCGGTGCGGAAAGCTACGACGAAGATGTGCGCTTTTCGGGAGAAAAGGCAACCTTCGTGGGAGTCTGGGTGCTGCCCACGGCAAACTCCCTGGATGTCGTGCGCAAAGTCCGTGAGGCGTTACCCGACATTAAAGTACAGCTTCCCGCCGGCATGAATGCGAAGGTCGCCTACGATTCCACGGTCTATATCGACAGTGCGATCCACGATGTCGTGAAGACCCTGATGGAAACCCTGGTGATCGTGATCATTGTGATCTTTCTCTTCCTGGGATCGGTACGTGCTGTCATTATCCCGGTCGTCGCCATTCCGGTATCGCTGATTGGCGCGGCGTTTCTCATGCTGATTGCGGGCTTCACGATTAACCTGCTTACACTGCTCGCCATCGTGCTTTCGGTCGGTCTTGTCGTGGATGACGCGATTGTCGTGGTGGAAAACATAGAGCGGCATCTGCACCTGGGAGAGAATCCGTTTCAAGCGGCCATCAAGGCTGCGCGAGAATTGACGGGCCCGATTATCGCGATGACGATCACGCTTGCCGCCGTCTATGCCCCAATCGGATTTCAAGGCGGATTGACCGGAGCGCTTTTCCGTGAATTTGCGCTTACCCTATCCGGAGCAGTCATTATTTCCGGAGTGGTTGCGTTGACATTGTCTCCCATGATGGGCTCCAGGCTCTTGCGCGCTGGAGATACGCAGAAGGGTTATGCCGGGTGGATCAATCATCGCTTCGAATTTTTGAAGGCGTCATATCGGCGCACCCTGGAGCGGACGCTAAGTTATCGACCGCTAATTTTAAGTATTTCACTGGTGGTGGTGTTGATGGGGGGCATCTTTTTCATGTTTGCGCAAAAGGAATTGGCCCCCAACGAAGATCAGGGATTCATGTTCAGTATTGTCCTTGGGCAGGCGAATTCCACCATTGATCAAACGCTTCTTTTTGCGAATAAGATCAATGATGTTTACGCCTCGCTTCCCGAGACGGAGCATACATTTCAGTTGACTAATCCCACCGGCGGATTTGGCGGCATGGTGACAAAGCCGTGGAACCAGCGAAAGCGAACGATCGAACAGATAAAGATGGAGGCTGCTCAAAAACTGAGCACTATTCCGGGAGTCAGGATATTTCCCGTCGCGCCGAAGCCGCTGCCCGGTGGAAGCGATTACGATGTGGAATTTGTAATTTGCTCCACTGCCGAACCCCAATTGTTGAGC
This sequence comes from Chthoniobacterales bacterium, assembly GCA_039935735.1. Classification (GTDB taxonomy): domain Bacteria; phylum Verrucomicrobiota; class Verrucomicrobiia; order Chthoniobacterales; family JBDTJR01; genus JBDTJR01. Next base: position 17,819 of record JBDTJR010000257.1, on the reverse strand, counting down.
CAGCTTGCGAACCAGCTTCTTCAGACGGCTCTCGGAAAACACATTTTTATGTTTGGTGATGTGGACGTAAAATTCGATCAGCCACAGGCGGAAATTGTTTTCGATCGAGACAAGGTACGCTCCCTCGGGGTGGACCTTGGTAAGATTGGCAGCGATCTCTCCACCATGCTCGGCGGGAATTACATCAATCGTTTCAGCATTCAGGGATACAGCTACAAGGTCATCCCACAAATCAAACGCAAAGATCGCCTGAATGCCGAGCAACTTGAAAATATCTATGTCAGCGGTCCCACGGGGCAACTCGTGCCCCTTTCCACCTTTGCCTCGATCAAATACACCACCCAACCGCGAGAGCTGAAGCGTTTCCAGCAGTTGAATTCGGCGACCGTCCAGGCTGCATTAATGCCGGGCACCTCACTTGGCACCGCATTGCAGGTCATGGATGAAGAGGCCGCAAAAATCCTTCCGCAGGGTTATATGGTCGATTACGCAAGTGGTGCCAGACAATACAAGGCTGAAGGCAACAAGCTCGCGGGTACCATGGCGATTTCCTTCATCCTGATTTTTCTCGTTCTTGCCGCGCAATTTGAAAGTTTTCGCGACCCTTTCATCATTCTTCTTGGCTCCGTGCCGCTCGCATTATCGGGCGCGCTGGTATTTTGTTTTCTCAATTTTACCAGTTGGAATATTTACAGTCAGGTGGGCTTCATAACCCTGATTGGTCTTGTCGCGAAAAATGGAATTCTCATCGTTGAGTTTGCAAATCACCTGCAGGAAACCGGAATGGATAAATTGCAGGCCGTCATCGAGGCGGGAGCGACGCGTTTGCGCCCGATTCTGATGACTTCGGTTGCCACTGTAGCAGGGCATTTTCCGTTGATCCTTGCCAAGGGCCCCGGCGCCGGTGCGCGAAACAGTATCGGTATCGTACTCGTTACGGGAATGATCATTGGAACATTTTTTACCTTATTTGTAGTGCCTTCGATTTATATGCTGATCGCGAAACAGCGCACAAAAGTCATGCCGGAAGATGGTGAAACTCCGGAGCCATCCTCCATTTCCATTCTTCAGAGCGCGGGCGTTATTTAGGCCGTTAAAGTCTGAAAAGTGGCTGCCCCGCATGGATTCGAACCATGAATAACGCCTCCAAAGGGCGCTGTGTTACCGTTACACCACAGGGCAAGAGTGGGTAGGGATACACGAAGAATGGGTAGGCCGCAACTTTTTAAGCTTTTTTGCGATTCAGGCGGCTATTTTTGGCAAGGGTTTTCGCTTGTTGGTTGCTGAAAACCTTCGAAACTAAAGGCTCATGGCACAGATCGAACAGTCTCAACAGATTGGACTTCAGCATGTCCTGTCGCCGCAAATGCGGCAGAGCCTAAACGTATTGCAGGCACCGATTACTGAGCTCCGACAAATGGTCGAGCAGGAGTTGCAAACGAATCCGATGCTGGAGGAAGAGCCCGTGCAAACAGAAGATACAGTGCCAGATCTTGAGGAGAAGGACAATGGATTAGAGGATGAGTGGCGGGATTGGCTGGTTCAGGCGCCTCCGGAGCAGAGAGATTATAATGCAGAGGAACGACGCCAGCATTTCTTTGAATCGCTTTCCGCGAATCCTACTTTGCAGGAGCATCTTTTGGAGCAGCTTTCCACGACAGACCTCGATCCAAATCGGCGAAAAATCGGCGAAGCACTGATCGGTAATCTCAATGAGGAGGGTTATCTTCTTAGCACTCTGGAAGAAATTGCGCTGCAACTTCATGTGGAGTTCGATGATGTGCGTAAAGTGCTGCAGGAAATCCAGAGCTTTGATCCTGCGGGTGTGGCTGCAAGAGATCTGAGGGAATGCCTTTTGATTCAATTAAAGCGAAAGGGCCGACAAGAGAGTTTTGAATACCGGATTGTGGAAAACTATCTGGATCAATTAGCCCGTAAGAAGCTCCCGGAAATCGCGAAGCATCTTCATGTGAAGGTGGAGGAAGTACAGGAGGCAGCGGAAGAAATCGCGCTTCTCAATCCCAGCCCGGGACGCAATTTTTCGAGCCAGGCGGATCAAATTGTTTCTGCGGATTTGACCATAGAGTGGGATGGCGATCAGTGGCAGGTAATTTTGAATGACCGTCAGATTCCCGCGCTCCGAATCGGAAATACCTATAAGGACATGCTTTCCACGCCCGACACTTCCGGGGAGTTGCGAGGATATCTTCAGGACAAAATTCGCGAGGGGAAATTTTTCATACGTTGTATCCAGCAAAGGCAGGGAACTCTCTTGCGAATTGGGAAGGTTATTGCGGAGCGGCAAAAAGATTTTTTTGAAAAGGGCGTAGCATACTTACATCCGATGACCATGGCGGAAGTAGCCGGGAATATCGGCGTGCATGAAACAACGATCAGTCGCGCGGTAGCGGGGAAGTATATTTCCACGCCGCATGGGCTTTTCGAAATGAAATACTTTTTTGCCTCCGGGTATAACTCAAAGGACGGTGAAACCGTAAGCAATAAGAGCGTGCAAAGCATGATTGCGCAATTGATTGAAAAGGAAAGCTCCACAAAGCCACTCAGCGATCAGGCGATCGGTGAATTGCTGGTGGAAAAAGGCATTCCTATTGCACGGCGTACGATCAGTAAATACCGCGAGGAACTGGGTATTCTTCCCAGCCATTTGAGACGGAAGTTTAGCGCACGGTAGGTCTGACACAACGATTAAGGGGATTTACAAATTGTGCGATTGCTTTTTTCGAGAGTCAGTTGATCATCCCCGTTACAGATAAAGCTGAAATATCTTTTATTATGACTGAAACCAATCAATCCACCGTTCTCGAATCGCTTAAGGCGGTCAAATATCCAGGGTTTAGCCGGGACATCATATCCTTCGGCCTCGTAAAGGAAGTTCAGGTGCAAGGAGATTTGGTGGATATTCAAATGGTATTGACTACAAATGAACCGGCCATTGCACGACAGATTCAGGAAGAGACCAAAAAAGTAGTTCAATCGCTTCCTGGTATTTCCCGAGTGGAAGTGAAGATTGATATTCAGGCGCCTGCGGCACCGACTAGTTCGGTGGCTGCTCCGGTTGAAGGAGTAAAACACATCATCGCAGTTGCGAGTGGAAAAGGCGGTGTGGGAAAATCCACCGTCGCAGCTAATCTTGCGATCGCTCTGCAACAAACTGGCGCGGCCACAGGAGTATGTGATTGTGATCTTTACGGGCCAAGCATCGCAATGATGTTTGGCTCGAATGAGAAACCTACAGCGGATGAGGAGAACCGCATCATTCCAATCGAGCGCTACGGTCTTCGCCTTATGTCCATGGGGTTTCTTTTATCGGACGATTCCCCGGCTGTGCTTCGTGGGCCGATGGTTACCCGATACACGCAACAGTTTTTACGACAGGTATTATGGGGAAATCTTGATTACCTGATTTTAGATCTTCCTCCGGGAACGGGAGATATTCAATTAACGATTGTACAGACTGTTTCCCTTGCGGGGGCAGTGATTGTGACGACTCCTCAGGAGGTGGCTCTTGCGGATGCACGCAAAGCGGTGGCGATGTTTTCAAAGACCGGGGTGAACATCCTTGGGATTGTGGAGAACATGAGTTATTTCCAATCGCCTTCCGATAATGTGCGGTATGATATTTTTGGCTCCGGTGGTGGGCAACGAGAGGCGGCGAGGCTTCAGGTTCCGCTTCTCGGGGAAATTCCCATTGAAATGAGTATCCGCGAAGCGGGGGATATGGGGTGTCCGGCTATTCAAAAATACCCAGACAGCGCAACGGCCCAAAGTTTTATAAAGATCGCACAGAGTATTCGGAATAAAGTAGAGAGGAATGCATAATCTCCTTGTTATGAGGGATTTAGTAACTCAGTTGACGAATGGATAAGCGCATGGCATACTCCGAAACAATGGATGGTTTGAAATCGGAAAACTCCGACCTCGTAAAAAACTCGAATCTTTACAGGGAATTTTTAGTGGAGAGAGAAGAAATTCTACGTCACAAATGGTTTGAAAGTGAGAAGGCTGGGCATGACATAGGATTTGAGCGCGCACTGCTGGATTGGATTATCAGACATCGATCCGGCTGGCGGTCGGAACGCTCGACAACGCTTCAGCAACGGCATAAACAATCGGACTGAACTTTAATTAAACCTTTAAAACGGTCCTGTGAGATCGAAAAGGAATGAGCGAAACAAAAAAAATAAGCAAAGAAACCACCGCGACCCTTTCCATGGACGCGGAAGCCATTCGTAAAGCGATCCGCAGAATCGCACACGAAATCATTGAGCGACATCCCGAGCTTTCCCAACTCGTTATTCTGGGTATCCCCACGCATGGCGTGGAAGTTGCCAAACGACTGGTAAAATACATTGCCGAGATTGAAAAGGTAGAGCCTTCGTTTGGCGTGCTGGATATTTCCATGCATCGCGATGATTTATCAACACGTGGCAGGATGACAGCGATTCAGGAAACACAGCTTCCATTGGATCTGGATAACCGGAATGTCATTTTGGTGGACGATGTTTTATTTACGGGAAGAACCTGCCGCGCGGCAATGGATGCTCTTTCGTCCTTTGGTCGTCCACTGCGCATAGAGCTTGCGGTGTTGGTAGATCGTGGGCACCGCGAACTTCCGATCCGTGCGGACTATGTGGGAAAAAATCTCCCGACATCCCGCGAAGAAAAAATTTCCGTGCGTTTTGAAAATACTGATGGAGTGGCGGATTCTGTATCCGTGTTAAAATCATGAGTTCATGGACGCGCAAAGATCTGATCGGACTGGACGAACTGAGTGCAGACGAAATCCGCCTCATTCTTGAAACTGCGAAGGCATTTAAGGGCGTGGGGAAGCGCAATCTAAAAAAAGTCCCCGCGCTTCGTGGTAAAACGATGGTGAATCTCTTCGTGGAGCCGAGCACGAGGACCCGTGCGTCCTTCGAGCTTGCAGCGATGCGGCTCAGTGCGGATGTCATTAATATTAATGCGAGTGCATCCAGTCTCACTAAAGGCGAGACACTGAAGGATACGGCCAAAAATCTCGAAGCTTTGCGCGCGGACATTATTGTTTTGCGACATTCCTATGCTGGGGCTTCACAATTTCTGGCGGAGCGTCTTGAGGGAAGCGTGATCAACGCGGGGGATGGCGCACACGAGCATCCGACGCAGGGACTACTCGATGTTTTTACGATTCATGAGAAGTTTGAGAGCCTCAAAGGCATACACGTCCTTATTGTGGGTGACATTCTTTTCAGTCGCGTGGCGCGATCCAATATTCATGCGCTGATAAAACTCGGCGCGAAAGTGACGCTGGTGGGGCCAACAACACTGGTGCCACGTTCCTTTGAGACAATGGGAGTATCTGTTTCTCATAAGCTCGATGATGTTCTGGAATCTGCGGATGTGGTGAATCTGCTTCGTATCCAGCATGAGCGCCAACGAAAGGAATATTTTCCAGGATTGAATGAATATGTTTCGCTTTTTGGTCTTACGCGCGCGCGCGCGGAGCGTTTGAAAAAGACATGCCTCATCATGCACCCTGGGCCGATTAATCGCGGAGTTGAAATTGACAGCAGTGTGGCAGATGGTGCGCAGAGCGTCATCCTTGAGCAGGTAACTAACGGGCTAGCGGTACGAATGGCAGTACTCTATCTCTGTGCGGGAGGAGCAGGTTTGCAATGAAAGGCTTAAAAATTATCAATGGCCGGGTGATCGATCCCGCAAATGGGATTGATGCCGTACAGGATGTCTACGTGGAGAACGGTATCTTTTCAAAAAAGGCACCTGAGAACGCGGAAGTGATCGATGCGAGGGGTTTGGTCGTTGCGCCCGGGTTGATCGATATTCACGTGCATCTACGGGAGCCGGGACAATCCGCAAAAGAGACGATCGAAAGCGGGACACGCGCAGCGGCAGCGGGAGGATTTACCACCGTGGTCTGCATGCCAAATACTTCTCCTACGGTGGATAATACCGGGACGCTTACCTGGATTCGGGAAAAAGCCGCACAGACCGCAGTCGTGAATGTTTTGTGCACGGGGGCCATTACCAAGGGACTGGCAGGTGAGGAGCTGGCGCCAATCGGTTCATTGGCTGCCGCAGGCGCGGTTGCGATTACTGATGACGGACATTGCATCCAGAATCACGAGATTATGCGTCGCGCGGTAGAGTACGCCGGAATGTTCGGACTTGTGGTAATGGATCATTGTCAGGATTACTCGCTGGTGAGCAATGGCGTGATGCACGAGGGAGACTGGAGCGTCCGCCTGGGACTGCCGGGCTGGCCAAGAATCGGGGAGGAATTGATCGTATCGCGAAATATTCTATTGGCAGAGCTTTGCAATAGTCCCATTCATTGCCAGCACCTTACTTCTGGCGGAAGTGTACCGCTGATCCGCGAGGCGCGTAAACGGGGTATTAAAATTTCCGGTGAGGTTTGTCCGCACCACATTGCGCTTACGGACTCCTCCGTGCGGGGCTACAATACGAATTATAAGATGAATCCCCCTCTGCGAACGGAGAGGGATATCGATATGTTGATTGAAGGAATTGCCGATGGCACGATCAACATTCTCGGAAGCGACCATGCGCCTCACGCGGCGTATGAAAAGGAAGTCGAATTCGAAGCTGCTCCGTTTGGAATTACGGGGCTGGAAACCGAGTTTGGTCTTTTCTGTGATATTCTTGTTCATGGCCGCAAAGCAATCGACCTGCCTCACCTGATTGCGTTATTAACGGCTAACCCTGCGAAGCTTCTTAATTTGGATCGTGGCACGCTTGGGGTTGGAAGACCGGCAGATATCACGCTTATCGATCCTTCGCTCGAATGGAAATTTTCACTGGAAGAATCGCTCTCCCGTTCGAAAAACTCACCATTTGACGGCCATCAAATGAAGGGTCGGGCTGTACGCACGATTGTTGCTGGAAAGACGGTGTGGAAGTTGTGAGTGGGGATTCGTATTTCCAGATTCAGGCAAAAGACTCTTCATCAAAAGCACGACGTGGGCGATTGACGACACGTCGAGGGGTTGTCGAAACACCGATTTTCATGCCTGTGGGTACGCAAGGCACCGTCAAGGCTATGACTCCCCTGGAGATGGAGGAGATGGGGGCCCAAATCATTCTCGGAAACACGTATCATTTGTTTGTGCGCCCCGGCACGAAAACCGTAACGAAGCTCGGTGGCCTTCATAAATTTATGGCATGGCCTCATACGATTCTTACCGATAGCGGGGGATTTCAGGTCTTTTCACTCGCGAAGCTGCGGAAAGTAGCGGAAGAGGGGGTATCTTTTCAAAATCATATTGACGGCTCCCCTTGTTTCATCGGTCCGGAAACATCCATGGAAATTCAACGCGATCTGGGGGCGGATATTGTCATGGCTTTTGACGAGTGTCCGCCGCATCCCTGCACGCATGCGGATGCGGAAACGAGCCTGGCGCTGACGTTGCGCTGGGCGCAGCGCTCAAAGGACTGGTGGAATGATAAGGAAAGCCGTCCCTTGCTTTTTGGAATCGTTCAAGGATCAGGCTATGAGGATTTGCGAGAGAAAAGCGCCCGCTCACTGGTAGAAATGGGCTGGGATGGGTATGCGGTGGGTGGTGTCAGTGTGGGAGAGCCAGAGGCTGAGATGTTTCGTGCGGTGGAACGTAGTGTTCCTTTTCTTCCTGAGGACAAGCCGCGCTATGCCATGGGGTTGGGAACGCCGCCGCAGCTTGTGGAAATGGTGGCTCGTGGAATTGATATGTTTGACTGCGTGTTGCCCACGCGACTTGCACGGCATGGTGCGGCATTTACCCCGAAAGGAAGCATGAATTTAAAAAATGCGTCTTATGCGGAAGATCCGATGCCGATCGAGCAGGGATGTGGTTGTTATGCCTGCCTGCATTTTACACGAGGTGCGATCCGACATTTTCTTAAAGCGAACGAGATTCTTGGCGTGCGCCTGGTCTCGATACACAATCTCTATTTCTATCTCGATCTCATGCGCAAGATACGCGCTTCACTGGAAGCGAGAGAGTTTGATCAGCTTCGGAAAGAGTTCGTGGCAAACTATGTCTGCCATGACAGCGATACAGAGTCTACGATTTCTGCAGACTAGGAGAACGAGCTACGTCGGAAATTCCTAGAGATCGGTAGGATAGGATCGGGTATACGAGTAGCGAGTTTCGAAGCCCAACTCCGGTGGATATTCTCCGAAGCCAGAATTGATCCAGGGAATATTGCTCTTATAAGGAGGTGTATATTTCCCATCGTGAGTTGGAAAAGGAAAAAGGGCCATTTCGTAAATGCCATAACCCATGCGGGCAAACATGCGACCGAGACCGCGCGTTAATCCGTAGCCGAACATGGCGGCATTGCCTTCCTTGTAATTGACTTCGACAAAGGACTGAGGAAGTTCGGTAACACCGAAGGCGAGGTTGCTGAGACCGCGACCGAGTTTACGGGTTGGACCTTGATCGGATGCAGGCGGTTGCTGGTAATCTGCAAATGCAGTCGATACCAGGAGCAAAAGACAAAAGGCAATAACGGAGGATTTCATCGCAACTTAAATTTACTGCAAAGAACGTCTTCCAGACAAGAGGAAATCCTGAAGATTTATCCAAAACGTGATAAATTCAGCCTTATTTTGCAGGAGTGGGCGTAGGGGATGCCGTGGTATCGAGAGCGGCCCGGAGCTGGGTGACTTCTTTTTCAAGTAGCGGAGGCTCAGATTTCCTCTCTTTTTCCACTTCTTTTGCAATCGACTCAACGGTGTCATGAACCTGCTGCATGGCTATTTTTTTCAGCAAAAAGGCGATGCTGGATAATGGCACAGTCGTCGAGCAGTAAGACATGAGGGTCTTGTTTTCAAAGGGTTCTGCTCGCATATGACCAATAGAGGATTTCGTTCGCATGGCCTTGAGAAGAGTCCAGTCAACACGATACATGCCATCGCCGTTTAAAGAGGTGATATTACGCGTGCGATAATGTTCATCACTGAGAAGAGGAACGGCGAGAACATATTCGACTTCGACATCGTTGATGGAGTTCTGTTTGGCGACGGTGGCGGATTTGACATTTGGAATGAAATGAGGCGATTGCGTATAGCTGAAGAAAACGGCGGTCACTTCTTCGGGAGTGGCATCTATGAGACGGTAAACGCGGGTTTTTGGCCACGCGGATTCTGGAATCGGTGTAGCGACAAAAACCTGATGCCCTTGTTTTATCTCGCTGATTTGGGCGGGAGTGAGTTCCGAAGCAATTTCGCCTGGAGCGCCTTGAAGGAGCATAGCGGCGCAAACACAAAAAAAGACGGAAAAGAAGAAAAGAAATTTCACTTGGCCATCATTTATCAAACGGAACTGATTTTGGAAACCAGAACCCTATGAAAACCGCTAAAAAAACTACCGAAAACGGAAGTTTTTAGATGGGAGGCAAACTATCGGAACCGCCGGTAAGAACAGTAATGCCAAGCCCATCAGATTTTTGTTTCAGCGTCGTTTCTTCTGCATAACCCGAGTTCAGGCGGTTTTTTTCTTTTAGCTGAGCGGCGATGATCTTTTCGTCGGCAACGCGACGGAGATTATTAACAAGGCCGAAACGGGAGAGCGTCCAGATCGTCCACTTGGTGGGATCGAAGTGCCATGGCTTTACACCGTTGCGATAATCGTGCTGAAACTCATGGTGGTAGTTATGGTAGCCTTCCCCAAAAGTAAAGAGAGCCATGAATCCGCTGTCGCGTGCGGAACAACGGCCAGAGTAAGGTTGATTGCCAACGGTATGGCAGAGCGAATTAATGCAAAAAGTCATGTGCTGCACACACGTGACGCGGGCAACGCCAGCAAGGAGGAAGCCACCCAATGCACCGATCCAACCATTCCAGAGAAATCCAATCATGGCGGGAACGATGAAGCTCATGACGAAACCGAGGAGATAGATATTGCGATCCTGCCAGACGACGAGAGGATCTTTTTGGAGATCCGCCACATTATCGAGGGGAGGTTCGGGCTTGAGCTTGAAGAGGAGCCATCCGATATGGGCGTGAAAGAAACCCTTTGTGATATCGTAGGGATCTTCATCGTGATCCACATGTTTATGATGCTTACGGTGCTCAGAGCACCAGAGCAGGACAGAGTTTTCAAAGGCGGCTGCGCCAAAAATGAGAGTGAAAAGCCGAACACTCCAATGCGCATTGAAAGCGCGGTGTGAGAAAAGGCGATGATAGCCGAGGGTGATGCTCAGTCCCGTGGCGATGAACATCGTGAAGAAAAGGCCTGCCTGCATCCAATCAATGCCGAATTTCCAAAGGTAAACAGGAACTGCGGTGAGTGTGAGGAGCAATGTCCCCATCAGGAACAAGCTTGTTTTCCAGTTAATGCGGCCCGTTGGGATTCGAAGCATAGGTTTAGAGATGAGAAAATGCGATGATAAGATTATCTCAAAAAGAGAAAAGTCAAATCAACCGAGACGATAAACAATGCGTCCCTTATTGAGATCGTAGGGAGACATCTCAAGTTTCACCCGGTCACCGGCAGTAAGGCGAATAAAGCGCTTTCTCATCTTGCCCGAGATATGGGCGAGGATGCGGTGCTGATTGGCAATTTCCACATGGAACATGGTGCCTGCGAGCACAGCGACAATTTTTCCTTCAATTTCGATGACGTCTGATTGTACGGGCATAAGTAAGATAAATGATTCGATATGCCGAGAGAGGGAACGAATCGCGGGTCGGCAACCGCGAAGCAGCGAGAAATCGCCTTTTTAAGTTTGTTTACTAAAACGAAGGAACGGCTTCCTCAAAAAGGAAGCCGTTCCCGACGTTTAAGAGTTGTCGAATTAGCGACGTCCGCCGCCACCACCACCGCCACCGCCGCCCGAGAACGAGCGTTGAGGGCGATCTTCACGAGGACGAGCCTCGTTGATCGTGAGCTTACGGCCATCGGCTTCTTTGTTATTCAAGCCAGCAATAGCTGCTTTGCCTTCTTCAGCGCCACCCATAGTGACAAATGCAAAACCGCGTGAGCGGCCTGTCATTTTGTCAGTGATGAGCGATACGTCACTTACAGTGCCGAATTGTTCGAAGAGGTCCTGGAGTTCATTTTCCGTCGTGTTGAACGACAGATTACCAACGTAGAGTTTCATATTATTCCTTTAAACGACTGCCACCTGCGAACCGTTCCCGGGAATCGGGTTTCAAATCATCACTGAGGATCTCCCCACCTGAGATTTACCGCGCTGCAAAGAAAACAATCTAACAGGGAGCATTATGCGCAATTCCGCATTTTATGCAACTTAAATTTACTGCGGGAGGTTGATAGTTAAGGTATCTTTTAGATGTGGATTGTCCTAAAATAAGGGGATTTAACACTGTATAACCCTGTCAGGGAAGATCATTAAAGAGAGGGGGAGGGGGTGCCGTCTAATGCATAGAATTCCGAATTCGGCCGGGGTCCTCGGCGGGCTTCAGACCTTTGAGTTCATCGGATTGTAATGCAGTAGTATGGGATCGCGTCAATATTAATGAAACTATTTAAGGGGCTTTAATGATATGGATTGGAATCGATTTAAAATGCTCTCAACGATGTAAGGCGGTGGTCGGACACTTACTCTTATAAGATAGGTGGGCATAGACAAAACGGCATTATGCGTTTAAGTCTAGAGCTTGTAAGTAATGAGAACTGGTCACGCATTGATCCTCGCCACGAAGCAGTATGCAAAAGATTCCACAGTGAAAAGCTGGTGGTATGTACTTTCGACGGGTGGACTTTTCGTGCTTGCGCTAGCGGGCACGATGGTTGGCTTTTTCCCAGGAAGCCGGGTGCTATGCAGTATCCTGAGCGGGTTTCTGATGCTGCGATTTTTTGTCATTTATCATGATCAGCAACATCATGCAATTCTCCCCCGATCCCGTGTGGCGGAGAGTCTTATGCGGATTTTTGGCATCCTGGTATTGAGTCCGAGCAGTATGTGGCGGAGTTCGCACAATCATCATCATAACCATAACTCCAAGCTTCGTGGCTCGCATATCGGATCGTTTCCGGTGATGACCAAGCAGCAGTATTTGAAGTCTTCCGGCATGGATCGTTTCAAATACCGGTTCATGCGGCATCCACTGACGATTCTTTTTAGTTACATTTTTGTATTTCTTTATGGGATGTGCATTGATCCCTATCTCAACGATCCGAAAGAACATAGTGACTGCCTGATCGCGTTAATCGTTCATGTGCTGATCGGCGCAACGCTGGCATTCTTCGGGGGGTGGGAGACATTGATTCTGACACAGACGCTGCCGCATTTCATTGCCGATGCGATCGGGGCTTATCTTTTTTACGCACAGCATAATTTTCCGACGGTTTCCTATAACAGCAATGCGGGCTGGACATACGAGAAAGCGGCGATGGAATCCTCGAGCTATTTAAAGACCGGTCCCATCATGGGCTGGTTTACTGCGAACATTGGCTATCATCACATTCATCACCTGAATGCAAAAATTCCTTTTTATCGTCTTCCTGAAGTGATGCGCGAAATGACGGAACTACAGAAAGTTCAAATCACTTCACTAAATCCAATAGAGATCTTTCGTTGTTTGCGGTTAAAGGTCTGGGACGTGGAGTTGCAGCGCATGGTCAGCCTTCCCATCCTTAAAAAAGCAGCCGCAGCGGCGCCTATTCTTTAGACGGATTCTTTCAAATCCGTTATTCACCAACGTCCGATCACATCCCTTATTATGTCTTTTACCGCCACGCAGATTGCCGAACACATCCAGGGAGAAGTCCTTGGAGACGGAGCCACCTTGATAACCGGATTTGCAGCAGCAGATACTGCGAAGGAAGGAGACCTGACTTTCGCCGAAAAAGAGAGCTACTTTGCCTCCGCTGATCAAAGCGCGGCATCGGCCATTCTTGTTGCCGGGGATTTTACTTCATCAAGCAAGGTCGTGATCCGGGTGACGAATGCGCGTATCGCAGTAGCACGGCTGCTGCCGCTTTTCTTTCCAGTGGATACCTATACGGCAGGGATTCATCCCAGTGCAGTGATTGCGGCTTCTGCGGAAATTGATCCGAGTGTGCATATCGGTCCGAATTGCGTAGTCGGGGAAAGGGTCAAAATTGGGCCGAGGTCGGCTCTCCTTGGGGGGAATAATATCGGTAAAGATTCCCAAATCGGGGAAGATGTTTGCTTATTTCCCAATGCGGTAATTTATTCGCGAACGGTGATTGGCCATCGTGTGAGTATTCATTCCGGAACGGTGATCGGATCGGACGGTTACGGGTATATCCTCGATGAAGGGAAGCATCGCAAAATGCTTCAGGTCGGAAATGTCGTTATCCATAATGATGTCGAAATCGGAGCTAACTCCGCGATTGATCGTGCGGCGCTGGGGTCGACCGTGATCGGCGCCGGGACGAAGATAGATAATCTCGTGCATGTGGCGCACAATGTGGTGATGGGGCGTCATTGCCTCATCATGGGACAGGTAGGTTTTGCGGGTAGCACAAAACTTGGGGATTATGTCGTGATCGCGTCGCAGTCAGGAATTGCTGGGCATTTGAAACTTGGAAATCAGGCAATGATCGGTGCGAAAACCGGTGTCATGCGCGATATTCCCGATGGTGGCGTGATGCTGGGTATTCCCGCTGCACCGCACCAGCAGACCAAGCGGCAGTGGATTGCGTTACAGCAGTTGCCAGAGATGAGCCGCCGTATGCGTGACCTTGAAAAACAGGTCGAGCAGCTTACCGCGAAGCTGAATCCTGCGAGCTAAGCGCTCAAAGGATATCTGGCGTCTTGACTAATCTTTAGCGCCGGCCGCCGCCGCGAGATCCGCCACTACTACGGTGACTTTCTCCGCTATTGCGAGAATGGTCGCCTTCATTGTGGGATTCTCGATTTTCGCTACGAGATTCATTTCTTCCATAGCTTCGGTTGCTGGAGTAGCGGGAGGAAGCGTCGTGATTCAGAGATGGTTGAACGTTGTGTTCAAAATTATCACGGTCTGACCACTCCTTGGAGGAGTGCCATGAATTATCCGTGTTTGAATGGCGTTCCCAACCATTCATGGAATGACGATAGACGTTTCCATCATTGCCTGCATAGATATTACCGTGGGATCGGGCCTCGTCGGTATGATTGCTATTTACCGGATTGTTAAGGTTCTGACGATTTTCGTTAGTATTTTGGCGCGTTTCATTGGGATGATTCGAACGGGCTGCAATCTTGTTTGCGGTGGTGGTTTTATTGGTGTTGTCGGTATTGCGATTCTGAATCTTGTTCGCGTTGACATTATTATTGTTCGAATTGTTCTGGACGATGCGGTTGGTATTACTGGAGTGATTATAGATGTTGTTGTTCGTCGTATTGTAGGTGTTGCTGGTGTAACTGTTTCCGCTGTGGTTCCAGTTGCCATTATTATTCCAGTTCTCGTGGTTCCAATTTCTATTGTTCCAGTAAGCGGGATGGTAGCCACCCGCACCCCACCAGCCGCTGTTCCAGCCGACGCCGAAACCAAAGCCAACTCCTGAGCCAACGCCGAAGCCCCATCCGCATGCGACTGGATTATAGACGGCTCCGAAGCCCCATGTGACCGGACGTGGGATGTAGACTGAGCCGGACCATGGCTGATAGGGCCAGCCAGTGCCATAAACGACAGTGCCTTCGTAAGGATAGCTTCCGACATAACCGGGGAGGTAGCCACAATAGATGGCATCCGGAGTGGAATTATAAACGTAGCAGTATGTGACATTATAAACCGGGCAAGTGGGAGGAATGGTGTAAATGACCTGGGGAACAGAGGGTGCAACGGCCCATGGACCGACGGCGTCTTCCCCTGCGAACCAAATACCATCCGCACAGCAGTAGTATTTATTTTCTACCTTGATGACGGAGTGCGAAGTATTTGAGGCATACTGCATGGCAGTGCCCTGGATGGATTCAAATTTTGGATCGCCATCATATTTTACATCAGGACCGGGGGCGTTGGGTTTGACGACAGCGGTTTGCGGTACGCTTGCATCAAGAAGCGCGTTATTGGCAGCGAGAGTGCCAGCGATACTTGCGAGAACGGATGCTTTTGGAGAGCCAGCGGGGATTTTTGCAAAGTCTGCAGGCAATTGATTGGATGCAGTGAATGTCCAGGGGCCGGACTGGGAAGAGGCGGAATACCAGCGCCCGGAAAGGAGGATGTAGAGCTGCTGGGAGTTAATATCCATGAAGACATTGCTGTCCGTATTCGTGATATAAAGGAGACTGGTGCCGGGGATGGAACTGAACTGTTCTGTTCCGCTGGTCTGAATGAGTTCGGCAGGTTGAGTGACGACGATAATTTTTGGAGCGCCTTGTGAGATGTATGCGGATTGCGCATCTGCGGTATCCTGCGGGCTACTCTCCGGATTTTTGGCATTTGCCACCGCCTCTTCGCTTTTCGAGTAGGAGGTAACAGGTGCTGGAACATTTGTGGCTGTTTCCCATGGGCCTGTAATATTGGTGGCACTCACCCATTGCGCTGCGCCATGAAGGTAGTAGGTCTTTGTGGAGGGATCGAAGACGATAAAAAAAGGTGTATTAACGATACGCATGAGCGGAGAGTTCGGTACCGGAGAGAGTTGTGGCTGGCCATCGATCATGACGAGAATAGCGGGATAAGAGGTGAAAATGATCTGAGGGGGGGCGCTATTGAGATTCGAGGCGGCGGTGGTTTCCTTTTGCGTGCGAGACAGGGAGGCGAGGAGATTATCGAGAGAGATATTAGGCTGAGCGGTGGTGGCATCCTGAACAATGGCTTGATTTACCGCGGGAAGGAGAGATTCGTCAGCCTGAGGAAAGCGGCTGTTTGTGATTTGAAGATTGAGGATCTGAACGGTGCGATTTTCGCGATTTGTGACAACATTGGCGGTAAACCAGATAGCGCCAAAAATGGGAGCATTCTGCCCTGAAGGGGTAAGGGAAATGGCGGCGTGTGCCGTGAGGGTGCTTTGATTAAAGGAATCGACCTGGGGTTCGTATATGGAAATTGCGCCCGAGGAAGAACTAAGAGTGCGAGGCCATGACGGCGCCTCCTGTGCATGCACTTCAAATGTAGCAAGAGAAATGGTGGTGACGAGCAAGAGGAGAACCCAACGGAAAGCGTTTTTCATAAGGTATGGACAAAATGGTACCCGCTGAAAAATAAAATGCCAGTCTCGTTCTTTTGAAGAAATTTACCGCGAATGGGTATGCAAGGTTTCTTTCCAGAGTGTAATCAGGGAGCCTTTGGACCCAAAGGCCGGATCTGTAGAAGGTATGGGTACCTCCTCAATCTGGTGTAGCATCGCAGTGAGATCATCGGGAAGGCCGTAGTGCATGTTTGGCGAGAATCCTTCGGGATAAGCGCCCACGGCTTCGAAGTTATCAATACTATTGAGGCGTTGGTGAGCGACTCCGGCAGGAATGATGACGATGTCACCCATATCGAGCGATGTTTCGAAGCCGCTTCCATTCCCGAAACGCACGCGCGCATGGCCTTGAAATACGCCAAAAACCTCATGGGTATTGCTATGGTAATGAGCGAAATCATACATAGTATAACGCCATGCAGCAGGCCATGCATGTTTCGTAAAAATTTCCTCAAAAAAAAGTGCCACCGGGGTTCCCGTTTTGGGTGTGACCGCACGATAGATAATGAGAGGAAGGTCAGGATTATTAGGAAAGTTTCTCGTGGGTTTCAGGAGATGGCTTTCCATTTTCATAAATCAGCAGATCTATCTTTATTTTTTGACGGCCCCCGCCACAACAACTGCAACACCAGCGAGAGTAACTACAATGCCTACAATAGGAGAGATAGGAATAGTTTCCTTCTCCGTTTTCGTGGCATGGATGGGACCTACATCGAGAATTTTCTTCTCATGGGAAAAGCTGATATAAGGAACTGCGAGAACCAAAATTCCAGCTATAATTAGAACAATGCCAAGAATACGCATAATTTATGGATTTTTTAATCAACAGGAGGCTTGCGGCGGAAAAGGAGTGAAACAAGAAACAAAACGAGGAAGATCACAAAGCAAATCTTTGCGATAGCGGCGGCGGTAGCGGCCAAGGCCCAAAAGCCAAGGATTCCCGCGAGGAGTGCGATGACGAGGAAGGTGAGTGCCCAGCTTAACATAATATAATATTTGGTTTACTATACCAAGTTCGCGCGGCGGAAGTGGCGTGGATGGGTCTATTATAAAAATCCTGACGAAGGGATAGTTAAGGTGTCGCCTGATCGCCATGTGTAGTCTTTTTCCCTATCGATTCCGCAGCGAGCTTAAGCAGGGCCTCGAGATCTTCGGGAACAAAGGGCTTAATAAGATGATGGCGATAGCCCGCGCTGAAGCTTTGATCGGTATCTGACTGCATGGCATAGCCGCTCATGGCTACCCCGTAAGGCACTGATGCGGGATTTTCAGCACATACGCGGCGGAAGAGTTCCCATCCGTCGCCGTCAGGAAGACCAATGTCACTGATTAATATCTCGGGAAGGTGTGTGGAAAAAAGGGAAAGCGCGGTTTCCATATCTCGTGCGGGGTGCACTTTATACCCTAGAGATTCCAAATATTTTTGAAGATAAAGAAGCGTATCCGCATGATTCTCCACCAGCAGAATTTTTAAAGAAACATCTGATAAAGGAGAGGAGTCATGCACGAAAAAACTTTACGACTACGGGACTTCCTTTCCGAGCTATTTTTTTAAAATCGAGTTTCAAATAAATGAACCCAATTCTCAGCTTAATTAATAAGTGGTTGTCGTTTTCTGAACGGCGGTATCGGTTCCTACAGGAGTGGTTGTTGTTGTGGTAGTGGCCGTGCTTGGTGCCGCATCGCGAT
>JBDTJR010000256.1:0-10602 GCA_039935735.1 Chthoniobacterales bacterium | reverse complement strand
CCGGTCGACCATTGCCGCAGAAAGACCGTTTTTTTCGGCTTGCTCGATATCTTTGGTATTCGCCGCCAAAATCTTTTCGGCATCGGCCTCCAGTTCGGCCGCCATAGCCGTTAACGCGGCGTTTTTCCCCGCCGCAGATAAACGCGCAAGCTCACGGGAAGCCTTGCGGGCTTTCCTTCCGATCTCCTGTATTTGTGCCTGCAGGTCGCTCATACCGAAAAATTCTTATTGGGTATACTATACCGAAGAAGAAACTGGTGTCCATGGCATGCCGTGCGCTTCTGCAACTGCTTCGCACAGGATTTCTCCGTTCATGATTTCCACCCCAGCGCGCAGGCCTGGAAGACGATTAATCGCCTCGTCCAAACCATACTCCGCAAGCGTTTCGATATACCGGTAGGTCGCATTGTTTAACGCCTGGGTTGCAGTCTTCGCATAAGCGCCAGGCATATTCGCCACACAGTAATGGATGACGTCTTCCTCCACATAAATCGGATCGTGGTGCGTCGTGGGACGTGTTGTTTCCGCACATCCCCCCTGATCCACAGCAATATCAACCAGCACGCTTCCCTTCGGCATGAGTTTCAACATTTCGCGGGTGATTAACTTCGGAGCCTTGGCACCGGGCACCAGAACCGCGCCGATGAGGAGATCAACATGAGGAAGCAACTCCATAAGACTGGCCTCGCTGGAATACAAGGTATGCGCAGTATGCATCGTAATATCGAGGAAACGCATGCGTTCGAGATCGACTTCAAGAATCGTGACATCCGCACCCAGTCCGCCCGCCATACGCGCGGCATTGACTCCCGCCGTGCCGCCCCCCAGAACCACCACACGGCCTGGAAGAACTCCGGGAACTCCGCCAAGAAGGACGCCTTCGCCGCCCTGATGCTTGGCCAGAAAATAAGCGCCCACTACAATGGACATTCTACCCGCGATTTCACTCATCGGCTCGAGAAGAGGAAGGCGATGATTCACCTCCACTGTTTCATAAGCGATGCAGGTCGCGCCACTTTTCACCAGTTCCTCGGTAAGTTTGCGGTTCGCAGCAAGGTGCAGGTAAGTGAAAAGAATCTGCCCTTTTCTCAAAAGTCCATATTCCGATGGAAGCGGTTCCTTTACTTTGACCACCATGTCGGCCTTTTTGAAAACTTCTTCATGCGACATGGTTATTTCCGCTCCCGCGCGACGATAATCTTCATCGGTAAATCCAATGCCAGCACCCGCAGCTGTTTCGATAAGGACTTTATGCCCACGTTTTGTGAGCTGATAAGCCGTCGAAGGCAGCATTGCGACTCTGTTTTCCTGCTCCTTAATTTCTTTTGGAACGCCAATGATCATGGAGTGAGACATATAGACTTTCTAAGTTAACCCAAAGTAACGCACTGAAAAGGGAATTCTAGGAGAGAAATGGACAATCTCACCACTTCGGTGTAAGGAAAGGCAGATAGAGTGATGAAGTCCGCGATTCGTATATTTTTAATATCCTGTATTGCCCTTTTCCTTCTGCCACGGAATGCCTTCGCACAGCAGAACATAGAAGAGGACTCGCGAGATTATATGCGAGAGGAACTGGGCGTTAACGAATATACCACTCCCTCGATCTCATGGCTCTTGAAAGAACTGGATAAATTTCATCCCATTCCCATGGAAGTGGTGGATCGCCAGAATCGGGACAAAGTTTTTTCAAACCGTCTTCAGACTTCCCTGCATTTTGGAACCTTGATCACCGACGGGTTCATCGTAGTTGCGAATGAAAAGCGCTCGGAAATTCAGGATATCGGCCGCGCTTTGCTACGGCAGTCAAAAGCCCTTGGCGTAGGGAACAGCCTTACACGCCGCAGCAACAAATTGCTTCAGCTCGGGGATCAGGGGAACTGGGCGGACTTACGGGAAGAATTAGTCGGCACGCAAAAAGACGTGGAGAACGCGATGATCGAGCTTCGCGATGAACAAATGGCGCACATGATCAGCCTCGGTGGCTGGTTGCGGGGATTTTATGCCGGAGCGGTAGCCACCTCGCAGAGCTATACCGTTGAAAAAGCGAATATTCTCAAAAATACCGATATTCTTGATTACTATATCGAACGGCTGGATACGCTGCATCCCAAACTAAAGAAGACCCAGTTTGTCATCGCGATTTCCTCACGATTAAAAGTCATCCGCAAACTTGCAAGCGAAGCACAGAATCGCCCGTTCACAAAAGCGGAAGTGGAGCAAATTCGAAAACTGGCGGAAGAGATCAATACAGTGCTCGTTTCGAAGGTGGATGCGGAAGGCAATCTGCATGACTAGTAAAGCGTCGTCGGAAAACGACGTTAGAAAATTTTACGCCCTCTCGAAGCGCTATCTCGCGCAGACCTACGAGCGCTATCCACAATGGGCAAGCCGATTGGGGATTGCGCGTTTTCATCATCGCCTCGGGAATAATGCCAAAGCGACGCACGAAGCGCAGCTTCGCTTAATCGAAAACACACTCGATGCGGTGGAGAATTTGCGCGAGGATATTTTCTATGGAAATGACTGGATAAATCGTCGTGCTTTTCTAGCCTGGTTGCGCACGGAAGTGGTGCGTGAAAAGAAACTTCACATCCGGGAACGTAATCCCCAGCTCCATTGTGAGGAGGCAACGGAAGCGATCTTCAACCTGATCCTTCGTTTCTCAAAAAACCTGCGCAAAGGCCTACCTGCCATTGAGGCACGTTTACAAAAGTTGCCTCTTTTCCTTCAAAATGGATTACTGCAAATCCAAAATCCCGTGCCTCTGTGGACAAAGCTGTCGCTCCAGATGACCCACGGAAGCATCGAATTCCTGAACGATATCGAAGCAGAGCTGCTGAAAATTTCCCCTCACCCCACAAAAACCAAAAAGCTTTTCAAGGACGCAAAAGCGGCATTCGCACGCTATGAGAGAGGTGTAAAAAAGAAAAAACTCGGGGCAGCCGACGACTACAAAACCGGACGCGAAACTCTGGAGCTTTTAATACGCGAACGACTCGGCTTGTCGCTCTCCATTGAAGAAATAGAGGCCATCGGACGCGGTCAAATCGCAAAAATTAAGCGAGAGTTGCAGGTGGAAGCACGACGCTTTGGCAAAAAATCGGCGGAAGAGATTTTGAAAAACGCGAGGAACCAGTGGAGACCTTCCGGTGATCTGCGAGACCTGTATGAAAAAATAACCTTTGAGATTCGCGATCATCTGTCGCGCTTAAAAATTGTCTCTCCCGCACGCAGAGAACATTTGACGGTGCTTGAGGTTCCTGCATTCCTGCGCTCGCAGTTTCCCACTGCCGCCTATTCGCAACCCGGCGCTTTTGACAAAAAGCAGGAAGGTATTTTCTGGGTGAATGATCTTGGAAAAGGGAAAGCTCCCGCCCTCGCCCTTAAGGAAAGACAGCAACACTTCGGTCTGGAGCTAACCTGCGTACATGAGGCATATCCGGGGCATCATCTTCAGTTCGTCATCCAGAATCAAAATCCGCAACCTTTGAGACGATTCTTCGAGCATGCGGTATTTTATGAAGGCTGGACATTGTGGTGTGAGAAGATGGCGGTCGAAAAAAAGCTAATCCGAAATCGTTACGCAAAACTTCAGCAACTCCATGATTCGCTTTGGCGCGCTTATCGCGTTTTAATCGATTGCGGATTGCATACTGGAAAATTGTCACCCGCTAAAGCCGCCCGATTATTGATGACCGGCGTCGGATTTACAAAATCGCGTGCGATGGCGGAAATTCATTGGTACTCTGCCGCTCCCACAGTGCCGATGAGTTATCTTTTGGGACGCATCGAAGTTGAACGTCTCTATCGCTGGTTCACAAAAAATCGCTCCCGCAACTTACGGGATTTTAACGACTGGCTACTTTCCTACGGCGCAGTTCCTCCTGCATGGATATGGGAATCCCTTCGCCGCGAAACTGCGGAGAGTTAAACAGGTTTCTTTTTCGATTCGAAAGCAAGAACCTGATTGTAAAGATCCTCGTTAAAATAGTTGCGGCCTTCCATAAGTGCCTGCACACCTTTTTTGAGTTCTTCCATTCCACCGCTTTTCTCCACCACGCCATCGACCTTGCCTTGAATCGCAATGCGGATCGCATTTACATCCATGACGCCGGAAGAAATCAAAACCTTCGTACTCGGAAGTTTGTTTTTAAGAACGTGGAGAATTTCAAGACCACTGACTTCCGGAAGGCGAATGTCCACGATGACAATATCCGGTTTCAGGTCGAGACATTGGCTGACAGCTTCCCGGCCATTACCACTGGAACCAATAATTTCCAATCCTGGAAGGGCTGACTTAAGATAGATGGGATAAAGATTACGTAATGTTTCTTCATCCTCGATGATGTAAAGGGTTTTCATCGTATGAGTGGTAAAAAAAGTGTTCCTTAATCTGCGGCGGTAGTCGAGAAAATTAATTTATCACCGCTGAATAATTGGAACAAGGATCGCCTTTTCCTCCATGCGGAGAGAGTTTAACGGGATATCCATCGCGATTTCCAAAGCTTTGCCATGAAACCCATTTGCCTCCAAAACCGCGCAGTAAACAACACGTAACCCAGGGTTCACGCTCGCCCATTCAATACGCAAATCCTTATAAACATCGAGTGCTTCTTTCGACTTTCCGTTTTTTAAGAAATAGAGAGCTAGCGTTGTTTCAAAAGGAAGGCTGGCCGGATCGCTTTCGACAAGCTTACGTATGTCTTTCTCCTGATTTGACCCCGAGCCTGTCAGGAGCATGAAGTAGCGCTGATCATTCTCAATCGCTTTGTCTTGCGGCCAGCGCCGCCGCATTTCTTTGAGAATCGACAGAATGCCTGTGGTATCCCGCTGCTCAGCGGCAAGGACAAGAAGCGCTTTATAGCCCGCTCGTGCGGTGACAGGATTTTGAGTCAAAGCGGTGAGTGATTTTTTAGAAAAATCAATATTTCCGATTTCGTGAAAGTAACCGGCCAGATACCAAAGAATCTTTGGCTCCCGGAAGGCGGCGTTGATGGCTTTATTATAATAGACATCCGCATCGGAGGATTCATTTAAGGCTGCCGATGCGCGTCCGCGAAAGAGCCAAACAAAGGACTCCTCCAGGGGAATCCGTTCCGTTTTCAAGATGGTCTGAATACCCTTCCACTCACTCAATCCCCCCTTCGCATCCAGCCAGATGAGGAAGCAATCGCGACGAGAGAGAGCGGTTTTCAGAGGGAAAAGCTTAAGAACCCGTTCGTATTGCGCGTGTTGATTCATCCATCTTCCCAACTCTTGCAACTCTTCCGGAGAGTCGGTCTCCTTCGCTTCCATGAGACGAGCATAGACCACATCAGTTTTCGAAGGATCGAAACGAATCTCCCAATCCGCGGCGAGTAGCTTTGCATCCTCATCCTTTAAAGGGTGATTTTCCAGGGCCTGCACCCATTCACGAACCTGAGGCGTATTATTATGAGAAATGCGCAAAAGATACTTCAGGGCATCCAGCGAAGTCTTATCTTTGGCTGCCGCCAATTTCTTAAGGATATCGACACCCTCGGCTTGTTTTGTCGGATCGGGGCTGAGCGCAAGAAGACGACCAAGAAGAACATGGGCTTCCACATTCTCCGGATGCTTCGCCAATACAGCTCGAAGCTGCGCCTCGGTGCCTGCATTGTCCCCCTGAACCAGCAGCACCTTGGCAAGCATGATCCCGGCATCAAGATTATCAGGACTTCCTTGCAGCACGTCGCGCAGCACTATTTCTGACTTGGAAGCCTCGCCACTTTCTTGGAGCAACCGTGCGTAAAGAACCTTATCCGCTGTATTCGCGAGGCTGTTTACATAAAGGGTGTGGAAGAGATCGATCGCCTGCGGATAACCAAACGAGGCGAGGATAGTTCCCACGGTGCGCTGCACCCGTGAATTCGTAGAGCAAAGGCGGTAGGCGGCCAGCGCTTTGCTCTGCGCGGCGGGATAATTTTTCTCCGCAAATAGTTTTTCCGCTTCGGCACTCAGGCGGAGGGCATACCACTTGCGAATGGAAGGCCCTCCATAAATGAGAGTCAGGGATGCCCCCAGGAGAAGAAGCATAAGCACCGCTGCCGTAATAGCAAAAATCTTGCGCCAGTTTCTAGGGCCTGAGGGATCGGAACTCATTTGTTTCTTTCTAAATACATTTCGAGGTCTCGCCAAGAATCTTCCCATTTTCCACCGCTTGCCGCAGCGCGAGCCTTCACCAAAGGCGCTTCATGATTCTTCAAATCGCCAGCCTGTGATTCAAATACCAGGATGCAGGCATGGTGAAAATCACCCGTCCTTGCATAGGCTCGTGCGAGGGGAAGCCAGCCTCCTTTTATGGACTTTGTGGACTCCAAACCCTGCAATCCAGCGCGAGATTCCACGGTTTGAAAAAAACGAGGAGAAGTCAATGCATCGAGATGTTCGGCATCATGAGTGATAAAATCCTGCAAACCCGCGGGAAAATCCTTTTCAGGCAAAAAGGCCAGCCGGACAATGGCCAGATCCGTATCCCGCAGGCCATATTGCATAAGAGGCTCAAAAGCCGCGGGTATCATCTGAGTTTCCCTCAAATATAAATCATACCGCCCCATGCGTACGGGTCTGGGATAGCTGCGCTCCACTGCGCGGATAAAAGGTGCCGCTGCTTTCGACGGGTCATCGCGCAACCAGTCCCTAGCCTCATCCTCCTGAGTCACGGGAGAAAAGGGCTCCAGACGGGAATCCAGATCAAACTCCCTCTTCGCTTCCACTTCCGGGCCATTCATGCCGAGAATCGTGCGCCCGGATAAAAACCGTATCCAGTGATCCAGAGGAGCCTGTCTTTTGGCATGCTCGAGCGCATTTTCTGCCTGGGCAAATTTACCCTCTTCGCGCAGTTGAGTCGCTTGCTGCATAAGTGTGGAGACTTGAAACATACCCACTCGCCACGCAGGCACCACGACTCCCACCGCCCAAAATACTCCCATTCCTATCAATAAAACTATAATGACCGTCCCAAAACTACGCCCCCGGAGAGACACTTCGGGGCCTGGCCAGCAAAGCAAAAGGCAAAAGCAAACAACAAGAAATGTCCCCGGTTCATGACCGGAGATATCAAAGCAGCCATGGAGCAAAAACTGCGCGCAGCCAACCAATCCGGCAATACGCACAGGAGAGAAATTATCCTTACTTTTAATCAGCCGTATCCCGATAAAAATCGCGGCTATGGCAGCCACAATCAGCGCGGGAAATCCGAGATCCGCACCAAGCCAAAGCCAATCACTTTCCGGATGCCATGTGCGAAAATCCCATGGGGTGCTGCGGTAAACGGGAAAAACCGCGTCGAAATTCCCCAGACCAATGCCGAAAAGGAAATTATCCGAGATCAACGCGCACGCGTCCTTATGCACCAAAAAACGAAAGTCCTGCAGCAGATCAAAGGACCGTCCGCCGTGACTAACAAACCGCCCGAGGGTCTTTCCTCCCCCGAGGAAAAACAGCGCGGTGAAAACGAGTAATACCGCCAGCGTGAGGGAAAATACCGCGATCTTTTTTCGGAAAAGCGCAAAAAGTGTCCCGTATAAAAGAAGGCCAAATCCCAGCAGCAATATTCCGGCACGCGAGTAATTGCGCTCAATAGCGAAGGCCGTAACGCAAAAAGCCGCCGCCCAAAAAATCCACCGTTTATGCCTCCGTCGCCAATCCGAATGAATAAGCGCGATGAAAAATATGGATAACACCGCGAGCAGGGTCGCCATTTGATTCCGACTACGAAAGGGCCCCATGGTGCCATCCCCCGGCCATAGCAAAAAATGCTGATGGGTCATTCGACACCAAAGACTGAAAATGACAAATCCCCCGCCGAAAACGGCAAAAAGAACGGCGAGTTTTTTACGCTCATCATTCCCCGGGTTTTGACAAAGAATCCACCATACTACCGCCAGTCCGGTGTAATAAAGCGGTATCACATCCAACGTCACCCATGGCTGAGGGGTGACAAATCGGGAAATATTTCCCGCTCCGAGCGCTTCCAGTTTTCCCCGCCAATCCCCGTCGTGCCCAATGAAGCCGTATGGCAAAAAAGCCAGTAATGGAAACACCGCAAGCAGGATAAAGCAGCACCCAAGAACTTTCCCCGCAGCCATGCGAGGCCGCGAAAGCGCATATAATAACACAACACCACACAGCAAAAGGAGTTGCACGATCCGGTGCTCTCCCCCACCCAAAATCAGAACCAGCCACAACAAAACCAAAAAAACCGCATATTTGGCATTTTCACCCCCGTCTTCGTGATGAAATGACCCCCTGTCCCTTTCTGGCATCCCGCTATGGTTTTTAACGCTGTTCATCGGGTTTTTTAAAAAACAAGAACCTGTTCACACTGTTCACATTATATTGAATTTTCCCCCGTTTTCGCTATTTTTCGATCATGCCATCTCGTGTTGAAGAAACCAGCGTACAAAAACTCGGCCCTTTTGAAGAGGAGATCATAGGGATATTTGTACAAATAGCGCAAATGCTCTCTCTGCCCCGCTCGCTGGGTGAAATTTATGGAATGCTTTTTTTGAGTAAGGAATCCCTCACCCTGGACGATCTCGTGCAGCGTCTCCAGATCAGCAAGGGATCAGCCAGTCAGGGCCTCCGCCAATTAAAAACAATCGGCGCCGTGCGCACGCATTATAAAACCGGCGACCGCCGCGAGCATTTCACTGCCGAAATGGAATTGCGTAAAATCGCAGCTGGTTTCCTCAAGGAACACGTCGAACCCCATATCCAGAATACGCAATTGCGGCTTGATGCGTTAAGTGTCGAACTGAACAACTCCCCCACCATGCCAGCATTCGAATTTCTGCGTGATCGCATGGATCGTCTGGAAGGATGGCATCGCCATGGGCGGGACATTCTGCCGCTGATGTCCACCTTTCTTAAACCATGACCCCTGATTCCGTCACTCAATGGTATTGCCTGAGAGTACGGCCGAAACAGGAAAGCTCGACGGCCGCTGTCCTGCGGACGGAGGCTGACATGGAGGTCTTCAGCCCTCGAATTCGTTTTAAACGCGCGAGAATTACAGGTATAACCTGGGTAAACGAAGCCATGTTCCCCGGGTATATCTTCGCGTATTTTGATTACGCTTTAAAATATCGTCATGTTCTTGCGACAGGTGGCGTGTCCTGCATTGTGAAATTCGGAGGCGAACCCGCCATCGTTTCCACCGAAATCATTTCTGATCTACGGAGTGCCATTGCGGACGAAGAGACGGTGGAAATCGATAACGCCGTTCAGCCAGGACAGGAAATTAATGTCGTAGCAGGACCTTTCCGCGGAGTGCGCGCGCTCGTAACACGTGTGATGCCGGCGAAGGATCGCATCGCAGTACTGCTCGAAGTTTTAGGAATGGAACGTGAAGTGGAATTAAAAACCGATACCGTTCTCCCGGATTTGATTCATCCGATGCATAAAGGTGCGACGGAAACTAAAAATAAAAATTGAAAGGTGCGCGACAGATCGTGGCCTCGTCGCAGAACTCGGAAATTCTGCCAGGGGCGGCAGCATGTACTGTTTTCATTAAACATTTCCGCTATTGTTAAATAATCGATGCAACCATGCAGACTGAAAACTTTAAACCGACGCTAAGCGCTAGAGTATTGACGCTTGAAGCCGGAAAGGCCGAGCGGCACTATTGGCGCGACCTGTGGCGCTATCGGGAATTGTTCACGATTCTCGCATGGCGCGATGTTTCAGTGCGCTACAAGCAAACGGTCATAGGTGTGATCTGGGCAATAATTCAGCCAGTATTTAACATTATCGTAGGCACGGTCATTTTTGGAAGCCTTGCCAAGCTTCCCACTCCGGGAAATGTTCCTTACGCCCTGATGGTTTGCGCAGGCATGCTACCCTGGGCATTCTTTTCCAATTGTCTCACCACGGCAAGTAATAGCCTAGTCAGCAATGCGAGCCTAATCACAAAAGTATATTTTCCACGCCTCATTGTTCCGGCCTCCGCGATTGTCGTTTCACTGATCGATTTCCTTATCACTTTCGTAATTTTATTAGGAATAATGGCCTGGTACCATTTTGTTCCCACCTGGCGAATGCTCACGATTCCGCTTTTTCTGATAATGGGAATCATTGCCGCGCTCGGGCCCGGCCTTCTCCTGACCGCGCTGAATGTGAAATACCGAGATGTGCGTTACATCATCCCCTTCATTATTTCTGCGGGGCAATGGGTCAGTCCTGTTTACTATAGCAATGAGCTGATTCAGCATAACTTCGAAAAGGTCTTTGGCTCGATGGGATTTCTCATCTACTCGCTCAATCCTCTAGTAGGTATCATTGACGGTTTCCGCTGGGCGATTCTGGGCGATGTGGTGACGATTTACTGGCCTGGATTTTTTCTCTCTTCTGCAATTTCTTTAATCCTTCTTTATATCGGCGTGCGCTACTTCCGTAATACCGAGCGTCGCTTTGCCGATACGATCTAATCATCATGGCGGAAACTGACATTGTTATTCGGGCAGAAAATCTTTCGAAGCTGTACATGATTGGCCAGCAGCAGGCCGAGCGGCATTCCACGCTCCGGGATAAGATGTCCGCTTCGTTCCGTTCTGTTTTTAATGGGAAAACGGCCACTCA
>JBDTJR010000255.1:0-13084 GCA_039935735.1 Chthoniobacterales bacterium | reverse complement strand
CGATGCTTATGGCGGCAATTTCCTGCACGGTCTCTGAGTCCATCTGATACAACTCCTCCATCGTTGCAATGCGCCGTACGGGAAACTGCAATGAGGCGAAGCGATTATGAAAAGTATCGATGCCGCCGAGACTCGACGCACCGAGTGTGTCTCCATGATAGGCGCCCTGAAATGTCAGGAAATTTTTTCGCTCGGGCTTTCCCGCGAGTTGCCAGTATTGAAGCGACATCTTGATCGCGACCTCCATCGCGGTCGAGCCGTCGTCGGAATAAAATACGCGGGTCAGGGTATCCGGTGGAAAAAGAGAGACGAGTCGCTCCGCGAGTTGAATTGCAGGAACATTCGAGCTTCCCAGAAAAGAAACATGAGCCACCCGATCCAGTTGCTCCCGGATCGCCGCATTGATTTTCGGATGATTATGCCCGTGAAGATTTGTCCAGATGGAGGAGTTTCCATCGATGTATTCATTTCCATCGATGTCCCGGAGGCGTGCGCCATCGCCGCTTTTAATAATCAATGGAGGATTTGCTGCATCACCCCATGTCTTCATTTGGGTGAAGGGATGCCAGAGATGGCGCTGATCCGTGGCGCCAAGATCGGTCATGTGTTTTCGTGGATCATGCGATCCACTAAAAGGATATCTTCATAGGCCGCGCGCTTACGCTGATATTTGCGCTGGAGCAGCTCGCGAAAGGTCTCCAAATCCTGAATCGAGGGATGTTTGTGGTAGGTCCAGGCTTCATCGCCCCTTACTTTGCTTTGGAGACGCCAGAGGCCGGCTTCTTTAGTGACGCGCACTTCCCGTTTCTCGCCGTCCTCGGTTCTTTCCTTCCAGGTATGTTCGTTTCGCATTTTAAAAAAATCTGCCGTGTATGTTGCTCTGACTCTGCTAGGCTAGCCTGCCGTGAATCCGCTTGTCAAAATTCTCTGCTACATTGCCGCCATTCTTTTGGTGGCTTGTCTGCTTTCACCCCCTATTTACTGGCTCTGCCATGGGTTTACTTTTTTTGAAGGCTTCCCTTTTCACCGGTACTTCACGCGAACGGCTCAGGTCACGGCTTTTGCCCTCGCATGGCCTTGCGTCCGCTGGCTTCACATCCGCAGTCTTTCAGAACTGGGGCTGCACAGGAATGAATATGTCTTTCGTGACCTCAGTGCAGGATTTTTTATTGCGCTTATTCCTCTTGTATTGCTTTCGGGAGTCTATGTGTATCTTGATGTGTTTCACTTGAAGACCAATGTGTCATGGAGTCCTCTGGTAAGGATCGTTTTGGCGGTCATCTTCGTTTCTGTGCTGGAAGAGTATTTCTTCCGTGGCCTTCTGCTTGGGCTTGCCCTGCGCGTCATGAGTAAGTGGAACGCGATCCTTCTTGTGGCATTTATTTTTGCAATCGTTCATTTTCTAAAACCATCCGACGCGAAATTGGAGATGGTGACATGGGATAGTGGGTTTCAACATGCTGTGCTGCTTTTCTCCTCATTTGCTGATAATCCGCGCCTTTTCCTTTGGGGGATGGCGACTCTGCTGGTGGGTGGCGGAATTCTTGGCGACTGCACAGTGGCTACGCGTTCCCTCTGGCTTCCGATCGGTATTCATGCCGCATGGATTTTCGGCCCTCAGACATTCAATTTGCTTGCTCGCTATCGCGTCAAGCCACCGGAGGCACTATTGCCATGGGTCGGGCCCAATCTGGTAAGCAATGTAGTCCCCATCGGCATCGCGGCGCTCATTGCCATGGCACTCACGGCACTTCTACTTTTCTGGTATCTCCATGGAACTTCTCGCTTTAAAAATCCGCCCCTGTCTTGAAGCGCTGGGGAGTCTTTTCTTTCCTCCGCATTGTTGTGCCTGCGATGACAGGATTGATTCGGGCTACCTTTGTGCAACTTGCTCAAGCGCTTTGGTTCGAATCGGCGAGGCATGTTGCCTGGTTTGTTCACATTCCATGCGGGGATTGCCCACCGGCCTTTGTACGAATTGTAATGGACGCGCACTTTCCTTTCACTGCGTGGTTGCTGTATGTCAAAGCAAGGGCGTTGTTCGCGAACTCATTCATCGCTTTAAATACGGCAGGGAATTGCATCTCCGAAGTCTTTTGGGAAGCCTTCTCATCGAAGGGCTGCAGGATCATCGTCTTCGGCATGTTGCCTTCGATTGCATCACTCCAGTGCCTCTTCATCCTCTTAAACTGCGGGAGCGTGAATTTAACCAGGCAGAAGAATTGGCGGCCATTCTTTCCCGATTTTCACGTATTCCTCTTAAAAACTGCCTTAAACGAACCCGATATACCGTCACCCAGACACAATTTGACCGCCTGATTCGCATGAGAAACTTGCAGGGGGCCTTCAAAGTGGGCAAGAATCATGATGTGTCAGAAAAAACGATCCTGTTGGTGGATGATGTGATGACCACCGCATCCACGCTTAATGAATGTGCCCGTACGCTCCTGGAAGCTGGCGCGCATGCTGTTTATGGTATAACCATTGCCCGAGGCTAGTTTTATGGGGATTTTTAAAAAACCGGATCTAAATTTTATTCGCAGTCGCAAAAGCCTTCCCGAGGGTTTGTGGACGAAGTGTCCTTCTTGCGGCGAAGTCGTTCATAATCTCGCGCTTGAGGAAAATATGCAGGTTTGTCCGAAATGCGGACACCACTTTCCTTTTGGCGCGAAAGACCGCATCGCCAGTATCGTCGACGAAGGCTCCTTCCAGGAAATGGACGAGAAAATGGTCTCTGTGGATTCGCTGAAATTCAAGGGAGTGGCTACCTACACGGATCGTCTCCAAAGCTATCGGCAAAAAACCGGTCTTTATGATGCGGTAATTACCGGCACGGCAAAGATCGATGGAAAAAACATCGGTCTCGCTGTCATGGATTTCAGTTTTCTCGCCGCGACGATGGGCTCGGTGGTCGGAGAAAAAATCACGCGTGTTATCGAGCACAGCACGAAGAAGAAAATGCCGGTCATCATTGTTTGTGCTTCGGGTGGTGCACGAATGTATGAAGGGATGTTGAGTCTTATGCAGATGGCAAAGACCAGTGGCGCGCTTGCGCTGCATGCCCAGGCCAGGCTGCCTTATCTTTCCGTGCTTACAAATCCCACTACCGCCGGGGTCATGGCCAGCTTTGCATCCCTTGGCGATATTACGCTTGCCGAACCAGGGGCGATGATTGGATTTGCAGGGCCGCGTGTCATTCGTGAAACGACGCATCAGGATTTACCTCCGGGTTTCCAAACGGCGGAATTTTTGCAGGATCGCGGGCTAATTGATCGCATTGTACCGCGTTCTCAAGTGCGTGGCACGCTGGCTCAGTTGCTTCAGCTTCTTTGCGCGGGGAAGTGACTTTCAACGATTCGGTGGAGTGGCTTTACGCCACCCAGAAATTTGGTATCAAGCTGGGGCTTGAGAATACGCAGCGCCTTCTATCCGCTCTTGGAGAACCGCAATCGGGTCTTCGCGTAATTCATGTTGCGGGTACCAACGGAAAGGGCTCAGTCTGTGCGATAATCGAATCCATTCTTCGTAGCGCGGGCTATCGCACGGGTCTTTTCACGTCGCCGCATCTGGTAGATTTTTGCGAGCGGATTCGTGTCAATGGGTTGAATGTTCCTGCGGATTTTGTCGCTCGGGGATTGACGCAAATCCGGGATTTCAGCGCTACATGGGAACACTCGCCTACTTTCTTTGAAATTGTCACGGCCCTCGCTCTTTCTTTTTTTTCTCAGGAAAAGTGCGAGATCGTTATCCTTGAAACGGGGATGGGTGGGCGGCTTGATGCGACGAATGTTGTGGAGCCTTTAGTTTCCGTATTGACGCCCATCTCACTCGATCACGAGCGTTGGCTCGGCTCGTCTCTTGCGGAAATTGCCGCGGAAAAAGCGGGTATTATAAAACAAGGCACGCCCGTGGTTTCATCCATGCAGAGTCCTGAAGTTGTTTCGGTATTTAAAGAGGCCGCCGCAGCCAGGCAGACTAAAGTCACTTTTGTTTCCAAGCCGTTCGAACGTGTCGTAATCGGGCTTGTGGGAACGCATCAAAAGTTTAATGCGGCGCTCGCAGTCGCCGCGATTTATCGCGCAGGACTTGAAGTCTCGCAAGAGGCGATTGACCAGGGGCTCGCAGAAGTATCCTGGCCTGGGAGGTTTCAGATTTTTGATGACCATTACGTTCTCGACGGGGCCCATAATCCTGCGGGAACTGCGCAACTCGTGGATACCTGGCGGGAAAATTTTGGCGAGGAAAAGCCCATTGTTATTTTCGGCGCTCTTATGGAGAAAGACGCTTCTGGAATGCTTGTTTGTCTTCAGGAAATCGCGTCTCAAATTTATTTTGTTCCTGTGGACAGCGATCGCACGCTTTCCACCGAGGAGCTCCATAAAAACATCCCTGCTGAAGGGCCGGAGTCTTTTGTTTGCGCTTCTCTGCTTGAGGCTTTGGAAAAAACGGCAGGGGAAAAGCAGGTGCTTATTACCGGCTCACTTTTTCTTATCGGGGAAGTATTGAGCGTCCTCCAAAAGGGAGCTTCTCCGAGGCGCTCGTCACAGTAAGCGAATTTTTACCGCAGCGCCTTTACTTCAGCGGCCATATCCGCCGCTTTGAATACCGAGGTGCCCGCCACCAGAATATTTGCACCTGCAGCGCGGGAAAGCTCCGAAGTTCCCGGATTAATACCGCCATCCACCTCGATCTGGAAATCGAGATGTTGCTCTTCTCTCCATGTCGCGGCGGTGCGCACTTTCTCGAGCATTTCCTCCATGAAGGGTTGGCCGCCGAATCCCGGATTGACGGTCATCACAAGGAGGATATCGAACTCTCCAAGATAGGGCTTTATCGCATTGATCGATGTGGGTGGGCTTACGGCAAGTCCTGCAAGACATCCCGCATCGCGCACAGCTGCCAGGGTTTCAGAAACTTCATGGTCGGCTTCCACGTGGGAAGTGATCGAATGCACAAATTTTGCAAAACGGGGAAAGTAGTGATCCGGACGCGTAATCATGAGATGCACATCCAACGGTAGTTTTGCATGTCGGGATACGGCTTCCACAAAAGCCGGCCCAAAGGAAATGTTATCCACAAAATGGCCGTCCATGACATCGCAATGAATCCAGTCCGCACCGGAAGCATTCACTCGGTTTACGGAATCCGCCAGATAGGCAAAGTCCGAAGCGAGGATCGAAGGGGCTACAACGGTCTTGCGATAATCCATGGAACTCTGTTTACCTTCTTTGACGAGTTTTCGCCATAAACAAAATACGTTATCCATGGAACTTGATGATGATACGCGCTTCATGCGCGAAGCCCTTCGACAGGCTGAAAAGGCACGACGTGCCGATGAGGTGCCTATTGGCGCTGTAATCGTTTATGAAGGTCAGGTCATTGCCCGTGCATGGAATCAGGTGGAAATGCTCAAGGATGCCACCGCCCATGCCGAAATGCTGGCCATTACGCAGGCAGAGGCGGCAATCGACGACTGGAGGCTCAACGAATGTGATCTCTATGTAACCAAGGAGCCGTGTCCCATGTGCGCGGGAGCGATCGTTCATGCCCGACTCCGACGTGTTATTTTCGGCTGCCCTGATGCGAAAGGCGGGGCGGCTGGAGGTTTGATAAATCTTCTCCAAATGGATGAGCTAAATCATCGTTGTATCATTACTTCCAATATTTTGGCGGACGAATGTGCAGGAATTCTTAAAGATTTCTTCCAGCAAAAGAGAAAAAAGAACGACGATTTACTGAAAGACATCTCCTGATGCCTGCAAGGAAGGCTTGGTAATACAGGGCGTTTTTGTTAAGGAAAGACCCAGTCACATGACTACCCGATCTCCCGCCTCACTGCTTCCTGAGCATCCATTGGCTCGTATCCTTCTGCTTCTCATACTCATTGGCGGAATTTATTTTTTCTACGGCTTCATCGTGCCGGTGCTGGCCGCCCTCATTATAGGTTTTGCAAGCTGGCCGATTTACCAGCGCATTGTGCGTCTTTGTCGTGGGCATACGACTCCGGCGGCGATCATCGCGCTTTTTCTTGTCCTGCTGGTGCTGGTGATTCCTCTGGCATTAATTCTTACCTATAGCATCCACGAAATTCGTGTCGGTCTAACATGGGTGAAGGAGGCAAATCGTACGGGGATTACTCCGCCGGCCTGGCTGGCGACCGTTCCTTTAGCAGGTCAGCAATTACTGGATAGCTGGCAGGATTATCTTGGAAAACCTTCGAGTTTGAGTGAAGTCATTTCGTTCCTGAGTGATGAGCACCTGGGCCATATTTCGAAATGGGTGCTGGCTGCCGGCGGTAGCATTTTTCATTTTACGCTTTTTGCAGGTTTCATGCTCATCACCTTATTTTTTGTTTATAAGGATGGCACTTATCTTGTGTCTCAGCTCGACCGCGTGGGAGAACGCATTCTACCGGATCGCTGGCAGCATTTTTCGCGGGTTGTTCCTGTCACGGTGAGTGCCACGGTGACCGGTATGGGTATCGTGGCAATCGGGGAGGGAGTTGTGTTGGGTATCGCTTATCATATTGCGGGTGTGCCTTCCGCTTTCACGCTCGGAGTAATTACCGCATTTATGGCTCTGGTGCCTGGCGGTGCGCCAACCGCATTTACACTCGTTTCTCTTTATCTCGTAAGTAGTGGCCACGTTGTCGCGGGCTGTGCGCTTTTCGCATGGGGCGTGATCGAACTTTTCATCGTGGATAAAACCATTCGACCGCAGCTTATCGGAGGTCCGATCCGTCTTCCTTTTCTTCCTACCTTTTTCGGACTCATCGGGGGGCTTAAAACGCTGGGAATTGTCGGGCTTTTTTTGGGTCCCGTATTCATGGCGCTTCTCGTCGCCATCTGGCGCGAGTGGATACTCATGTTAGACCAAAGCAACGCGAAGGCGAAGCACCCCCCACAACCGTAGGCTATTCCTTTAAGGCTGGGTAATCCACATAACCCTTCTCGTGCAAAGGGTAAAAGGTAACTGGGTCGGGATTGTTGAGAGGAGCGCCTTTTTTAAAGCGCAGGACAAGATCGGGATTTGCGATAAAGAATTGTCCAAAAGCCACGGCGTCCGCCTCTCCTGCATCGAGAAGTTGCTGTCCACTTTTTTGAGTGAATTTTTCGTTTGCGATGAAGATTCCGCCGAATTCCTTTTTCAATAGCGGGCCAAGTCGTGGAGCAGGCTCCAACCCTTCGCGGGCACAGAGAAACGCCAGGTTTCTTTTTCCGAGCTCGCGGGCAACATAGCGGAAAGTACTCTCCGGATCCGAATCGCTCATTGAATAAGCATCGCCACGAGGTGCCAGATGCACGCCGGTACGGCTCGCGCCCCAAACTCCCGTTACCGCATCCGTCACTTCAAGCATCAGTCTCGCTCGATTTTCCAGAGAACCGCCGTAATCATCGGTACGGTGATTGCTCTTATCCTGCAAAAATTGATCGAGCAGATAGCCGTTTGCACCATGTATTTCAACGCCGTCAAATCCCGCTTCCTTCGCATTTTTCGCTCCCTGCCTGAACTCTTCGATAATCCTTGGAATCTCATGCGTTTCCAGCGCTCGTGGTGTGACGAAAGATTGCATCGGCCGTAGCAGACTGACATGCCCTTCGGGCGCAATCGCACTGGGAGCGATGGGTAGTGCGCCATGGAGATAACTCGGGTGGGACACACGGCCCACATGCCAGAGTTGCAATAATATCCTTCCACCTGCTTCATGCACCCCTTTGGTAATATGCGACCAGCCCTGTACCTGTTCTTTAGACCAGATGCCCGGTGTATTCGGATAACCCGCTCCCATCGGGGAAACAATGGTCGCTTCGGTAATGATCATGCCTGCACTCGCGCGCTGTACGTAGTATTCCTGCATAAGCGCATTCGGCACGCGTCCTTCGCTGGCGCGACAACGAGTGAGCGGTGCCATGATGATGCGGTTTGGTAGTTCCAAATCTCCAACGCGAAGCGGATCAAATAAGCTGGGCATGGGGATTACGCTAACGCGACATGTGAAATGTCGCAAGTATCCGAAATCAAAAAATCAACATGCAGTCGCCGTAACTGTAGAAACGATACTTTTCTCTTACGGCCTCATGGTAGGCTTCCAGTAGGAGGTCATGTCCTCCAAATGTGCAGACTAGTACCAGAAGGCTCGACTTTGGCAGATGGAAATTCGTCAACATTCCACCTATGCGTTGGAATGAAAATCCGGGACGAATAAAAATATCCGTCGCGCCATTCCCCGCGTGAATATCGCCAGAGGGTTGTGATTCCAGAGTGCGGACAGAAGTTGTTCCGACAGCGATCAACCGGTGTGCGGTATTAAGCTTTTCTGCGGACTCCGGGGAAATTTCATATTTCTCTTTATGCAGAGCATGATCCTCCAGCCGATCGGTCATAATCGGCCTGAAAGTTCCAATCCCGACATGAAGCGTCAGAAATACATGCGGAATGGATGCGAGAATTTCCGGGGTAAAATGGAGTCCTGCGGTCGGTGCTGCAACAGAGCCTGTGGGATTTGCATACACCGTCTGGTAGCGGATATCATCATCGGCGTCCGCCTCGCGGTGCATGTAAGGTGGGATCGGAACATGCCCGGCACGATCAAAATCAACAGGCTTATCGAATTCGATCACGCGTTCGCCGCCGGGTTCTTCGATGCCAATGACCCTTGCAGTAACATCGCCAATTCGACAGGTCGCCCCAATGCGCATTTTCCTGCCAGGTCGAACCATGCATAGCCAGCGGAGCGGGTCGCGTTGTTCGAGAAATAATAATTCTATCGTACCCTCATTCGCGAAGACGCGCGCATGACGCACACGGGAATTATTCAGCACCAGTAAATCATCGGGCTGCAAAAAATTCGGTAGTTCCTTAAAAGTATGATGGCCGATCTTTCCAGTCGCGCGGTTAATCACCATCATCCGCGAATCTTCGCGGTGAGGGAGAGGACGGCTGGCAATGAGAGATTCGGGAAGAGGATAGTCGTAGTCTGATGTCAGACCGCTCATGTCTGGACGCCCCGTTTCTGACCTCTCATGACACGCATCAGCCCGCAACGCGAAGCAGCTGCTTCCACAAGTTCAGCGACGCGGCGTTTTAAACGTGTTGCTCGGCTAATCAGAATAACGACAAAAATAACGTAAATAATTTGCAGCCAGATTCCGGGACTGGCGACAAAGAATTGGCGATAGGCGAGGAAGCTCAGGAGGATCGCATTCACCAGCAATGTCGTCGCCACCATGCTCGTGGATAGCGCGACGCGGGTCATGCATTTCGGTCCACCATGATATTCGGTGACGCTTTTCAAACGGACTCCCCACCAGAAACTTCCGTAGATTTGAACGTCCCAGTCTTTCCATCCGGTATCCGTAGAGTAGCTCCAGCCTTCATCCTCGAGCGACAGAAGGATTTCCTTAAGAAGTTTGTCGCGTTCTATATTCGTTTCACTCCAGAAGTTCAGCTTTGAAATGCTTTGCCAGCGGGTTGGTGAAAAATCTTTTTCATGCGTCGCGATAACCGCAGGGGGAGTGCGCTTGAATTTCAGCCATGTGTAATAGCGCCACCATCCTCGGACCAGCGGTTGGGTCAGAGCAAGGAAGGTAACAAGCAATCTCGCCATGATCGTGTCGAAGCGGCGCTCAAGTTTCGCATGGATCATGTAGGATAATGCGACAAGCAAAGTCCCGCCGATCATCAAGTAGGGTATGATTCGCAGGATCGGCAGCGGAATGGAAATGGCGAAAATGAATACCGCAACTGCCAGCCACTCGATACTGCTCATGTAGGCTGCCAGTTCGGATTGCGGTGTGGGATAAATGGATTGAAATAATCCGTGGCCGAAAACGCCGTGATAAATGGTGGGTTTGTTGACGAGCCATGTGAAACGCGGCGCACCGTAGATCTGTCCCTTCCACTTTGCGGTTCCTGTCGGGCCGAAGAATACCAGATGTTTAAACCGGAGCATCGACTCCGCTTCGCCATAGCCTTCCTGCTGTTTGCGGAATGCCGTAAGCGTGAAGCGGCGGTAATGCCAAACGATAGCCGCAGGGCTGAATGCAATGATCTGATTCATCTGCTGCAATCGCCAACAGAAGTCCACATCGTCGCCGGCCTTCCGATATTCCGGATCGAAACCGCCGACTTTTTCAAAGGCCCATTTATGGAAAGCCATGTTGCAGCCTGGAATATGTTCCGCAATCACGTCAGTCAGAAGCACGTGGCTCGGACCTCCTGGTGCGGCAGAGACGCAGGCTTGCACCCAGTTTTCGGCAGGAGGAGAAATATTCGGTCCACCAACGCCAGCGTAGTCGCCGCTTAGTAGCGTGCCGACGAGGTAGTAAAGCCAGTCTGGATCGGCCATGCAGTCGGAATCTGTATAAGCAACAATCTCTCCGCTCGCATTTTGGCCGCCGACATTTCGGGCAACGCTCAGGCCCATGTTCTTCTGGATAATATTTTTTACCTCGGGAAACCGCCTGGCAATCTCCTGAGTATTATCCTTGGAGCCATCGTCCACAAGAATTACTTCATAATCTGGATAGTCGATACGTCGAAGCGAATCCAGACAGGCTTCCAGTGTCCGCGCGCCATTGTAGGAACAAACAATAACCGATACCTTTGGATACTTCGGCAGTCGCACTCGTTCGGTGACCCGGGTCTCGCCCTGGAAAAATTTGCGGATTACCTCATAGGCTTTTTTCGGTTTCCGGTCGCGGGTGGTGATACCAAAATCCCAGTCCATGATATCCATGTTTCCGCAATACCATTCATCCGTCCATGCGTAGATGAAAGTTCCGGCTAATCCACCACGCACGACGCTCTCCAGGTGCCAGCGCAGCATTTCGCATTGCTCGTCTTCCCCGTTACGAATGGTATCCATGCCGAACTCACCCATGATGAGTGGCCGGTCTTCCGCGAGATTCTGTAGTCGCGCGAGATAGCGGTCGAAATCCTCCTGATGGTGGAGATAGACATTATACGTATAAAAATCCGCGTTTTGTGGAAGGAGGTATTCTGTCGGGGGGTAACTCGCGTAGGAAAAGAGCGCGCGAGGGTCTTCCTGCCGACCGATGTTGATGAGGCGCTCTACAAATTCTGTCACGCGCTTAGGTCCGAGCCAGCGTACCATCGTGCTCGGAATTTCATTTGCCATCAGGTAGCCGAAAATGGCGGGATGCCCCGCATTCCTGCGAATATCCTGGCGTACTTCATCCACGATTTGGTTGCGAACCTGACGGTCATTAAGAAACTCGATGAATTGCGACCACCATAGCGTGATCATCACGCGAATGCCGTGTTCCGCGCACAAATCCAGAAACCACCGCGGTGGTGCATGATAGATACGGACGACATTGGCGCCCAACTCCTGCATCATCTGCAGATCCTTGCGCACTTTTTCCGGCGAGCCTACGCGATACCCTTCTGCGTCCGGTGAAAAGGTCCCATAAGTAACGCCTTTGATGAAAAACTTGCGTTCTCCCTCAAAGAAAAACTTGGCTCTAACACGTATAGGCTCCAATTCGGACACGGGCGAAAAATGCGGCATGTCCGCCTGCTTGTCCAGTGAGGAATTTGGGTTGATCAGAGGAAGGTCCATGATACCGATTAGCGGCAGGCGTATTGAAGCGCTTTCAGGGTGATTTCAGCGGTTTTTTCCAAATCCGCTTCCGTATGGGCCAGCGATAAAAATCCAGCTTCAAACTGCGAGGGGGCGAAGTAAACGCCATGCTCCAGGCAGTGGTGGAAGAACCGCTTGAAAGTTTCCAAGTCGCTCTTTTTTGCATCGGCAAGGTTATGCACTGGCTCTTCGGTAAAAAAGAGGCAGAACATGGAACCGATGCGGTTGAAGGTATAGTTTCGGCCTATTTTCACCAGCATCTCCCGCACAGCTTTTTCAAAGACCGCTCCCAGATGATCCAGTTTTTTCCAACCACTTAATTTTTCGAGTTCCCCAAGCTGGGCAAGACCAGCCGCCATCGCGAGAGGGTTACCGGAAAGCGTTCCCGCCTGATACACCGGCCCGTCGGGAGAAAGTTGATCCATGATTTCCTTTCGGCCGCCGAAGGCGCCGACTGGCAATCCGCCGCCAATGACTTTTCCCATCGCCGTCAAATCCGGGCGAATCCCGCAAATTTCCTGATAGCCACCTGCCGCAAGTCGAAATCCTGTCATCACTTCATCGAAAATCAGAACCGTGCCGTGTTTTGTGCAAAGCTCGCGCAATTTTTCGAGATAACCGGCGCGGGGTAAATAGAGACCGGCATTTGCGGGAATAGGTTCAAGGATAACGGCGGCAATTTCGCTACCGAGCTTATCAAAGACAGCTTCCAGACTTTCCACGTCGTTAAAAGGAAGTGTCGTCGTCAACTCCGCCAAAACTGCGGGTACTCCCGCGCTGTCCGGCGTGCCGAATGTCAGTGCGCCGCTACCTGCGCGGACGAGCAGACTATCGACATGACCATGATAGCAGCCTTCGAATTTTATGATGCGGTCACGTCCTGTAAAACCACGTGCAAGTCGAATGCAACTCATCGTCGCTTCCGTGCCGCTGTTGACCATACGCACTTTTTCCACCGAGGGAACCATGCGGCAAACCGTTTCAGCCATTTCCACCTCGAGAGGATTTGGAATGCCGAAACTCAAGCCTTTGCCAGCTGCGGCTCGCACCGCTTCGATGATGATATCCGGCGCATGGCCGAGTATTGCTGGCCCCCACGTGCCGACGTAGTCGATGAGTTCGCGTCCGTCCACATCCCGGATACGGCATCCACGTGCGCTTTCCACAAAGAAAGGCTCTCCACCAACTGCACGAAAAGCCCGCACCGGCGAATTTACCCCACCGGGAATTCGCTGCTTCGCTCTTTGAAAAAGTTTATGAGAGATTGTATCGACGGTCGACATCGATGGATGCTACCGGGGTTTTACAGAAAACTGGAGTAAAAATGTCAGCCCCTTACTCTCCGCGGCGGGTGAGAAGAAAGGCGAGAATCGCTCCGATAAGCACCGCGATTCCTACCGCAGCGTAAGGGTTTTCTCTTACGGCGTTATCTGCGAATTTCGTCCGTTCCCGAACCTGATCGTAAATTTCACGGCCATT
>JBDTJR010000254.1:0-28444 GCA_039935735.1 Chthoniobacterales bacterium | reverse complement strand
GGGTAGCAACAACATTCGGGGTGGCAACAACGCTCGGGGTAGCAACAACATTCGGGGTAGCAACAACATTCGGGGTGGCAACAACGCTCGGGGTAGCAACAACACTCGGGGTAGCAACAACATTCGGGGTGGCAACAACGCTCGGTGTAGCAACAACGCTCGGGGTGGCAACAACGCTCGGGGTGGCCGAAGCTTTCATCGCAGTAGGCTGTGCAGAAACAAGATTCGGAGTCAGGGCATTTGCGGTAGCGGTTACAGCGGCGACTTTTATAGGGACAGCGGCGCTGGCCGTAGCGTGCATGGTTGCCTGGGCTTTTGCCGCCGCAATTGCAATAGGTGGGCGCGAAGCGTAAGTCCCTGTTCCTCCTGATTGCTCAGCCAAAGCCGTGGCGCGCGGGCTGATTTGCTCTGCTTGCATGGACGGAGGTTTTCGAACTGCGGGCGTGAGCTCTATCTTTTTCAAGCTCTCGATGGCATTGATGAGCACAGAGAGATCAAACGGTTTTTTCAAGACATGGGAGCCTCCTATGCGCTCCTTATACTCGCTTAGATCATGCTCTGAGAGAAAGATTGTGTGTAGCGCAGGGAGAAAGGGTTGAATCGTTTCCCGGAGAGCAAACCCGTCTGCGGGCTGCACAAAGACCTCGCAGATCATGAGATCGATCTTTCCGATCTGATTGAGGAGGTCTACCGCATCGTCGGAATTTGTTACTCCATAGACTTCCGTAATGCCTGTGGTTTTCACAGCGGCAACCATGCTTGCGGTAAAAGCCGCGTCTGGATCAATGATTAGGATTTTCATCATCATCATCGGCATGAAGGTTCACTTTTGGAGGAAATTGTTCCCGCAGTTTCACAGGAAGCGCACTGAAATCCTGCAACTGTTCCTTGTAGTAAACCTGGGCTACAAATCCGTAGTATTCCCGCTGCGGTTCAGACGGGTCATCTGTGGAAATTTTATGCGGCATGGGATATTCCACAGAGAGAATTTCTATGCCGTTTTCCACCCAGTCCTGCGGTGGCGGAGTGATCCATTTATAGTGCGGGGTGGATCTCGTAAGCGTAACTTCCCCATCTACTATTTCATAAAAATAGACGATAATTTTAACGCTACGGGGGTCGATTTTTGCTCCCGGGCGGGATTTAATGGCGAGATGGAGGGTTTTTTGTTCGGGTGTTTCCTCCGTAAAGCTACATTTTACAATTCCCAGCATGCTTCCGGGCTGGAGGCCCACATCATCCCGCATTCCGGTGTCCTCATCCGTGATCTTGGTGGCAGCTACGTTTTGGAGTGTTTGGATTTTAGACTGGGCCTGTTTGGCATAGTCACCGGCCGCAGGGCCCAGATCCAATAACCGTTGCCACTGAGCTTTAGCGTTCTGTTTTTGACCCACGCTTTCGTAAAGGAGTGCCATCCGGGCGATAACTTGGGGCTGGGGATGCGTGGCGGAAAGGGAATCCGCCTCTTCTATGAGATTGAATGCACCATCGATATCCCCGGCCTGTTCCTTGACGACGGATTCACGCATGAGTTTCTCGATGACTTTGTTTTCCCGTGAAGGCGTCGAGAGCAGGGTTGGCGTAGTTCCTTGGGTTGACGCGGCGTTTTGGCTGATATTGGGGGCGCCGAGAGTGCGTTCGATCTGAGTGGCGTGTGCCGGCCAGGACAGGGCGGACTTCCACAATACTGCGCCAAACTGCATTAGAAAAATAATGCTGAGCAGACTGATAGCGACGACGAAGGTCCGTCCGAGTGACTGTTTTGGGATAGGAGGAAGATTGTGTTCCATTTAATGGAAGGTAAACAAGGTATAGAGGTAATCTGGATGCGCCGTCCGTGTCAAATATGTCATCGCGGATCGATCTCCACCCACCCTTTTAAATTATCGCGCTGCACCAGTAGGGACTGGGGTGTATTTGGAGGCAGATTTTTTACGATGGTGCGAAAATTATCCAGCGAGGCGATAGGTTGGCGCCCGATTTGCAGGATGATATCTCCTCGCCTGAGAATCGTCGCTGTGGGAGCGGCATTCTGAAAACTGCTTACGAGAACCCCGGGGATGTTTTCATTTCCGCCATTATGTTGATGAATAAAATTGGCAAGGTCATAGACAATGATTCCGTCCAGAGCGGTGCGCTGCCCTGGAGGATGCACCGGAAGGTAGGCGACGGTTGTCTCTTCCGGTTTTTCCTTAATCACCACTTCCCGCGTCATGGGCTTGTTATCCCGCAGTACTTCCACGGGAATACGCTGGTCAGGGGTCGTCTCAGCCACACGATTGATCAAGTCGGTGTAATCGGAAATCGCCTTGTTATTAAAGTTGCGTATGACGTCGCCAGGAAGGATGCCGGCCTCCTCCGCGGGGCTTCCTTTTTGCACCTTGGTGACAAGCACGCCTCGGTTATCCGGAAGATGAAGTTGGGAGACTACCTGGAGCGGGATGGTTCGCCATTCGCTGGCGGCGCCGAGATAGGTCGAAACCACGCGGCCCTTGGTCACGATGTCATCAAAGATTTTTCGCGCTGTATTTGAGGGAATGGCAAACCCGATTCCCTGCCATCCGCCATTCGGACTGAAGATAAAGTTGTTAATGCCGATCAATTCCCCTCGAGTATTGATCAGAGGGCCGCCGGAGCTTCCGGGACTTAGCGTGGCATTTGTCTGAAAAAATTCATTCATCCGCGATTCATTGGGCAAGCGTCGCCCCTTGGCGCTAATGATGCCGTGGCTAACCGACTCCTGAAGGCCGTAGGGATTTCCAATCGCAAATACCATCTGCCCTACCTGCACGGCATCCGAGTTGCCGATGGGAAGAGGCTGAAGGTTCGTGGCATCGATTTTCAAAATGGCAATGTCCGCAGGCGCGTAACTTCCCGCCAAAGTCGCGGGATAGCGCTGCCCATCGTGTAAAATGACCTCAATAGAATCGCCACCCTGCACGACATGTACATTTGTGATGATGTAGCCATCCTTGCTGACGATGACGCCTGAGCCCACTTGCCCCTCTGGAGGGGTCTGCTCGGGGATTCCGAGAAGTTGAGCCACGGAATTATTAACGGAGCGTTTCGCCGCGACGGACTGGATACTGACCACCGAAGGTAATACATGGTTTACCAGTTGGGTGACCTCTGCATCCATTGCTGCCAGAGAGCCTTTATTTACTGTTGCCGGAGGCGCAGGGGAATTTTGGGCCACTGCGCCTGTGATACCTAGTTGAGTTTTGAAGGTTTGTGCACTTTTCCAGTAAAAGAGTGCCGTAACGAAAAGCGCCACGATAAGAAC
Source organism: Chthoniobacterales bacterium (assembly GCA_039935735.1). Lineage (GTDB taxonomy): Bacteria > Verrucomicrobiota > Verrucomicrobiia > Chthoniobacterales > JBDTJR01 > JBDTJR01. The sequence continues at coordinate 25,161 of JBDTJR010000254.1, read as the reverse complement.
AAAAACCAGAAACCGGAGAATACTTTTCACAGAGGAGGAAACTCTAAAATGCGGGATCGAGTTTTGAGCGCTTCAGGATTTCCGCCCAGATTTCCGTGGCCATGGCTTCTTCTTTTTGCGGGTATTGCCAGGTAAAGTGGTAAAGTGTGCCAGTCTGGTCATTTGCCTTGAAGAGCGTCTGCATGATGAGTTTGCCATCGTCCGTATCAATGGTTTGCGTGGTTTTAAATATTTTGAAAGGCGTCTCTTCGGAGGTTTGCATCTTGGAGTTGTTATCCTTTTCCTGATCCTGCTCGATGAGAGACTTCGCGTATTCCGAAGGCTTCATGCCAACCTGGCCGATGACGTCCTTAATGACATTCAACGTCATTCCGGTTTTAAAGGAGTCATATTCATTTGAGACTTTTTCCTTGGAGAGGACATAGGAAGCGCCATTGCCATCGGGATTTTTCAACTCCAGAAAGAACCACCCTTTTGGCATCGCGAGGGTTGTTTTGATTGCCTCGCATTTTTTTTCCACAAAATCTCCCGTATTCGAAGCAGGAGGAGAAGATGGTACCGGTGTGGCGGTCGGGGAAGGTTGAGCCGTGGCAGCAGGGGAGGCAGATGGCGAGGGAGACTCCGCCAATGCTACGGTTACGCTCATGAGGAGTATCGAGATCCACTTCATCATATTTTTTGTGAGGAGACTTTGGATTGAGGACTGCTGTCGGGAAACCGGCGCGTCAACTCCCGAAGTGCCTTATCGGCATCGACCGGATTGTTCGCCCGTTGAAAAGCATCGCGAGCCCGGAGAAGCGCACGCGGGGTGATTATTTTGTCATCGTAGAGCAGGGCAATCGACATGAACTGGCGTGCCGCTCCGGTAAAGTCGTCTTTTGCAAAACTGACTTCTGCCTGCAGCATCCGAGCTTCGGCGTTCCAGCGTCCTTCGGGTTGGAGAAGTAGGGCTTCATCCACGGATTTTTGAGCTTCGGCGTAATGCTTTAATCCGATCTGGGCCTGTGCGTTGGCAAGCAATCCCCGTGCACGACTGATAGGGTCGCGGGCCGTGTCAAGATAACGGGTGATGGGAAGAAGTGCTTCTTTCCATTTTTTCTGATTAAGCTCCGCCTGCGCCAGGCTGATAAATACCTCGGGGCTGATGCGCACGTTTACGTCCAATTTAGTCAGCGGCATCAGGAACTGCTCTGCTTTCGCGTAATTCCCTTCCTCGATGTATTGTGTGCCCAGCCAGCTTAGGATTTCCGGTGGGATGTTTTCCTTGCGAATGCGGGAAATTTCCTTCGCCGTTCCCTCGCGGTCTTTCAGAGTATAGGCGGAGAGGAGAATGCAAAGCGATGCACGATCTCCATACTGGGCGGGGTCCTGGGTGCGCGAGAGATTGAGTTTTTCCATCGCGAGCTTGTAGTCTTTTTTATCGTAGGCAGTGCGCCCGATCCAGAAATTCGCCTGTGCGGCTGCCGCGCTTTTTGGATAATCCGTAAGCAGTTTTCCAAAAGTCGCCACCATTTCATCCGATTTCTGCTGCTGGCCGAGAAGTAGCGCTTTTTGCTGGAGTGCAAGTTCCCGTTCGGGCGCCTTCGGGTATTTTTCGATCAAGAGGTCAAAGTCCTTGATGGCGGAGTCGTAGTCCTTATTCTGCTGATATGAGAGGGCGCGTTGTGCAATCGCGGTAGGAACGAATGCATGATTGGGATACTTCGTTATAAAGCAGGTAAATGTGGTCACTGCGCCTGCGTAATCCTGCGTGTGAGCCTGACTCCAGCCGAGTTTATAAAGGGCGTCGGCCTTGAAATTATCAGACAGGTCGGAAGTCGCCAGTTGCGTATAAATCGGTACGGCTTCCGTGAATTTCTTGTCCTTGAAAAGTAATTCCGCCTTAAGCAGGTAGGCCTGGCTGCGTTCCTTGGGATTACTGGTGAGAAGAAGGAAGTCGTCGATTTCCTTCATCGTGTTTTTGTCATTCAAAGAGTAAAGGCTTACGATGCGCTGGAAATGTGCGTCGCGAGCAGCAGTGGTATTGGCGAAATTCCGGATCAGTTTATCGTAGAGATCCGCAGCCTTTTGATAATCGCCAAGCTGGCGATAGGAATTCGCTACGAGCAGAATCGCATCGGGCAGCGCATCGCCGGGGAGTTTATCAATTGCTTCGAAAGAGACGCCGATGACTGCTTTGTAGTCATTAAGGTCATAAGCCATCCGCAAAGCACCGATCGTCGCAGGCCCGGAGAGTTCTTCGCTGCCGGACTTTGCGACTTTGTTATACAACTCGCGGGCTTTTTCTTTCTGGCCCATCGCCTCGGCCAATGTTGCTGCACGAAATGTCGCTTCCGTGCGCAGTGACGGTTTTTCCGCATCGGTGGAAAGTGTCATGAATTTTTGGAAAGCGTCATCTTTTTTACCGCTCGCTGCTGCGCCATCCGCAAGAGAGAGCAGTGCAAAATCACGATAGGGATTTTTCTCCTTGATCGCCGAAATTTCGAGATAGATGGGCGCGGATTCCTTCTGTCGATTGAGCGCATCCAGACTACGCGCCTCATAGAACCTGGCGGTAAGCTTTACATCCGCATCGGTGGAGTTTTCATAAGCCTTGCGATACATCTGAAGCGCCCCAGTGTAGCTTTTGTCACCATAAAGAATTTCTGCCAACCGGTAGGCGGCAGCACCGGTATAAGGCCCTGTATTGAATTCCTGCAGCAGCCTTTCATAAGCGTCGCGGGCGGCATTGATATTGGTTTGGAAACGTTGGCTTTCTCCGAGACGGAAGAGTGCCTGCTGGCGGAGCGGATCGCCGTGCTTTGGCACTTCGATCAGGAATTTTTCATACTCGGGTACCGCCATATCGTATATTTTGCGGGAGTAAAATCCGTTTGCCGCTTCGAGTTGATACGCAGCGGAAGAGGATGCCTGGTTTTGCGCGGTGCCGGGTGCGAGGCGGATCGTGCCATCGGCATCAGGAGTCGGAGAAGGGATAGTCGATATTTGCTCGCTTACTGAAGTGGAAGGCGCCGCCACTGGGGCATTGATGGGGGCGATGACGGAGGACGGACGTGTTACCGGCGGGGGCGTGGTTTTGGGAGTGGGAAGCGGTCTAGGTGCCGAGGAAGGTGTTGGCGAGGCCACATCGTCATACGAAAAAGGTACAGCCTTTGCAGTGGGTGGCTCGGAACGTGGTGAACTTTGAGGCGTGGCTGACGGGTTTTGTGCTGCTCCTTGAGGGTATACGGGAATAGCACGGCGAACTTCCTGTGCGTGGCCTCTTACGCAACACGCCAGAAATAACAAGGACAGCGATGCCCTGATGGTAAATCTCATTCCGACTTCTTTTCCGTAGTTTGTCCGGGTAGATCATTTCGGAGCCGCGCAGAAAGGAGGGAAATCAATTGGGCAGATGCACCTTCCAGATCCGCAACGAGCCCCTGGACCCGTCCACGGAAGAAAGCATACGCCGCCATCGCCGGAATCGCAATCAGAAGCCCTGATGCGGTAGTAACTAAAGCCTCTGCAATTCCCTGCGCCAGCATCATCGGCTTGGAAACGCCCTCACCCAGTCCCATGACGCTGAAAGAGCGAATCATGCCAGCTACCGTTCCCAATAGTCCAAGCATGGGGGCGATCGTGCCGATATCGGTCAGATAGGTGATTTGTTGATTCAGGGCCGCTGCCTGTCGGGTTCCCTCGGTCTCGGCGATTTCTTTGACTTCGCTGAAGGTCGCGCGCGGATTCCGGGTTAGAAAATCGAGTAGCCGCTGCATGACGCGGGCGATGGCTTCATTATGCCGGTTCGATACCGCAAGGAGTCCGAGATAGTCACCCTTACGTATCAACGCATCGGCGGTAGCCATGTAGCGAGCTGTTACCACCGCTCCTCGCCGCAAGGTGATCAAATAGACAAAAATGAGTGCCACCGTCAGCACGGAGAGGGCAGCCAGAGGGATCATGAAAAAACCACCCGCCTGGAGATATTTTAGAAGCGTCGCCGTGCCTGCCGCAGGAAGGACGTTATCCATCGCGTCTGCAAACAGTTGAATGCCGCTGGCAAGACTCACGGGTACAGAGATATTCATAGATAGAATGGGATAGTGTAGCCGTCCCTGCGTCTCGCGCAAGTTTTCAACGGCCTCTTTCTGCGGAAAGAAGAAGAAATTTGATGCCACTTTCCCGAAAGGCAAAATCAGGTTAGGATGCGGGGATATGTCAGAGTCATCCCAGCCGGATTTCTCCGCTCAGATGAATGCCGTGCCGCATAAGCCCGGTGTTTATGTGATGCGGGACCGCTTTAACCACGTGATTTACGTGGGTAAAGCCCGGGATCTGCGCAAGCGGCTGGCGAGCTATTTCATGCCCTCCCGGAAAACGACGGCAGATATCAAGACACGGGCCCTCATCAAGAGTATCTGGAGCTTTGAGTTTCACCTTGTCCGCAGCGATGCGGAGGCTGTGCTTTTCGAGGGGCGGCTCATCAAGGAATTTCGGCCCAAGTACAACGTCAGCTTTCGAGATGATAAACGCTTCCTGCTCGTTCGGGTGAATCTGGCGGACTCCTACCCCCGTTTTCAGCTGACACGACTTCGCAAGGAGGACGGTGCGCGTTATTTTGGCCCCTTTCCGCATCCCTCCGCTCTGCGCAGTACGCTAAATGCCGTGCGTAAAAAATTCGGCATCCGCGCTTGTAAACCTGCGGAACCGACGGAGAAAGACTACCGGCACTGCCTCGATCATATCATCAAAAATTGCGCAGCGCCTTGCATCGGCAGGATTACGCAGGAGGACTATCGCAAGCGGGTGGAGGAAGCGTGTCAGTTTATGGAGGGGCAGTCTCGAGGTATGCTCGAAACCATCGAGACCGAAATGCAGCAGGCGGCGGCAAAACTCGATTTTGAAAAAGCCGCACAACTTCGAAATCTGCTTCAGGATATGAAGACGACGACGAAGCCGATTCGCCGTTTCACGCGTGCTTCGCTGCCGACGACTATTCACCCGGAAGAAGACATGCTAGCGCTGAAAGATGCGCTTCAGATTCCTCTGCTTCCGAGGGTCATGGAATGCTTCGATATTTCAAACATCACTTCCACGCATATTGTCGCCTCGATGGTGCGTTTCCGGAATGGTGTTCCCGACCGCGCAAATTATCGCCGATATCGCATCAAAACCGTAAAAGGACAGGATGACTTTGCCAGTATGGCGGAAGTAGTGCGTCGTCGCTATTCCCGGGTATTGAATGAAGCGAACGGCCCGGCTGGCGAGGATGCGGAGTATAATCAGGAGCCCGTGATCGAGGTCATGGATCGTATGAAATCCCAGATGCAGGTCACGCTCCCGGACTTAATCATTGTGGACGGAGGCAAGGGTCAGCTCGGCATGGCCTGCAAGGAATTGCAGCGTCTCGGGCTGCACGATCTTCCCGTCATCGGTCTTGCGAAGGAGTTTGAGGAGATTTACCGCCCTGGTCGTCCGTTGCCCCTGCGGCTTCCGGAGGATTCTGGGGCCTTGCGTTTGCTCCAGCGTATCCGCGATGAGGCGCATCGTTTTGCCAATGCCTACCACAGCCTTCTTCTCAAGAAACGCATCAGTGAAAGCGCACTCGATGAAGTCCCTGGCATCAGTGAAAACCGCAAAAAAGCGATTTTGTCAAAATTCGGCTCCGTTGCCCGCGTTCGTAAGGCATCTGCCTACGATCTTGCCGAGGTCGATGGCATCAGTCCACGCCTTGCCGAGGAGGTTATTGGCTACCTGAACCGCCCCAAAGGTGGAGAAAAATCGGGTCAGCCGTAAAGTCCTGTTTGCATCCGGCAAAATATTCGGCGAAATTCCCAATCACTCATGACACCGCTCGTCCTACTTGTTGGCTTTCTTGGCTCCGGAAAAACTTCGTTACTTCGCAAGACTCTGCCTGCTTTAAAAGAGCGGGGCATTCTCTCCAAGGTCATATTAAATGACTACCAGAATGCGCGTGTGGATTCCGCAGCGCTTGCGGACCTTGTCGAGGCGATCGTGCCCATCGCGGGAAGTTGTGTCTGCTGTGAATCCGCCGAGGAATTGCTGAACGAACTCGCAAACAAGCCGCCGAACGCCGGAGAGATTCTCTTTGTTGAAACGAATGGCACTACCGATTCCATGCAATTGATCGAGATGATCCTTTTCAATGCCGGTTTGAAGGAGCTGTACCATCCCGTCCTCCAGATTACCATAGTCGATACGCTGCGCTGGCAAAAACGTGTCTGGCATAATGAGCTTGAGCGGCTTCAGGTAAAGACCGCAACGCATCTGCTTCTCGGCTGGCAGGATAAGGCGGGCGCCGGGCGATTGAATCATGTGCGTCGTGATTTACAGGAACTCAACGCGCATGCGGATTTTGTCGATCATGCGCAATTGATTGATGTATTGGCGGAATCCCTTCATGCCGAGGCTCCCGAGGAGCACGAGCATCACCATGAGCATGAAGGAGAGTGCGGCGAGCATTGCCACCATGATCACGACCACGAGGGACACGATCATGAACATGAGCACCACCATCATGACCACGAGGCTACTGCGCACGGATTTGTTTCCGTGGAGATCGAGCCTGCTCTAAATATTACGCAGGATGAACTGACAACCTGGTGGCGTGGACTTCCTGATGGCGTTCTCCGCGCGAAAGGTACGATTCCTCAAGGTGAAAAAAAGTTTCTCTACTTCCAGGCATTGGCAGGAAGCGCTCAGCCTCATTTCGAGGATCTGGAGCCAACCGAGTGGACGCGCCCGCTTCTCGTGCTGATCGGTTACGGCCTCACGGAAGAGGAACTTCGCGCACTTGCCCCGCGCGCGGAATCCAAGGTCAGCGCCTAGTTTCCGAGTTCACCAAGAATTTTACGTAGCTGGAATTTCCAGTCGGGCCACGATTCCGCGTGGTCCGCATGCCCGAGGATTTCCACCGCGTCATTTCTCCACAGCCGGGCGCTTTTTTTGTAATTTGGCCGAAACCAGTTGAAGACAAAAAGACTCTTCTTCAAGTGATGCTCGCGAGGAATGATGAAAACCTCCACGGATTCCGGTTTTGGAGTGTGTGGGCCGGTGAAACGAAACAGGCAACCCTCCTTGGTTTTCCCCCACCGCCCTGGAATTTCCTGCGGGCCGGGTGTGATTTCCTGAAGTTTCCAGCCTTCGGGAAGATAGACCTTCAGGCAACGCGTCATCCGCTCCGCATCCGTCTCATTGGCTACAACCGCTGCATGTAACCCGGTTAACAGACCTGTAAATAAAAACGCGAGGATGCAAAGAGAAGTTTTCATGGGATGCTGCTCTCCTACGGACTCACCGTATTTTTTTCAATCTCATTTCAGTGACAACTTTCCAGAAATAGAATTTTCAAAGAAGAGAGATATTTTATTTGCGGCAAGGAGTTGCGCCTTTTGTGCTGCAATGCGAATACTTGTGCGGAATCGGCGAGCCGATTCCTTTTTTAATACGTGAAGAACCATAAGCTTTTTATCCTGATTCTGGCCTTGATCTCGATGATCGGTCCAATGTCCACCGATGCCTACCTGCCGTCGTTTCACTCGATCACACGGGATTTCCATATCGGCATGGATGCGGTGCAGCAGACACTGACGATCTACATGGCGGCAATGGCGGTGATGACGCTTTTTCACGGAACTCTCTCTGATGCGGTGGGCAGAAAAACGGTAATTATTGCCTCTTTGATTCTTTATACACTCGCATCGTGCTTTGCGGCGATGGCGAGAAGCCTTCCCGAGCTTTTGCTGTGCCGTATGTTTCAGGGAATGTGCGCGGGAACGGGAACGGTAGTTGGCCGGGCGATGATCAGAGATCGTTTTTCCGGCCCCGATGCCCAGAAGATGCTCTCTTATACCATTATCATGTTTGGCATAGCTCCGGTAGTGGCTCCGATCCTCGGAGGGTGGCTGGAGGTTACTTATGGGTGGCATTCCGTCTTTGTTTTCATGGCCTCTTTCGGACTTTTCCTGCTGCTAACCTGCATCTGGGGATTACGTGAAACACTGTCGGTGGAGCAGCGCTCTCCGCTGCATCTCGGGCTTACGCTCAAAAGCTATCTTGTCATGGGAAGTGACGTGCGCTTTCTGCTGCAGTCCCTTTCGCTCGCATTTGCCTGCACGGCATTATTTCTCTACATCAGCGCCGCGCCGGTCTTCATCATGCAGATTCTTCATTTGCCCGAGACTGCGTTTGCATGGCTCTTCGCGCCGATGATCACCGGCATTATGGGTGGTTCATTTGCCGCGAGCTGCGTGGCGCACCGGTGGAAGCCGCACAAGATTATCAATGTCGGGTTTTTTCTCATGATCGCCATGGCAATCGGAAATCTGCTCTATGCGGGATTTTTTACAGTCTCTGTCCCCTGGGCCGTGATTCCCATCATGCTTTGCAACTTTACGATGGCCTTTGTCTCTCCTGCGATGACTGTTCAAACGCTCGATCTTTATCCTGAGCGCCGTGGCATGGCCGCCTCGCTGCAAAGCGCTTTCACGATGGGGATATTTGCTCTTTTTTCCGGAGTCGTGGCTCCGTTGTTTTTTCAAAGCGCGTTCCGTCTCGCGCTCGGCGCGCTGGGTGGTTACATTCTCTGCGTCATTTTATGGCATCTTGCCATGCGCGTGCCGATGAAGAATTCTTCCACTGTAATTGAGGAAAGTGATGCTTCTTCCCTGGTGAAATAATGCGCGTTATTTTTCCAGCAGCTGCCAGACGCCATTCCAATCGCCTGCAGGCGGCATGTTGCGAAATTGCGTAATGCGTTTGATGAAAGTATGGCTCGGGCCATCATCCGGCACGAGTCGAAGACATTCGCGAAATGCGGTTTCGGCCGCATCCCATTCCTGTTTGCGATAAGCCGCCAGACCTTTGGCGAAATTTTTACGGAGCGAAGAAGAGTCGTCCTCCTCTACAAGTCCCAGCACTTCGAAGATTCGTGTCGTCTCTGACTTTCCTTTGACCGTGATCAAATCAATTTCACGGGTGAGTATCGTATCGCCAGCTCCCGTGGCGGTTGCTTCGCAGATCAGGATATGCGTGCCGTAAAAACGATTCGCGTTTTCCAGACGCGAAGCGAGATTCACGGTATCGCTGATGACCGTGTAACTACGCGCATTTTCCGAGCCGATGCTTCCTGCCACTACTTCGCCCGTGCTGATGCCGACGCGGATATCAAGATGCGGAAGATTCTTTCGCAATCCCGTAAGTTGCGGAAGCTCTGTTTGTAATGTCCCAAGCGCCTTGAGTTGATCCAATGCGGCACGGCAGGCGAGGAGGGGATGCTCATTTGCCGCCGTAAACGGAGCTCCCCAGAACGCCATCACTGCATCGCCGATGAATTTATCAATGACGCCATGATTTGCCTGGATGCTGTCCGCTTGCAGTGTGAAATGACGATTCAGCAGATTGACCACACCCGTCGGGGTGAGGTGCTCGCCGACACTGGTGAATCCGACCAGATCCGTAAATGCGACGGACATATTCTGGCGTCCACCATCCGCCGTCGTATCCGCCCCTTCATTGAGAACAAGTTTGAGAATGCGAGGGTCGATATATTTCCCGAAAGTGCTTCGGAGTTCCTCCTTCGCACGCAACTCGCCAACGAAGAAGTTGAACGAGTTCGTGAGCGCACCTACTTCGTCGGTCGAACTTACCGGGAGTTCGACCGTGAGATCGCCTTTTTCTACGCTTTGCAGCCCAGTCATTAACAAGCGCACGGGGCCGACCAGACGACGCGTGATAAACCATGATAGAATCAGGCCAAGCAGAACAGAGATGGCGGTTGCTGCCATCGTGAGCCAGAAAATCTCCGCATGACGATGTGTGACATCATGGGTTAGATCGGTGACAATGGCTTCGATGTTTGACTCGATTTGGCTCCGCTGCTCCTGAAGCAGATTCTGCATGTCGTCGACAACGCTTAGCATATCGATTGCACGATCCTGATGTCCCGTCTGTACCAGCTCGAGTATCTCCTTCTGGTGTTTTGTGACAAGCGCGTAGGAACTCCGGATGACTTTCATTTTCTCATGAACCCTGGCAAGACTTGTGCGCTCGCTTTTAGCGGGTGGTGGCGAATCGAGAGCGGTATCGATTGTATTGAGGTAATCTTCGATCTGGTCGGTCAATTTCGTATAATCCACCGTCGATTCCCTAAGTGCTTCAGTACGCTGTGGGGAAGATACTGAGATGATTCCGAGCCAGCGTTCAAAGGCAAGACGGTGACGCAGTCCTGCTTCGTTGAGATCCCCCACATCGCGTTCAAGCGGCTGATAGTAGGAAGTTATCTCCTGCATCTCCTTGTCGAAATAGGCGACCTGCACAAGCAGGAAGGCCGCAAGGGTCATCATCAAAAAGACGAGAATGACGGCCAACCCAAAGATCTTTGTGGCAATGGAGGATTTCAGTGGCATGGGGAAGTATCCTTTGTCTCTTTTTTCCGCGGTAAGCGCAAGTTTCCGTTCGAAATTTGCTTTTCGTTCTTTTCAGTGCCCCCCTTCGGACGCTATTCAAAAACAGCAAAGTTTAACCTCAAATTAGAAACTCATCTTATGTCCAGGATCAAAGGTCCCGCAATTTTCCTCGCGCAATTTCTACGAGACGAAGCACCCTATAACAATCTGCCGAATATTGGAAAATGGGTCGCCGGTTTAGGCTACAAAGGCGTTCAGATTCCCAGCTGGGATGGACGCGTGTTTGATCTCGATAAGGCAGCGTCTTCCAAGGCCTACTGCGACGAATATCGTGGGAAGCTCAAGGAAATGGGGCTCGAGGTCACGGAAATCGGTGGCTATCTTCAGGGGCAGGTGCTGGCAGTGCATCCCGCCTACGAAGTGGGATTTGAAGGATTTCACCCTAAGGGTCTCAAGGGGGCAGTGCGGACCGAGTGGGCGAGGGGAGAGTTGAAAAAATGTATTCTCGCTTCTGAGAATTTCGGTCTTCGCAATATTCCTGTTCTTTCCGGCGGCTTCGCGTGGCAGATGGCGTATCCATGGCCGCAGCGGCCGCAGGGCATTATCGAAGAGGCATTCAAGGAGCTCGCCGCACGCTGGCGTCCGTTGCTTGATCTCGCGAATGAAAAAGGCTGTGTCTTCGGTTACGAATTACACCCCGGTTCGGATCTTTACGACGGAGCGACCTTCGAGATGTTCCTCGATCACACGGATCAACACCCCGCTGCTTGCATCAACTACGATGCGAGCCATTTCCTGCTTCAGCAGCTCGACTACTGCGCTTTTATTCAAATCTACGGAAAGCGTATCAGCGGCTTCCATGTGAAGGACGCCGAGTTTCACCCTACGGGTCGAGTCGGCGTGTATGGTGGCTATCAGGGCTGGGCAGGTCGCGCGGGACGCTTCCGTTCTCTCGGTGACGGTCAGATCGACTACACTCGCGTTTTCACGCTTCTCGCCGAAGCGGGTTACGACGGCTGGGCAGTCGTGGAATGGGAATGTGCGGTTAAAAGCCCTGAGCAGGGCGCTGCGGAAGGCGCTCCATTCGTTGCGCGCCATCTCATTGAAACGACCAATGTCGCATTTGATGATTTCGCGGGCGGCAAAGCAGACGTCAAAACAAACCGCCAGATTCTCGGCCTCGATAAATAAGGAGATAAAATGGAAAGCTGGAAACGCAAGTTACGGATGGGAATGATCGGCGGCGGGCAGGGTGCCTTTATCGGCGCCGTGCATCGGCTTTGTGCCGCGCTCGACGGCCAGATCGAACTGGTCGCAGGCTGCTTCTCGCAGAATTTCGAGAATACCAAAAAAACCGGTGCCGATCTTTACCTCGACCTCAGCCGTTGCTACTCGACTTATCAGGAAATGGCCGAGGCGGAGAAAAAACTTCCCGAGGACCAGCGCATTGATTTCGTCAGCATCGTCACGCCGAATGTCTCACACTTTCCCATCTCGGAAACGTTTCTTAATGCGGGCTTTCATGTCGTCTGCGACAAGCCGATGACTTTCAATCTCGAAGAAGCCAAAAAACTCGTGAAGATTGTCGAGAAGTCCGGACGCGTTTTTGCGCTGACTCATAATTACATCGGTCATCCACTGATCCGCCATGCCCGTCATCTTTTCCGCTCTGGTGAAATGGGACAGGTACGCAAAGTCATCGTCGAGTATCTTCAGGATTTTCTCATGGTTCCCCACGAGAAGCTTGGGCAGAAGCAGGCTTCATGGCGTGTGGACCCCGCCCAGTCGGGCGCCGCAGGAACATTTGGAGATGTCGGCACCCATTGCCTCAATCTTCTCGAATATGTCACCGGAGATCCTGTTACAGAACTCTGTGCGGACAAGAGCACCTTTTTGCCAAACCGTAAACTGGATGAAGATATCAATGCGCTGCTTCGATTCAAAGGCGGCGGCAAGGGTGCACTTCTCATCAGCCAGATTGCAACCGGCGAGGAAAATGGTCTCACGCTTCGCGTCTATGCAGAAAAAGGTGCGATTTCCTGGAAGCAGGAAAATCCCAATGAGCTGCAATTTTACCGCTACGGCGAACCGCGCCAGACGCTGACACGCGGTCAGGGTTATCTTTCCGATGCGGCAAAGAACAGCACACGCATCCCAAGCGGACATCCGGAAGGTTATCTGGAGGCCTTCGCCACGATCTATCGCGGGGTGGCACGCGCCATTCGTGCATCGATCGACGGCAAGCCGTTGAAGACGGAGGAATATGATTTTCCCACCGTTTACGATGGTGTCCGTGGCATGGAGTTCATCACTCGTGCCGTGGAATCCGCAGAGAAGAACGCGTCATGGGTAAAAATCCAGTCCTGACGCGCCCCGTCCCGGGATTTTACTGCGTTATTTTTTGCGGATTTTCTCGGGCGCTTTGTCTTCGGGAATCTCGATGCATTCGTCGACCCACTTCGATCCGTCGGGTTTTGCCCAGCGCACGCTGTTTTTCAGGACCTTGCGCACGGTTTCGTTGTGATAAGTGGGATAGGCTTCGTGGCCGGGCCGGAAGTAGAAAATTTTCCCTTGTCCGCGCTTCCACGTACAACCCGAGCGGAAAACTTCGCCGCCTTCAAACCACGAAATGAAAACCTGCTCATCGGGGGTAGGGATGCTGAAAGGTTCGCCATACATTTCCTCTTCGGGAATTTCGAAATAAGGACTCACGCCTTCGGCGATAGGGTGACCAGGGTTGCAAACCCAGAGACGTTCTTTTTCTGCCGCCTCACGGTAACGAAGTGAGCAGGCAGTGCCCAAGAGAGCCTTAAAAATTTTCGAGTAATGAGCTGAGTGCAACGCAACCAGACCCATTCCTTCCCACACACGACGCTGCACACGTGTGACGACCTCGTCCTGCACCTTGTCGTGTCCGATATGGCCCCACCACACGAGCACGTCGGTAGCATCGAGCACATCCTGGGTTAATCCATGCTCTACATCCTGTAATGTGACAGCTTTTGCCGAGATGTCGCTTGCTTCGTTCAACCCTTCGACGAGACAGGTATGCAATCCCGTGGGGTAAACTTTGCGGATGGCGTGCTTTTCGTTTTGTTCGTGTAGATTCTCACCAAATACGGTAACTCGGATTTTTGAGGACATAAACTTTAGGAAAAGTAGGCGACTGTTGCGGCAAGCCCTTCATCGAGATTGCTTACCGGCTTCCAGCCTGCGGTTTTTAATTTTTCTACGGAAGCGCAGGAGTGTTTTACATCTCCCGCACGTACGGGTGCATAGCTGAGCGTCGAGGTAGAGCCACTCTCTTTAATAATGCGTTTAGCAAGATCGTTCACCGTCATCTGAGCGCCGTATCCGCAATTGAAGACCCCGGTCACTTCGTCATTCTCCACGGCGAAGACGAGACCGGAAACAATATCTTTCACGTAAATAAAATCCCGAGTCTGTTCGCCGTCTCCAAAAATTGTGATCGGCTTTCCGCAGATAGCACCCTGTACAAATGCCGGGATCGCCGCTGCATACGCGCTGTTTGGGTCCTGTCGTGGGCCAAAGACATTGAAAAAACGGAGCGCTGCTGTGTTCAGCCAGCCTTCTTTCGTGAACATCGAGCAATAATATTCGCCGTCCAGTTTCGTGATCGCATACGGACTTTGGGGCTGAGGGCGCATCGTTTCCACCTTCGGCACTTCGGGATCATTTCCGTAAATCGCCGCAGAGCTCGCGAAAACCAGCTTACGCACTTTGTTCGTCTTTGCGGCTTCGAGCACATTAAGGAGGCCTGTTACATTCATGTCCACGCATGCCTTAGGCTGCTGCATGGATTCCGGCACGCTGATCATCGCCGCGAGATGGAAAACATAATCCACGCCCGCCATTGCGTGATTCACGACTTCACGGTCCAGAATGCTTCCATTAATAAATTCTACTTCCAGCCCCTTAAGGTTTTTTTCGTAACCCGTACGCAAATTATCAAGAATCCGCACATCGGCCTTACCCTGAAAGTGCTCTGCCACGTGGCTGCCGATAAATCCCGCGCCGCCTGTGATCAATACTCTCATACAAGAGACTCCACGAAGCGATTCATCGCATCTTCCTGTGATTCGATACTCTCCACGAGCTTTAATTGCGTGCGGCACCTGTCAAGATTATGCCCTTCGCGCTTGATCTTGAAATACTGATCGCCTTGCAGGTAATCCGTGAGAAAGCGGATGCCGATTTCCAGCGTGATGAGCTTTCCTGAGAATGCCATGTGCGCTTTTTCTGCCGGTGTGAGCGATTTTCCCATCGAGGATAGATAACCTTTTGCCAGTGCTTCAAACATCGGCATCTGCATCATCACTTTCGATAAATCCGTTTCGTCCTCCAGTGCGGGGCTCGTCGCTGTTCGCACCATGTCGCCGAAATCATAGAGCGCGAGACCGGGCATCACCGTATCGAGATCGATCACGCAGATTCCTTTACCCGTCTTATCGTCGATCATCACGTTGTTCAGCTTGGTATCATTATGCGTGATGCGCTCGGGGATTTCGCCCTTTGCATTCAGGTCCAGGAGCACGTCGACCATGGCTTCCCGCTGGCGAATAAAATCAATCTCCGCCTGCACGGAGGCCGCACGACCCTTCGTATCCTCTACGATGGCCTTTATCAAAGTGTCGAACCGCGAACGCGTATGGTGGAAGTTTGGAATTGTTTCGTGAAGTCTTGGCGATCCCAGTTCGCCAACCAGTGTTTGGAACTCGCCGAACATCCGCGCGACTTCATAGGCCTGCTCGGCATTTTCAATCCGGTCATAGGTCTTCGCTCCTTCGATAAAAAAATACACCCGCCAGTAATTTCCGTCTGTTGTGCGAAAATACGGCTTCCCATCACGCGCTGGGATCACGGTAAGCGTTCTGCGTGTTCCATCCGTGTAATTTTGCTCGTTGAGCTTCGCTGCCGTGCGTTGTGTCACGCGCAATACGTTTTCCATCAGGTTTTCCGGCTGGCGAAAAATCTCGTGGTTGATCCGTTGGAAAATATACCTTACCGGCGTTCCCGCCTGATTGTAGGTTACAGCAAAGGTGTCATTGATATGACCACTTCCATAAGGCACGGCCTCTGCAAAATCTCCGGGAATGCTAAAAGCTTCTTTCGGAAGCCTGGAAGTATCGGTAGTGCTGCTCATTTTTGTGCAAGCTTCCCACCGTCGCAGGAAAATCTACCATCGACGACAAAAAAACATCGTGATTCATAGGTAAATTGAAATAATCTTTCCCGATTCCGTCAGGAACTTTAAAATCGACCATGGAAGTTATCATCCAGCCTACATCTGAAGACGCATCTCTCGCCGGAGCGCGCATTATCGCCGACCTCGTTCGCCGCAAGCCGGACGCCGTCCTTGGCCTCGCGACTGGCAGCACTCCATTGCCTCTTTACAGGGAGCTTATCCGCATGCACCGCGAAGAGGGGTTGGATTTCAGTCGCGTTACCACCTTTAATCTCGACGAATATGTCGGTCTCGCTCCCGATCATCCTGCCTCCTACCATTTTTTCATGCAGGAGAACTTTTTCCAGCATGTCAATATCGCTCCATCCTGCATTCATCTTCCTGACGGCCTGACTGCGGATATTCCCGCTTTTTGCGCGCAGTATGAGAAAATGATCATCGACGCAGGGGGAATTGATTTACAAATCCTCGGGATCGGCACCGATGGGCATATCGGCTTCAACGAGCCGACGTCATCCCTCGCATCTCGCACCCGCATCAAGTCTCTGACCATGCACACGCGTGAGGACAATGCGCGCTTCTTTACGCGTATCGAGGATGTGCCGCATCATGTCATCACGATGGGTGTCGGCACGATCATGGATTGCCGTGCTGTGCTGCTCTTTGCCTTTGGGCCGAAGAAGGCTGACACTATCGCCGCTGCGATCGAAGGGCCTATCACTGCGCTTATTCCTGCCTCCATCCTTCAGATGCATCCCACCGCAAAGTCGCTTATCGATGAAGAAGCGTCGAAGAAACTTCAGCGTGCGGAATATTATCGATGGGTTTACGACAACAAGCCCGCGTGGCAAAAAACTTGATCCTTTTTTCTGTTTTGTTGAATTTATAAATCCATGTTGCCATCTATGAAACCCATTGCCGGAGTTTTGCCAGTTGTTCAGGTTCCTTTTCTCGAAGATTTTTCCATCGATCGCGATTCCTTACAACGTGAGATTGATTGGCTCTATGAATGCGGCGTTCAGGGAGTAGTGGTCGGGATGGTGTCGGAAGCCCAGCGTCTTACGGATGTCGAGCGCACACAGCTCAATACGTTGCTTGTGGAAATGAGCGCGGGCCGCGGCCCCGTCGTGGCCAGTGGTGGTGCAGAAAGTATTTGCCAGGCAATTGCCCATGCCAATGCTGCCGAAGCCGTTGGCGTCTCGGCTATCATGGTAATTCCCCCCGCGCTTACCAAATGCAATCCTGATGAGCTTTTGCGCTACTATTCTGAGATTGTTACGAAGACCACAGTTCCCATCATTGTGCAGGACGCGAGCGGTTATCTTGGGAATCCTATTCCTATCGATACTCAGGCTCGTATTTTTCACGAGTTTGGTGAGCGTATTCTTTTTAAGCCGGAAGCGCCGCCCATCGGTCCGAATCTCACCGCTCTTCATGTAGCCACGAATGGGAAGGCGCGGATTTTTGAAGGTACCGGAGGCATGGCACTCGTTGATAGCTATCGACGCGGCATCGTCGGTACGATGCCCGGTTCCGATGTTCCCTGGGCACTTGTCAAATTGTGGAAAGCGCTTGAAGCAGATGACGAAAAACGTATCGCCGCCATTCATTCTCCACTTTGTGCGCTCATCGCTCTCATGGTGAATCTCGATGCATTCCTCGCGATCGAAAAACTTCTCCTTGTCGATCAGGGTATCTTTGCGAATACCCGGGTACGGGGTCCCGTTGCCTATCATCTCGACGAATATACGACCAAGGAAGCGCGTCGACTTTTCACAGTGTTGCGCGAAGCCTGTCAGTAAATTTTTATGTTTGAACGTCATCTCGATAAACTCATTGGCAAACACGTGGATGAACTCGATACGCCGACCCTTGTCGTCGATCTCGATATTCTCGAGCGCAATCTCGCTGACATGGCGGAGTATTCCCGCGAGTGTGGTGTCAGTCTCTGGCCTCATACGAAGACGCACAAGAGCGTCGCGATGGCAAAACGCCAGCTTGCACTTGGTGCCGGGGGACTGACCGTTGCCAAGACGGAAGAAGCGGAAGTCATGGCCCGTGCGGGTGGGAAGCGTATCTTTGTTGCATATCCCTCATGGGGTATTGAAAAATGGCAGCGTCTGTCCCAACTGGCCCGCGATAACGAAATTACGATTGCTCTCGATTCCATCGAGACGGCCACGCAACTTGCTGCTGAAGCGGAGAGGGCGGGGGTTAAGCTGCAGGTTCTTATCGATCTTGATCTTGGAATGCGGCGCACCGGCGTTCCCACTCCCGCGGCTGCGCTTGCGCTCGCGCAAAAAATTGAAAAGCTTCCCGCGCTTCCGATAGCCGGTCTTTTCTTTTATCCTGGCCACATCTGGGAGGCTCCCGCGAAGCAGGATGCTGTCCTTGCGGAGCTTTCTGCAATTGTTGAGGAAACTCTCAGGCTCTTTGATCGTGCGGGTATTTCCCGAAAGCGCGTGAGTGGAGGATCTACTCCTGCTGCGAAAACCAGCCACCGCATCTACGGGCAGACCGAGACACGCCCCGGCACCTATCTTTTTAATGACCGCAACTATGTGGGTATCGATCTGTGCTCTTATGAGGATTGCGCGCTCACGGTCCTGACTACCGTTGTCAGTTGCCAGGTTCCGGGCCGCGCCATGGTCGATGCGGGATCAAAAACGATGTCCGGTGATCAATGGCTTTCCGGAGACGGAACCGGTTCCGGTTGGATTGTCAGCCACTCGCCAAATACCCGGTTTACCGAAATGAGTGAAGAACATGGCCACCTCGATTTTTCGCCCGAATCCGATCCTCTGAAAGTCGGTCAACGTCTGCAAATTATTCCGAACCACGTCTGCCCCGCCGTAAATCTCCATGATTTTTACGTCGGCACTCGTAAGGATCGCGTCGAGGAAATCTTCATTACCGATTCCCGTGGCTGCGTGCGTTAATATTTGTATCGGTGAGATCCCCCGGCGAGGCAACAGCGATTCCGGCGGTCGCTATGAAAATCATGGCGAGCCACGACAAGCGGGGAGCTTTCAATAGATTTTTATTTATCATGGTTATCACGCGTATAGGTCAGCGGAAGAATGCCGATCTCACGTGATTCCTCGATAGATATGATCCGATATCCGGGTTCATCATCATCATCGAATTTTTTCTGATCCTTTTTGAATTCTTTGGTTCCGCTTTGCATGGCGGCTTCGAAGCTTGCAAAGGATGCGTCTTTTTGAAAGCGCGCGCGTGTTTTCGGCGAAATACTAGGTAGCCCCTTTGGCGAAGCGGCTGCTTCATCACCCAGCATGGTTGTTTCGAGAGCGACGGGTTTGGTCTGGTTCTTATTAAGATAGAAACCCACGAACATATGGTCGGGCAAGGTGACAAGAAATGTATCCAGCCCGATCTTTCGAAGTACGGAGGCGAAAAGAACAGACCCATCCACACAGTTTGCCTGTCGTGCCTTAATCGATTCGTCAAGAAACCGCACGTACTGGCTTTCGATATTATCCGTTTTGAGTCCGAGCGTTGTGATGTTGCTGTAACGGAATCCAAGATTTTGCAACACTTTCCAGATCGCGAAAACCTGCAGGTAGACCTTTTCCGGGTTGCCGCTCTGGTAGCCATCGAACGAATCCACAACGCCGGTCTGCAGCGCTTGTTTAAGAATATTGTCGATCCACGGATGATCCTCATTCACATACGCCGCAAAAAGAAAGGTAAGGTCTGTGTCATCGTCGTCTTTATCTTCTGCGTAGAGGTAAAAGGGACACTCATTTACCGAGTGCAACCGTGCCGTCAGCGATCTGCTGCCTTGTGATACTCCATTGACCATGACGTCAAAAACCACCGTCAGAGGTTCGGCCTGCTTCACTTTTACAAGTTCGCCGTATTTCCAATTAATCTGTGGGAAAATGTCATATTCTTCATCCCCTTTGGCTAGCTGGCCGGTGAAGGTACTCTCCTCCATCACCTGATTTGCACGGATTTTTACTTCGACCGAAGCATTCTTCTTCGCGGGGCTCGTCAGGCGAATTCCCACTGTGCTGTCCGCATCGCCAAGAATATCCTCCTCTGGTTCGTCCTTCTCGGATTCTATTCCAGCAGTCGATACCAGCATGGATGGGAAGATTTCCTTATCGCACGTCGGGGCTATTTCCCAGGTAACGGAATTTGCGGCCCGCACCGCAAGGGGCATGACAGTCAGCATTAGAACAGCCGTAATCTTTTTAAAAGAGCAGAACAGATTTCGAGGCATGGGGAGGTTAGGGCGCTGAATTTAAAGAATGGGTATATTTATACCCTGTAAAAATTATTTCTTCTTTTTCGGTGCGGCAGGATCGTAGAGCTCTACGATTTCCACTGGAGTGCCGATCTTCACATGCACATAGACCACGGGCGTGATTCTGTCTGGCATACGCACGCAACCGTGTGAGGCCGGATGCCCCGGCACGTAGCCCGTATGCAGACCCACGCCATCATCGGTGAGTCGCATCCAGTAAGGCATACTCGCACCTTCAAATTTTCCGCCTTCGGGAATCACATCTGTCTTTGCATTTGCTGAGCTATTTGTCACGACGCCTGTCGCATCATAGATCTTTCCATAGACATTCGAGCCGTAAGTCTTCTGCTTATCGCGGATCTTAAATTCCCCAAGCGGGGTCGGGTGGTCTTTCCTCCCGCTGGCGATCGGGAAATCCATTGCCACCATCTTGTGTACGAACAAAAGACCTCGCTGGTCCTTAATGGAAATAATGATGCTCGTATCTTCTGGCGTCGCCTGTGCCAATATCGCCGCATCCTTGTAAACCTTGCTACGCCAGTTTTTCGTCGTGCGGAATTCCGCATGCTTTGCAGCTGCCGCTTTCTGCTCCAGTGTCAATGCCTGCTGCTTCTTGTAGTTTTCCATTGTAGCGCAGGAGCTCAGCCCCATACCCAGTGCCACGAGAAGTAATACTCGCAAGTTTCCCGTCGTGAAGAGCCGTTTTAAAAGTGAATGCGTCATACTGTGCCAGTGGTCATAGAGGGATCGTCTCATGTTTGCAAAAAAAAACCACCGATGCCGAAGCACCGGTGGTTTTTAGAGTGTTATTTAGTTTGGTTAAGCGCTTAGCAATTAGAATGCAAAGCGGACACCAGCACGGAACACGTTCGCGAGGTTCGCGCTGCCGTAGAACATACGGTAGTCGCCGAACACACCCCAATGAGGGAGGAAACGCCATTCAACACCGGCACCCCAGTGGCCAATGCCAACGCTGTGTCCGTTGTTTCCGGCCCATCCTGCACCACCACCAGCGGTGATATAAGGGGCGATGTTCCAGGCGCAGATAGGATAGCGAAGGTAGGCATCACCGAGAATGATATTCTCAGCGACTCCACGATTGCTATACCACAGGCCTTCAACGCCAACACCGAAGTATTTAGCGAAGAAGAAGTTGAGGGCTGTTCCGCCGCCAACTCCTGAGTGTAGTGTGTTTCCGCGGGCCGCAACGCCGGCAAAAAAGCCGTCGATCTGGAATTCCGTATCACGGAAATTACAGGTGGGTTCCACGATGACTTGTTTCTTGTCAACCACGGTAGTTCCGGCAAAAGCAGGAAGCACAGCGATCGCAAGAGCGAAGAGTGATGTTAAGGCAATTTTCTTCATAGACGTAGGTTGATTACAAAGGCGAAAAATACAGTGTTATTAACACCTTACAAGACTTTTCTTTAAAAATCTTACCTTCCTTTACCTTTTCTTAGAGAAGAACTTTCACCGGTTTTAGCGATTTTTCGCGTTTTCCTGTCTCTCGATAGGTTCAAAAGTCCTTTCTCTGAGGTTCACGCTTGCCCTCTTCTCTGAAATCCGGCTTCATGCCCTCTTTAACCCAATTTCTCTAAAATGTCCGTCTGTTCTGATAAATGGATCCGTAAAATGGCCCTCGAAAAGGGGATGATCGAGCCTTTTCAGGATAATCAAGTCCGCTCCGCCGAGGCCGGACACCGCATCATCAGCTACGGACTCTCCAGCTATGGCTATGATTTGCGCGTATCCGATGAGTTCAAGGTCTTCACGAATGTCTTTAATACCGTGGTCGATCCCAAGGACTTCGATGAGAAGTCTTTCGTCGATATGCAGACGGATATCTGCATCGTTCCGCCAAATTCCTTCGCCCTTGCGCGTAGTGTGGAGTATTTCCGCATTCCCCGTGAGGTTCTTACCATCTGCGTCGGAAAGTCTACCTACGCCCGTTGCGGCATCATCGTGAATGTCACGCCCTTCGAGCCCGAGTGGGAGGGCCACGTTACCCTTGAGATTTCAAATACCACGCCGCTGCCTGCAAAGATCTATGCCAATGAAGGCCTCGCCCAGGTCGTCTTCTTCCACGCCCAGGACATCTGCGAGACCAGCTACGCCGATCGTGCCGGAAAATACATGAAGCAGCGCGGTATCACCGTGCCGCGTTTATAAATAGATAGGGATTCCGTCAATGCGGCTTCCTTCCTGCGCTGCGCTCTGCTAAGCTTCGAGGATGAGCACGCCCGCTATTCCTCAAAAAGCCCCGTACCCTGTCAACGTTGAGTCTGGTAAGACCTACTACTGGTGCTCATGCGGCCAGAGCAAAAACCAGCCCTTCTGCGATGGTTCCCATAAAGGGAGTGAATTTGCGCCCATCGCCTACAAGGCGGAAAAAGACGGTGCGGTTTACTTCTGTGGTTGTAAGCACAGCGGCAAATCCCCTCTCTGCGACGGCTCGCATTCGCGGCTGGAGTAAGTGACTTGCTTGTAAAATGTTTATGCGCCAGTCGCCTCCGTCGGCTGTTGCTTTAGCAGGAGATAGTATTGACTCGATATTCCATAAAGCGCATGGATCGCAAGGGGAATCCAGGCGTTGTAGAATAGTAATTCCATCCAGTGAGCCAGCGTCATCAACGAGTGGTGGCTTTTGATGAGGGAGGTTTTGTTGTGAATATCCACAACGGGAATGTGGAATCGTAGCCAAAGGAAAACCGAAAGCCCGACCAAAAAAACTACAAACGACAGGATCAGAATAAGATAGATATACCGCACCACAAAACTTCTGATGGCGGCAGCATTTTGAATTTCGCCATGGCCGTCTTTGATTAGCCTAAGCTGTAGCCGTGTTATTAGTAGCCCGGTTAAAAGCAGGCCAATGGCAACTACTTCTGGAACAAGGAGCGCCCTGTTTAAAAAAATCCAGCTCTGAGCAAATGTGGGATTTTCCGGGAATTTTCCCACCAGTAATTGAACTACGGGATCTTCTGGTGAGGAGTCAGGGGTAACGTCTGGTAATCGAGGGGCGAAGTACAAAAGTATCGCTCCACAAAGGCAAATGGCAAAAAATGCTGTGTTCGCCAGAATCAGCTCGTGTAGTGGGGAAAGCTTGGTCTTATGGAAGATCTTTAACATGTGGCCAAACTGCCGCAGGTGAGGGGTGTGGCTGCCATGCTGACAACAATGGCTTTCTCTGCAAAGCTTCTTCCTACGACTTTCGTAGTTCGACTTCTTCGGACTTCATCACTCTTCCCATCATCGGGAAAATCTTCTCGATGGCGAATGTATGCATCTCCGCAGCAAGGCCTGCCATCGCATCCTCGACGAGGACCACTGCATAGCCATGCTCATACGCCTGACGCGCCGTCGATTCCACGCCCATATTGGTCGCGATGCCTCCCAGTATGATCGTCTTAATCCCACGTCTCCTCAGTTGCAGATCCAGGTCTGTGCCAAAAAAGGCTCCCCACTGGTGCTTGGTGATCCGTATATCGCCCGGTTGCGCCAGCCCCTCGGCCAGTACATCCCATCCCTCGGGAAATCCGCCCGGTGGACGGGGATTGGGCTTATCCACCGGCTGTTTCAGCGCATCTCCGAGATCTTTTGCAAAGGATACATTCACCAGAATGACCAGCGCGCCCGCCGTGCGAAAACGCGCCGCCAGCTTTGAGCTGGTGGCCACCACATGCTGCCCCGAGCGCGGCTCTGCGGGGCGACTAACAATCCCATTTTGAAGATCAATAAGCACCAGCGCCGTCGTTTCAGGATCAAAGTTATTCATGAGCGTTTTTGAAGTTAACGGATAAATCCATAAATCGCATTTCTATTTTTAAGGAGAGGGTGATAGAAAATCCCCGTGGCACAGACAAAAATCTACGGCTTGCGCTCTCATCTTGAACCCATTCGCACGCAACTCTCGGAGGTCATTCACACTTGTGTCGTCGAGGCTCTCCAGTATCCCGCAAACAAACGCGCGCATCGCTTTATCCTCCTCGAACCCGGTAGTTTTTTCTATCCCGAAGGACGCACGGAGAAATACACGATCATCGAGTTCAGCATGATCGAAGGGCGTACCGTCGAGACAAAGAAAAAACTCATTCGTCTTCTCTTCGAGCGGATTCCGCAGGTGATCGATATTACCACGCAGGATCTTGAATTCACGATTTTTGAAACGCCCGCCCACAACTGGGGCTTCCGCGGTCTTCCCGGAGACGAGCATCAGCTCGATTATAAAATCAACGTCTAGCGCAGGCTAGTTCGACAGATTTTCCCACGTGCTGTCCACGACTTTGCGAAGTTTGCGACTCGGGCGAATTTCCACAATCTTCCGCCACTGACGGCGAAATTTATCCACCTTTGCCACATGCGGATATTCCGCATCCGGAATAAACTGCCGGATCGTAAAATCCAAAACCGTATCATCGATCACGATTACGGTATGCTTCATGTCTTTCAAAAACTCACTCATCGCTTCCTTGGAGGAGTTTTCCGGATGGTAAGCGCAGCCGTTCTTTAGCAGGCGAGTCTCCCGCAGTCCTTTTGCAATAATCAGGGTATGCGCAATCGACTCCCGCTCAAGAATCCGCGACCCGCGAATCGCCAGCTTGTCACAAATGCACGCCGTATCTGTCACCTTGATCTTTTGGCGCATATGCCGAGGAAGCTTCGTGCTAAGAGCAGCGACAGCTTGCTTGATTACAGATGGAGAGGCGTTTCGCAAGCTGGTGAAACTACCTAAATCGCGGCGGATTGCCACAAATAGTAACGAATTATGGAAAATTTCCTGTAACCCATTTGCTCATTGAATGCGAAGTCGGATCACGGTAATGTGAACTAACAGTATTCATTACCCACCAGGAGCAGGATGAGTTAATTCCTCGGTTCTTCGCCCGGACATATAGAATATGGACAAAATGCAGAAAATATCGGTTCTCATTTTTGATAAGTCGGGGCGGAAGTTACACCCTTTATGAATTCTTTAGGTATACAGAACATGATTGCAAATCATGACCTTCTTTCGTGTGTGGCTATCATCTTATCCATGCTTGCGACATTGGTTTTATTAATTCGAAGATTTACCCGCACGCATCCTGATGTGCCTGCGTATGAGGTGGGGGATGTCATCCTTCTTATATTGATTATCGCATTGCCGATTTTGGATATCTTCCTCTCTCTCTCGACTGCAATGTACCGAATGACACAGAACGGCCATAACGCACATGTCGCTATAGAAACAGCGATGATGATGGCTCCTCATATATTTAATCGCGTTATTGAGATGG
>JBDTJR010000253.1:0-7864 GCA_039935735.1 Chthoniobacterales bacterium | reverse complement strand
AATACCTGGATTTCGGCGCGGGGATTGCAGTGTGCTCGCTTGGGCACGCGCATCCGGCTATTACCGCCGCGGTGACGGAGCAGGCGCAGAAGCTTGTCCACGCATCCAATCTATACTACACGGGCCCGCAGGGTTTGCTTGCAGAGGAACTCGTAAAGCGGGTTGGGCCGGGGAAGATATTTTTCTGCAATAGCGGGGCGGAGGCGAATGAAGGTTTATTCAAGCTTGCCCGTAAGTTTGGAAGTGCGATGGGACGGTATGAAATCATCACGTTCAAAAATTCCTTCCATGGCCGGACGCTGGCGGGGATTTCTGCGACGGGACAGGATAAGATCAAAAAGGGATTCGCGCCGCTCGTCGAAGGATTTGTGCATGCGGAGTTCAACAATATCGAATCCGTAGAAAAAGCGATCACGCCAAAAACTGTGGCTATCCTTATAGAGCCGATTCAGGGAGAAAGCGGGATTCATGTGGCGAAGCCTGCTTTTCTTCAGGCGCTTCGGAAGCTTTGCGATACCCATGATCTTTTACTGATGTTGGATGAAATCCAATGTGGCCTGGGACGCACGGGTGAATGGTGCGGGTGGAAAAGCATTGCCGGAGAAACAGCAAACCCTGACGCCGTAAGCTGGGCGAAGGGAATCGCCAATGGAATTCCGCTCGGGGCATTCTGGGCGGCGGATAAAAAAATGAGTTCCGGCTTGTTGCTCTCAGAAACGCTTAGTGCCGGAACGCATGGCACTACTTATGGCGGAAATCCCGTGGCGTGTGCCGCCGGACTGGCAGTCATCGACACCATCGAAAAGGAAAAGCTTCTTCAGAACGCCCTGGAAATGGGTGCCTATCTTCGGGAAGAAGTGCGCGAAATCCCCTCGCCTCTTATTAAAGAAGTGCGGGCGGTGGGTTTAATGATCGGGGTTGAATTTGCGGAAGACCTCCGGGCGCGGTTTGGTATCGGCCCCGAAGAGGCAAAAACGGGCGCGGCGGCGCTGGTGCAGGAGCTTATCCGTAATGGGCTTATCGTTATTCCTTCGGGTGAGGCGACGATCCGGCTTCTGCCTCCTTTAAACGTAGGTCGCAAAGATATTGATTCTGCGGTGTTGATTCTTCGCACGACTTTGGAAAAGCTCGGCGGTTAAATCCCCTGCCATGAAAAACCTCCTTTCCATCGAATCGCTTTCTACAGAAGAAATTCTGAAGATCGTGGATCTTTCCGCAGAAATGAAAGCGACGCGAGGAAGCCATAAGGAGCATCCCCTACGCCACCAATGCTGGGCGTTGATTTTTGCGAAGTCGTCCACAAGGACACGCGTTAGCTTCGAAGTCGGCATTCGCGAACTGGGTGGCGATGCGATTTTTCTATCGGCAACGGATATCCAACTCGGACGCGGCGAGCCGATTCAGGATACGGCAAAGGTCATGGGCCGCATGCTGCATGGCGCGATTATCCGTACCTACGCTCAAAGCGATGTGGACATTTTTGCCGAAGCAAGCGGGCTGCCGACGATCAATGCCCTGACGGATGAGGAGCATCCGTGCCAGATTCTGGCGGATCTTTTTACCATTAAAGAAAAGCGCGGCACTTTGGAGGGCCTGAAGCTGGCCTTTATCGGAGACGGGGATTGCAATATGGGGCGGTCCTGGATCTGGGCGGCGGCAAAGCTTGGCTTTGAGCTTCGCATCGCTTCTCCTGAAAAATTTCAACCTCCTGCCGAACTTGTGCGCCGGGCCGGTGGTAATATTCTGATCACCGAAAATCCTGAGGAAGCCGCCAAAGGCAGTGATGTTCTCTATACAGACGTCTGGGTCAGCATGGGCAAAGAAGAAGAAAGCGCCTACCGGATCGCACAATTTCAGGGTTACCAGATCAATGATGAATTACTCGCGCACGCCCCTAAAGCCCTCGTGATGCATTGCCTGCCCGCTTATCGGGGCAAGGAAATCACGGCTGAGGTCATGGACCGCCATGCGAAAACGATCTTCGATCAGGCGGAAAGTCGCCTGCATACCCAAAAGGCGATCCTAAGCCTCGTAGCTAATCCTACGAAGAAGTCCTAAATCGCTTTTGAGGACTAAAAGCCCGAAGCGCCCCCTTAAAACACCCCTTTGAGGTCTATAAAATCCGCTATTGCCAGCAGGGGGGTGGGATGCTATTTTCGCCGCCCTTCAACCCAACCTGCTAATTAATTATGCCGTCACTACTTAATCTTCATCAATACGGAATCTATGGCGCTATCGCATGCGGTGTCATTGGACTCATCTTTGCCATTATCTTAATCCGCATCATTTGCGCAGCTTCTCCCGGAACGGAAAAGATGCAGCAAATCGCAGGCGCGATTCAGGAAGGCGCGAAAGCTTATCTTCGGCGTCAGATCGCCGCAGTGGGCATTATCGCCATCATAATTCTGGGAATCGTCTGGTATTTCAGAGATCCCGCCACTTCGTATGGATTTATTCTGGGCGCCGTTTGCTCCATGGTCGCTGGCTATGTCGGTATGCGTGTTGCAGTCCTTGCGAACGTAAGAACCGCACAGGCTGCGACTAAAAGCCCGCACTCAGCCATGCATATGGCATTTAACGGCGGCGCTGTAACGGGTCTCCTCGTGGTAGCTCTGGCGCTCATTTCGGTGGGTATTTATTTTCTGGCAGCACGTCACTACCTCGGCAGTGAAAGTGAAGCTGTTAAGTCTTTGATCGGCCTCGCGCTTGGCGCAAGTTTGATCAGTGTGTTTGCCCGTCTTGGCGGTGGTATTTATACCAAAGCAGCGGACGTGGGCGCGGATCTCGTCGGTAAGATCGAAAGCAAACTCGATGAAGATGATCCTCGCAATCCTGCGACGATCGCAGACAACGTCGGTGATAACGTCGGTGACTGCGCAGGCATGGCAGCGGACGTTTTTGAAACTTATGCGGTCAGCCTTATCGGAACGATCCTTATCGGCTTCCTGATGTTCGGCACGTCTCTCTCCTCGCAATCCGTGATTATCTATCCTTTCATTCTGGGAAGCATCTCGATTATCGGTGCGATTATCAGTATCCTCTATGTGAATGTCAGCAAAAGTAATGCCACCGTTTCTCTGATTACCTCGGTAGTAATCAGTGCGGTATTTGCCGGTATTCTTTATTATCCTGCGACAAAGGTTCTCTTTCCAGACGGCCTGCAGGTAGGAACGACCAGCATCCCTTTCATTAACCTTTATTACTCGGCACTCATCGGTCTGGTAATGACGGGTATCGTGGTTTTTATCACCAACTACTATACGGCAACAACGCACGCTCCCGTGCAGAAGATCGCCAAGGCTTCTGAAACCGGTCATGCCACAAACATCATCGCGGGTATCGCGATTGGAAATCAGGCAACCGCGTTGCCCGTGCTCGCCATCATCGGCGCTATTCTTCTCAGCTACCACTTCGCCGGTCTCTACGGCATAGCGGTTGCCGTAATGAGCATGCTGTCGCTTTCGGGAATCATTATTTCCCTGGATGCGTTCGGTCCTATCACGGATAACGCAGGCGGCATCGCCGTCATGGGCGAAATGCCCAAGAACATCCGTGAAGTCACCGATGAACTCGATGCAGTGGGCAATACGATGAAAGCGGTAACCAAAGGTTACGCGATCGCTTCCGCAGGGTTGGCGGCACTGGTGCTCTTCGGTTCCTATGTGCAGGAACTTAAGGATCAGCTCCATCTTACCACGATTGCTTTTGACCTGACTGATCCCCGAGTGCTCGTAGGTCTTCTTATCGGCGGATTGCTTCCTTATCTTTTCACCGCGTTCAGTATGGCAGCGGTGGGCAAGGCAGCGGGCGCTGTGGTATTGGAAGTGCGCCGTCAATTACAGGCTCACCCCGGCATCCTTCAGGGAACGGATGTTCCCGAATACGGCGCTTGTGTTGATATCGTGACCAAGGCGGCTCTTCGCGAAATGATCATTCCTGCGATTCTTCCAATTCTGGCCGTTGTGGCCGTGGCATGGATCTCATGGCTCGGTTACCTGACGCTCGGCGGCGTTCTTGTCGGAACGATCGTTACCGGTCTTTTCCAGGCGATTTCGATGACATCCAGCGGCGGCGCGTGGGACAATGCCAAGAAATTTATCGAAGAAGGAAACTTCGGCGGCAAAGGTTCCGATGCACACGCAGCAGCTGTAACGGGAGATACCGTAGGCGATCCTTACAAAGATACGTCAGGCCCTGCGATCAATCCGATGATCAAGGTTGTCAACATTGTTGCCATTCTGATCATTCCGATTTTCTTCCGCCACTAACTTTTCGGAAGTAATTTTAGAGCCCGATGGCACACGCCGTCGGGCTCTTTTTTTGCCGTAATCTAATTAATAAAGTTCAACAGGCGAACGCTTGCCATCTTCGGGGCTGCGCTGGCTGGCGACTTCTGCACCGAGCGTTGCAACGCGCAGATCCCACACTTCGCGATCAAGCGCTTCGAAGGCGGAGACGGAAAATGCATCCGGTTTCACGAGCCGCTGCTTGAAGGCATGCATGCGTTCGAGCGCGGGCTGAGTGCGTGCGGGCTCCATTCCTTCTAGAACAGGGATCACTTTCGCCGCCATTTCCAGGCGGTGACAGATCATGAGAAAATCATTTCCGGCATCGATGCCAAGTCGCATGGTTTCTTCAAAGCCGTAGTGATTAAGGATGGCCCCCATATCGAGATCATCGGTCATCACGAGACCTTTGAAGCCCATGTCGCGTCGCAGGAGTCCATTGATAATTCCCGATGATAACGAAGCAGGCAACCCGGAGTCATCAAGCGCGGTATAGACCGCATGCGCGATCATCATGCTATCCACCTTATCGGCAAAGTGGCGAAAGACAGAAAGCTCGTGCTCTTCCATTTCGGCTTTCGAGCGTTCGAGAACGGGAAGTTCATGATGAGGGTCAAAGGTAGCGGCGGCATAGCCGGGAAAATGTTTCCCGCAACTCAGGACGCCGGTTTTCCGCAACGCCGCATCAAATACTCCAGCAAAATCGATAACCTGCTCCGCCGTGGTTCCGTAACAGCGACCGCGGAGGGAATTATCCGCTTCGTCGTCGAAGGAAATATCCAGCACAGGGCAAAGATCGAGGTTGAAGCCGAAAAGGCGAAGTAGTTTGCCCGTGATATCGCCATGCTTACGAATAAGCTCACGGTCGCCTTTTTGCCGGAGTTGCTGGGCATTCGGAGGTTCGTTTCCGAGGAGCTTGAGACGCGAGACGCGTCCGCCCTCCTGATCGATCGTAATAACGGGCTCTACCTTGCTCAGGGAGCGGAGGTCATCGATGAGTTTGCGCAGCTGGGTGGGCGTCTTTATATTGCGTCCAAAGAGGATAAATCCCCCGGGCTGTATGTGGCGGAACATCTCTGCCGTCTTTTCATCAAGCTCCATGCCAGGGACACCGACGAGGAGCAATTGACCAACTTCGTTACTTTGCATAGCGTCTGGAAAACCAAAAACCGCGATGTCTGTCGAAAGTAATCTTCGGGAAGCGGCCCCAAATGCCGAAATTTTATTTTGTGCGCCATGAAAATAGGAATTTACGGCGGCACATTTGATCCGATCCATTGTGGACATCTCATCCTCGCACGGGATGCCATGGAAACGCTTGGGCTGGACAAGATGATCTTTATTCCCGCAAAGCTTTCTCCCCATAAGGAGGGAACGAACCCCGTCTCCGCCGAAGTGCGCTATGAAATGGTGGTAACCGCGCTGGAGGGAGAACCGGGCTTTGAAGCCTGCGATTTTGAAATCCGGGGAAGCTCGCCCTCCTACACGATTGAAACCTTGCGGATGTTGCAGGAGAAATATGCCAAAGGGGAGTTTTTCCTCTTAATGGGCGCTGATAACCTTCCCGAACTCGGCACCTGGAAGGAAATCGACGCCGTACGGCAGATGGCACAGATTGTCGTCCTCGGAAGAGGCGCGGCGGCGGTGGGGGATTACCCCGTCATTCCACGCCGGATCGATATTTCTTCGACAGAAATCCGTATGCGGATTGCCAAGGGACTCTCGATCCGATATCTCGTACCGGAGAAAATATGGCACGTCCTCGAAAACAAAAAGTTATACCGGCAGTAGAAACGCCTTATTTCGAATGCTGCGCGGATGCCGCCGTCGAGAAAAAGGCAGAGGACATCACCATTCTCGACATGCGCGGGCTCTCATCCTTCACGGATTATTTCGTGATCTGCTCCGGCGCGTCCGATCCACAGCTCAAGGCAATCGCAACCTCGATTCGCGAAAACATGCGGGAACGTTTTGGCGCGAAGCCGATTTATGAAGACGGTTTTCCTTCCAGCCAATGGATTGTTTTGGATTACGGCGATGTGCTGGTTCATATTTTCCACAAGGACAAGCGCGGCTACTACGGATTGGAAAACCTCTGGAGTGACGCAAAAGTAATTCCTTATACGGAAAAAAAATGAATTTTCTCTGCGAAGAGGAAGTCACTTGTCCCTATTGCTGCGAAAATTTTTCACTGACGGTGGATACTTCGCAAGGCGATCAAACCACCACCGAAGATTGCACTGTATGTTGTCGTCCGATTGAGTTTCAAATCGAAGCGACACCCGGAGAGGTGCTTTCGATCCAAATCGCACGCGGTTAAAACCATGAGGTCGCGCTTGCAGAAAACGACAATTCAGGGTAGAAACCAGCCATGAGTTCGCAACGCGCCGCACTCCTGCGTTTGTTGGAAGAAAACGATCCGGAAACGGTGCGTCTCGTCAAAGAGCAGCTTGTCAGCGGGGGAAGGAATAATATTCCCGAAGTGGAGAGCCTTCTCGAAACAGACAATGAAGATGTCTCCATCATCGCGCGCGACATACTCACGCAAATTGAGAGAAACGCTGCGGAAGAAAGTTTCCTTTCCATCTGCAAGAATTTTGACGAATACGGTGACCTTGAAGCGGCCGTATGGAGTCTCGCACGCGCGCTCACTCCGGGATTCAATGCCGAGGCTTATGAAACCCGCCTGCAAGCGTGGGCGCGGCAGTTAAAACGCCGACTCGCCGGTGCGATCTCGAGCCGTGAGCGGATTCTTGAGTTATCCGCTTATCTTGCGGGGGAACTCGGTTTCCACGGCAATACGGATAATTACTATTGCGAAAAAAATTCCCTGATTCCCAATGTGCTGGATACCAGAATGGGCATCCCTATCACACTGGCGCTTGCCTATATAATGATCGGCAAGCGCGCGGACCTGCGTATTGACGGGATCAACCTTCCTGGTCATTTTATTGCGCGGCACGAGGATGTGCTTTTCGATCCGTTTCACAAGGGCCGCATCCTGACGCAGGGAGACTGCCGTGAAATCCTGGCGAAACAGAATCTGGTTTTCGATCTGAAGCATCTTTCTCCTGCGACACCGAGACAGATCCTCATTCGCGTGCTGGCAAATTTAATTTACGTTTACGATCTCGAGGAAAACGAAGAATCCCGCGTATTGGTAAACCGGTGGTTTACGGTACTGGCCAACAAATCTTCGCGAGAGCTGTGATTTCGCACAGCACCACACTTCCTTTCGCTAATTTTCCATGAGAGTCGAAGTCATCAATACCGGCACCGAGCTTCTGCTTGGCAATGTGATCAACACCCATGTTGCCTATTTCGGCCAGCAGCTCTTCAAGCTGGGACTACGCATCGATCGGCAGACCTGCATTCCCGATGGCGAGGCGATCCGAGGTGCGATGAAGGAAACGTTTGGGCGCTGTGACATTCTTCTCGTGACGGGGGGACTTGGCCCTACGACCGACGACATCACGCGGGAAATCGTGGCGGAAATGCTGGGGCGTGAACTGCATTTCGATGAATCGATTCTCGAAGGAATGCGCCAACGTCTGCAAAAGCGAAGCATTCCCGTACAG
>JBDTJR010000252.1:0-7407 GCA_039935735.1 Chthoniobacterales bacterium | reverse complement strand
CTACGCCAAAGACCCGATCCACGTTAAATTTGTGGAAGAAGTCATCAAGCCGAACGTCTCCGACCGCCTCGCACTCGATTACGAGATGGAGCCCGGCAAAGATGTCACGTATTCCTGAAGCTTCGCGCTTACGAATCGAATCTCTTCCTCGCTGATCGCAAATGGCGGGGTGAAAGAAAGCACATTTCCTTCAGGTCCGCCTGAAAGTAAGAGTAGCCCGTCCGTTAACGCTCTCTTTACGATATGAATTGCTTCCACCGTTGCCGGCTTGCCATCTGCATTAAGAAGTTCCATTCCGATCATCAAACCTGCACCTCGCACATTAGCGATGAGAGGAGATTTCACAGCACGTAGCGATTGGATTAAGTTTCTTCCAGTCTTTCGCACCTGGTCGGCAATTTCCGGCTTGATATGCTCCTCTATCGAAGCCAACGCCATTGCGCATCCCACGGGATTACCAAGAAAAGTGCTCGTGTGAAGTGCTTCTCCCCCCGAAAGCGGCCACGCATCCATAATATCGCTACGAGCAACGCAGGCTGCCAGAGGAAATCCTCCCGTCAGCGCTTTTCCAAGACAGATGATATCCGGCACTACTGGAAAATGTTCGCAGGCGAAGAGTTTCCCCGTGCGATTGAAGCCTGTGTAAATCTCATCGAGAATAAGCAGTATCTTGTGTTCATCGCAAATCTGGCGAAGAAGTGTCAGAAAATCCCGCGGTGGTACGATTTCCCCTCCCCGACCTTGAATCGGCTCTACCAGAATGCATCCGATCTCTCGCTTGCGAATCGTCTCGTAAATCTTTTTACGAATCTCCTCCAGACATGCAGAACTGCAATTTGGAAACGGATCACCGTCGAGACGATACGCTTCCTTTTGATGAAAAGGACAATGATAGCAGGAAGGGTAAGGAATTCTATGAGCGAACCCCGCAAGCTGTGCGGCGAAGGGATCGCGGAAGTAAGGCATGCCATTGACTTCCAATGCACCGTATCCCAATCCGTGGTAACCGCCGGTAAAAGTAATGACGCCCGGCTTTCCATTATGCAGCAGCGCGGTTTTAAGAGCTGCTTCCACTGCTTCCGACCCTGATCCACATAAAAGCGTTTTACCTCTTCCCACTTTCCACCTTTGAAAAGTGATTTCACTGAGACGCTGACAAAGCTTTGCCTTCACCTCGGTCGGATGCACGTCGCCCATGGCATGCAACAACTTTTCAGACTGTTTGTGTGCGGCTTCCTTAATCGCCGCTGCATTATGCCCAAGTCCGGTAACGGCAAATGCCGATGTAATATCCAGAAAACGATTCCCGTCTACATCCCACACATTGACTCCCTCCGCACGTTCCCAGAAAACTGGAAAATCGTTCGCTAGATAAGTGACATTCCGACTTTCGTAGGATCGCAAACTTTCCGCAAGAGAGTGAGAGCGTGGACCTGGGACAACAGTGAAGACCTCTGGAAGCATGATACTACAATCGACTATTTGGCCGAAGTCTTCACAAATTTTTTATAAACTTGTTCATGTCTCTTTGCGGAAGCCGACCATGAAAAATCAGCCTGCATCGCGCGTTGCATGAGCAATTTCCACTGCACAGTATCCGAAAAAATCTGAAGTGAATAACGCAGAATATCCAGGAGCGCTTCGGGTGCATCATCATAGAATACAAAACCATTCCCCGCTTCATTATAAGGCGTAACGATCTGCTCCAATCCCCCAAAGGCGCGCGCCACAGGAATTGTTCCATACCGAAGGCTTGAGATCGCAATTTCCGGATTTACCTGGGATGGAAATAATATCGCATCCGCTCCGGCAATCAGTGCATGCGTCTCATCATCAGACTCACGCCACGCTAACTTACCGTGATGCTTGCGAAGATACGTTTTAATGGATAGCAGATAACGATCATCCACCCTTCCAATAAGAATCAATCGGACATCATTAGCCAGAAAGCGATCAAGGATAGGAAGAAGGCGATCCAGACTTTTACTTTGTATCACGTCACTGATAAGAGCAAAAACAGGTCCTTTCGGAGTGGGTGCCAAATCAAGCTTTTTGAGTATTGCATCACGGCATGCGACTTTTCCTTTGGTATTTTTCGCCGTAAAAGTCGCCGCCAATAATTTATCGGTAGCGGGATTCCTCGTTGCGTCGTCGACTCCGGAAGGAATACCCTGCAGCTTCCACGCGTTTTCCCGGAATACGGCAT
This sequence comes from Chthoniobacterales bacterium, assembly GCA_039935735.1. GTDB lineage: Bacteria > Verrucomicrobiota > Verrucomicrobiia > Chthoniobacterales > JBDTJR01 > JBDTJR01. Next base: position 5,201 of record JBDTJR010000252.1, on the reverse strand, counting down.
CCAGACCACAGCCAAATTCCGTAGTTTGAATTTCATGCGCGTAATACTCGCTGGAAACAATCACCGCATCGGCTTGCTTAACACCTGCCTTAAGACAATTCATGCTTCCGTAGAACTCAGCCCCATTCATGGAAAACCATTCAGCCCCCAGATTGGTAAGCGCAAAGTCATAGCTCCAGAAGTTTCCCTGAAACTCCAAAGAATGAATTGTCAATACCGTTGGAAACGCAATTTGTTGCGCTTTCACAAACAACGGAAGAAGCGCAGTCTGCCAGTCGTGGACATGCAGGATATCCGGCGCGGGATCAAGACGCTGTGCCAGCTCCAGAACACACTTCGTAAAAAATATAAATCGTTCAGCATTGTCCTGATAACTGCCTCCATCCCCACCATAGATGCCCGTGCGGTCAAAGTATTCATCCCGCGCAATAAGCAGCACCTGCACGCCGTCCGGTGAACGTGATTCAAAAACCTCCGCCGTTCGGGTTTGATTCCCCATCAGCACCGTGATCTTAACACTCTTCTTTTTGACCTTCAGGTTCTTATTTTCACGAATGCAGCGATAATAGGGAATAGCTACGCTCACCTGATGACCGAGCCGCTGTAGTTCCTCCGCCAGGGAAAGCATGGCATCCGCCAGAGCGCCATTTCGCGCAAATGGCGCCATTTCGCCCGCTGCCATGAAAATATTCATGCCCAGAGTTTTAACACTCCCACCCCCTTCTGTCATCATCGTAAGCCAGAGTATTTTTCCGAAAACATTGTCGAAATGCGGCAATGGTTCTAAATTATATCCTATATGGGCCGTAATCTTTCGCTGCCTGTCGGAATCCTGGCCGGAATTGCCGGGTTGACGCTCTACGCCCGTTATATCGAGCCTTCGTGGCTCATCGTTCGTCGCATTCGACTTTCGAATCTACCAGGTAGTCAAAGCCCGTTAAAAATTGTCCAGCTCTCCGATCTACACGCCTCGGAATCAGTGCCCTTGAGTCTCATTCGTCGCGCTGTAGAAAAAACAATCCAACTCAAGCCGGATTTAATCTGCCTTACCGGCGACTACATTACCGACCGCTATAGTAATTGGGACGCCTATTCCGAAACCCTACGCCCACTAGCGAGTTGCGCACCAGTGTATGCCGTGCTGGGAAATCACGATGGCGGCTCCTGGGCATCCTCGCATGTCGGAGGGTATGAAAGCTTTAAAGAAGTTACCCGTATGCTCGGGAAAGCCGGGGTTCACGTTCTGCGAAATTCCCACGTCGACTTTCAAAAAGGAAATCGGCTTATTCACTTAATCGGTCTGGGCGATGTATGGAGTAAGGACTGCAAACCCGAAAAAGCCTGGGATGCGACGATTTCCGAAAATGACACCATCGTGGTGCTCGCTCACAATCCCGATTCGAAAGCCAATGCCCGTCCCTACCCATGGCATCTCATGCTGAGCGGCCATACGCATGGCGGACAGGTCGTTTTCCCCGGAAATTACGCGCCTTTCGCAGAGATCTCCGATCAGGATTATGCCCGAGGACTTTGCCCCTATGATGGCAGGTCTATTTACATTACCCGCGGCGTTGGAAACCTCAGGGGCTGGCGATTTTGCTGTCCTCCAGAAATCACCGAGATCACCCTCTAGGGGAACCGCTCTGCGAAGCCCGTAATTTTTGCAGAGAAAGATCGCATTTCCCTCTCAAAGTAATAATTTGCGGGATTCGCAGATACAAAAATTAATCATGAATCTCTCTGATATCGAAAATTTGAATCTTGGTTACCATAACTTTGGAACCAATCTTAAAGATTACATTTATGACCGATCCCGCGTTTTATTTTCAAAGGGCGATGCCGCCCGTGATGCGATTCAAACCTCGCAGGATGTCCAGCAACGTCAGGCAGCAATCCGTTCTTTTATCATTGAATCTCTGGGCGGCCTGCCATCCATGGAAACTCCGCTGAATGCGCGCACGGTGGGAACGGTACAGGGAGAAGGCTTTTCGATCGAGAAAGTTATTTTCGAATCCCGCCCTGGAAATTATGTCACGACAATTCTCTATCTTCCAACCAAACGCCCGGAAAAATGCGGCGCGGTCCTGTTTCTCTGCGGACATCATGCCGAAGGTAAACACGTGGAGGAATACCAGCGCGTGTGCCAGACATTCGCGCTCGCGGGATTAATCGTGCTCGCACAAGATCCCGTCGGACAGGGCGAAAGATCCAGCTATTATGACCCCGCACTAGGCAAGCAAACAATTCCCTACGGCGTCCCTGACCACAATTACCAGGGCGTACAATGTGAACTCGTTGGTGATACGATTGCTCGCTATTTCCTTCACGATGCCATGCGAAGCATCGATTACCTCATCAGTCGTCCCGAGGTCGATCCCCTGCGCATTGGCGTGACGGGAAACTCCGGTGGCGGCACGCAGACCAGTCTCGTCATGATGGGAGATCCGCGTATCGCAGCTGCGGCACCCGCAACATTCATTATGAGCCGGGATTCCTATCAACGTACCGGCCAGGCGCAGGATGAGGAGCAAATATGGCCCGGCTTTACAGCGGCGGGTTACGATCATGAGGATATTTTATTGGCGGTCGCTCCAAAGCCCGTCTGTGTATTGGCAGTAACTTACGATTTCTTCCCGATTGAAGGCACACGCCGCACGGTAAACCGCTCCAAAAGAATCTGGGATATTTTTCAAAAATCCGACACCTTGGAAATCGTCGAGGATACCTGCACACATGCCTACAGTCCCGTTTTAGCGAAAGCGGCTGCGAGTTTCTTTTCACGTCATCTACTGGAACGCGAGGTGGATAGCTCTAAGCTAAATCCCAATCCTGTGCCTCCAAAACAACTCTGGTGCACCAAATCCGGTCATGTACGTGCCGATTTCCCAAATGCCAGGGTCGTTTTCGACGAGAATCTGGATCGCGTCAAGGAAGCCAAGATCTTTCGCGATGGACTTTCCTCGGCACCCTTAAAAACCAAAGCGCTGGAGTGGCTACGCGGAAAAGTATTCGCCCATCGAGAACCGTGCGCGCTCAATCCCCGCTTTCCGGCTATCATGAATGTTGAGGATTTTGAAATTCAAGCTCCATTCTGGTGGTCACAACCGAATCTGGCAAATTCCGCAATCATCATTCGGCCCATTGCTCTGGAAGGAAAAAAATTACCCGTAACGATTGCCGTATGGCCTGGCGGAAGTAGAAATCTCGCGCAAAATGCAAAATGGATTCGGAAACACTGCGAGGCCGGACGCGCCGTGTTTGTCTTAAATCTTTGCGGAATGGGCCCGCACCACCCGCACACCATAAACTTTCATGATCATTTCAACTTCTATGGCACTTTCCAAAAATTTGCCGACGATCTGATCTGGATGAATGACAGCCTTCCCGCGTTACGAATCTATGAGGTCCTGCGCGCCGTGGAGCTTGTCACCGAATTATCTGATTTGGATTCAGCAAATATCGAGGTATTTGCTCAGGATCGCTATGGCGTTTATACGCAGCTGGCAGCCGCATTGGAGCCTCGGATTAAACGCCATGAATGGCAAAATGTATTTACCTATAAGGAAATTTCGGAGAATCGTCATTACGACTCTTTTGACATAAAATCGCTACTTCTTCCCGGAGTGCTCCGGCATTTCGACTTAGACGAGCTTTAATCCCCGCTACGAACAGAGCCGCAGGATTCGCGGATCACCAGTTTGCAGGGTAATTTAACAAGTTTATTGCTGGTCGAAGATTTTTCACCACGGGCCATCGTCAGCAGAATTTCCACCGCTTTTTTGGCAACGGCTTCCAGGGGTTGAGATACCGTAGTCAGTACAGCAGGTGTATATTTTCCGATTCGCGCGTCATCAAATCCCGTGATCGCAATATCCTTTGGGACATTCAGTCCCGCATCCATACAAGCCTTAAAAGCCCCTACGGCCCAGTCATCGCTACAGCATAGAAACACTTCGGGATGTTTACGACGTTTCAACATTTTCAAGGCAGCAAGCCGCCCCGGCTCGCACAATTCATCCGGAGCGAGCGCTGCCGCTTGATAGACAACTTCTGTATCGGTCAATCCTGCCTCCGCTACCGCCTCCAAAAATCCTTCCACACGTTCTGAAATACTAAAGTTCAGATAGCCGTTTTGGAGTTTTGCATATTCGGGAGCAAACATGCTAAGACGCCGATACCCCAATTGGATCACGTGATTTGTCATTTCCTGCAGGCCCTGACGCGAATCCGTAGCCACATGAGGAATCCCTGAAACTCGATCGCTACCTATGGTAACGATAGGAATTCCAGCTTTTCGCAGGCGCTTAAGCTGCGGCAAAACATAATCCGGTGCGGCTCCGTCAAATATTACGCCTTCGACCCTGGCGTCGATCATCATATCGCAAGCCGTAATTAATCCCTCTCGGTACGAAGGTACCTCCGCCGTCAAAACCTGATAGCCCGACTCATGAATCTCCCTCGCTGTAAAAAAGGTCCGCTGGAGCGCCGTTTGCACCCAACTGGACCAGTGTATCATGCCAATCGTTCCACTCTTCCCCTTGCGCATCATCTGCGCATAGCGATGGGGACGATAGCCAGACTCCCGGACAATTTCGAAAACCTTCTCACACGTCTTCGCATTTACCCGGGATCGAAGACGGTCATTTAATACAAACGAAACCGTAGCACGCGAAACTCCCGCTCTCCGGGCAATTTCAGACTGGTTAATAGTCGTATTCAGCACGTGCTAAATAAAATCTCCAGAGCACATTACAGCAAGAAAATAATCAAAAGCCCATCAGAATGCCAGAAGAGTAAGCGCATACCCCATTGAGGCTTGACGACAGAAACCCGGCTCTTAAGAATGCGCTCTAAGTTACTGATCGTCAGTAAGGAAGGGTGGCTGAGTCCGGTTGAAGGCATACGACTCGAAATCGTACGTGGGGTTAAACTCACCGTGGGTTCGAATCCCACCCCTTCCGCCAATTCTCGCGAAGCGAGTTCTAAATATTTCTGCGTGGGATGAAGAACGCAGTTCGACTGCCAGCGCGTCAGCGCATTTTCCCTGCGAAGCCAATATGCAGGCCATGCGCAGTCGAGTCAATCCCCTCCTGCACTACGTTTGCGTATATCTCAACGAAGCAGTAGCCAGAGAGCGTTAGTGCCCTTCGCTGAAGAGGTAGTTCAACCACGACTTCATACGCAGCAATACTTTTCGCATG
>JBDTJR010000251.1:0-16227 GCA_039935735.1 Chthoniobacterales bacterium | reverse complement strand
TACCCGTAATAGATCCACTGGTAGCTCCATTTCCAACTCGTACAGTTCCTCCCGTAATGGTCGTGCCGCCCGTATAGGTATTATCGCCGCCCAGGAGAAGCAGACCCGCGCTCCGTTTTTCCACAGTGCCGGTGCCGCTGATGACGCCGTTGTAGGTATTGGTATTGCTACGGTCGAAGATGAGTGCTGCATTATCCGTAATATTACCGGTCACCGCTCCCGTCGTGCCGCCTGCGCCGAGTTGCAGAGTGCCTGCACTGACGGTCGTAGCACCGTTGTAGGTGTTGTCATTGACCAGAATCAATGTGCCTGCTCCGGCTTTCGTGAGAGCACCCACACCGCCCACTGCGCCGCCAACCGTCAAAGTATTGGCGCTCACCGTCAATGAACGGCTTCCGAGGAGCGTCACCGCACCCGTGCCGATATTCAGATCATTGGTTCCCGTGAAGGTAAGATCCGCATTCAGGTTCAATGCATTGTTGGTTGAGAGTGTCAATGCCGTGCCAATCGTATTGTCGATCGTGGAAGTTCCGGCGACCGTCAATGCGCCCGTGCCAATCGCGCTTGCGTTAGCCAGGTTCAGCGTGCCTGCATTCAGCGTCGTGCCACCCGAGTAGGTATTGGCATGAGTGAGCGTCAATGCACCGGTGCCGCTCTTTGCTAGTGCCGTGGAATTGCTCATGCCATCCTGAATGATGCCGTTAAAAGTCGTATTGGAACTGCTGCTTGTAGTAAGCGTGGCATTGGTGATCCCACTGTTATTCGTAATGGTCGTGCCGCTTGCTCCGCTGATTGCACCGAGGGAGACATTGTTTCCATTCAGGTCAAACGTGCCGGTATTTGCGATATCCAGATTTCCGGTGCCGAGGGCCGTGCCGCTTCCGGCCTTGATCGTGCCATCAAAGATCGTTGTGCCGCCGCTGTAGGTATTCGATCCGCCAATCGTTAGGACGCCTGAGCCTTTTTGCAGCACGCTTCCCGTGCCGCCGATCGTGCCGTTGAAGCTCGATGCATCCGTGCGATTGAAGGCAAAAACACTGTTGTTAGTCACATTACCGACGAGGGAACCTGTCGTTCCTCCGTTGCCAACCTGCAGCATGCCTGCGCTGATCACCGTGCCGCCCGAGTAGGTATTCGCACCCGTCAGGTAGAGATCGCCCGCGCCTGATTTTGTCAGACGGGAACCGGAGCCCGAGATGTCCCCGCCGATCGTCAATGAATTGTTGGTTACCGTCAGTGTGCGATTGCCACCCAGCACCCATGCGCCGGTACCCACATCCAGGGAATTGGTTCCCGTGAAGGTAAGATCCGCATTCAGATTTACCGCATTATTAGTCGAGAGCGTAAGTGCGGAACCACTGGTATTATCCAGCATGGATGTTCCGGCGACCGTCAATGCACCCGTGCCAATCGCGCTTGCATTGCCAAGATTCAGCGTGCCTGCATTCAGCGTCGTGCCACCCGTGTAGGTATTGGCATGCGTAAGTGTCAATGCACCGGTGCCGCTCTTCGCCAGAGCAGTGGAGTTGGTAGCGCCATCCTTAACCAGACCTGCGAAGACGCTGGTGCTGTTGCTGCTCGTCGTCAGCGTCGCATTCGCGCCGCCTTCATTGGTCAGAGTCGATCCGCTGGCTCCATTCAGTTGGCCTACGGTCACATTGTTTGCATTGAGATCGACAGTGCTTGTACCGCTAGCGGTCAAAGCTCCGGTCGCTGCGCCGAAGGCCGTGGTGCTTCCCGCTTTGAGCGTGCCAGCATTGGCAGTCGTGCCACCGGTGTAGGTATTCGCTCCACCGAGTGTCGTGGCTCCCGCGCCATTCTGCTGGACGCTACCCGTGCCGCTGATGTTTCCGTTAACGCTCAATGCATCCGAGCGGTTGGTGACTAGAATGCCGTTATCGACAATATTGCCTCCCAGTGTGCCGGTCGTGCCGTTATTGCCGATTACCACACTTCCCGCGCTGATCGTGGTGCCACCGGTGTGGGTGCTGTCACCCGTCAAAATCAATGCGCCACTACCCGCTTGCTCCAGCGTGCCCGTGCCGCTGATGTTTCCTGCGAAAACCACGCTGTCACTGTGCTTAAACTTCAAGGCTGCATTATCGATCACATTGCCAACAATCGATCCTTCAGTGCCATCGTCGCCAATCTGCAAGGTGCCCGCGCTGATCAACGTGCCGCCGAGATAGGTATTCGTAGCCTTAAAGATGGTGGTGCCTGTTCCCTTCTGCTCCACACTTCCCATGCCGCTGATAACGGAAGTGCTGGGATAGGTCGCTACAGTATCGAGATTGAAAGCAAGTGTTGCCCCTGCACTTACTGCCACTGCGCCTGAGATAGTGCCGGTGTGGCCGCCATTGCCGAGTTGCAGCGTTCCCGCACTGACGGTCGTGCCGCCCGTGTAGAGGTTGTCTCCTGTAAAGGTCGTTGTTCCGGCGCCTAATTTTGTTACAGCCCCCGCACCCGTGATAATCCCCGCATACGTGGAGGCATTGCTGCGATTGAAGATTAGAGAGGTGTCATTTACCACATCGCCAACAATCGAACCCGTGGTTCCGCCATTGCCGATTTGTAGAGCCCCCGCAGAGATGTGTGTGCCGCCAGTGTAGGTATTCGCTCCGCCGAGTGTCGTCGTTCCCGCACCATCCTGCTTTACATCACCGCTGCCACTGATGACTCCGGCAAAAGCCAGGGCGTCACTACGCTTGAAGATCAAATGACTATTGTTTGTCACATCGCCCGCAATCGAGCCGGTCATGCCATCCGCGCCGATTTGCAAGGTGCCCGAGCTGATCGTCGTGTCACCGCTGTAGGTATTAGCTGCGGTAAAGATCGTCTTGCCGCTTCCCGTCTGCTTCACGTTTCCTGAGCCGCTGATGATTCCAGCGAAGGTGACATCGTCACTATGGTTGAATGCCAGCGATGCATTATTGGTCACATCGCCCGTGATCGAACCGGATGTGCCACCGCTGCCGAGTTGCAGGGTTCCCCCACTGATCGTGGTTCCACCGCTGTAGGTATTGGCCCCGGTAAAGATCGTGGTTCCGCTTCCCGCCTGAGTTACCGTTCCCGCGCCGCTGATGATTCCGGCGAAGGTATAGGTATTGCAGCGATTGAAGATGAGTGCCGCATCGTTTACTACGTTACCAGTAATCGAACCGGTCGTGCCGCCATTGCCGATTTGCAGGGCGCCCGCGGTGATCGCGGTTCCGCCGCTGTAGGTATTGGCTCCGGTAAAGATCGTGGTTCCCGACCCGTTCTGCTGCACGGCTCCCGTGCCGCAAATCTTCCCGGCAACGATCAGACTGTTAGTGCGATTAAAAGCCAGCGTCGCATTATTCGTCACATTCCCAGCGATGGAACCGGTGCTACCGCCGTTACCAATTTGAAGGGTTCCTGTATTGATCGTGGTTCCGCCAGTGTAGGTGTTGGCCCCTGTAAGAATTGTGGTGCCCACCCCGTTCTGCTTCACATTTCCTGTGCCACTGATGACTCCGCCATAAGTCACGCTGTCACTGTGATTAAAAGCCAGCGAAGCATTGTCCGTCACATCTCCAACAATGGAACCGATAGTGGTGCCATCGCCAATCTGGAGAGTTCCTGTATTGATCGTGGTTCCGCCGCTGTAGGTATTCTCTCCGGTGAGAATTAGTGTTCCCGCCCCATTCTGCTGCACGCTGCCTGTACCGCTGACTACGCCAGCGTAAGTGATGTCGGATTCGCCTGTGCGATGGAAAGAAAGAGTGCCGCTATTTGCCACATTCCCCACAATGGCACCGGCGCTGCCGCCAATTTCCAGTGTTCCTGCGCTGATCGTGGTGCCGCCGGTATAGGTGTTAGCTCCGGAAAGTGTAAAAGTTCCGGTGCCGGTCTTGGTAAAGCTGCCGCCCGTTCCCATGGAAGCGCCCGCATCCTGAATGACACCTTGGAAACCCGTGCTGCCGTTATTCCCACCGACGCTCAGATTATTCGCGCCGAGAGCAATCGTTCCCGATCCTTCCACGGAAAATACCGAAAGCCCACCCGTATGTCCGCTGATATCAAAAGTACCACCCGAAGCGGCAGTGAACGATCCGATGCCCCCCGTCGAGTTACCCGTAAATAATATCGAACCGCCGTTATTAGCCGTTATATCCGCAGATAAAGGAGAGGATGATCCTCCGAAAACAACCTTGCCCCCGTTGCTGGTCGTAATCGTGGACGTGCCCCCCGTGGCGAAGCTGGAAAAATTGATCGCGCTATTCGTACCCGAAGCACTCAGGTGAGAACTTCCTGCACCCGAAAACACATTTCCCGAAAAATTTGTAACGCCCAGCGCGCTGTTGCTGATGGTAGCATTTCCAGCAGTGGAAGAGTCATTGAAAGTCACCGTCCCACCCGAATTTGCAATCGTAACCCCGCCGGAGGTCCCCGCACCGGCACTGGAAGAGTTATTGAAAGTCAGCGCTCCTGCATTCAGCGAAATAAACTGTAAAACCCCGGAGTTATTCGTGATGCCTCCCCCATTGAAGCCGAAGCCGCCGGTGGCACTCGTTGAAATAACGAAGCCTCCCGCACCCGTATTGAATTGCAGGTCCGAAATCGTACTGAAGGTTGTTCCCGTCAAAATAAGACCGGAACTCGTATTGAAGATCGCCGTATCCGAAGAGCTTTGTGGAATGCCGGTCGGAGTCCAGTTGGTATTGGTATACCATTGGAGATCTTCTGCACTGCCATTCCAGGTATAGGAAGTAGGGCCCTGAGCTTTCGCGGTATGAGCGACTCCCAATAACGCGCCAATGAAGGCGAGGCAGGTGAGGATATTTGCCAGCAGGTTTCCCTTGCGGCAAGTGGAAGACCCAACGGAACGAGGGGTCGAGGATACGGTGTTTGTTTTCATTATTTTTACGGGGTTAAAGGGTAGAAAGAAGGCGGGGAAAGTCTTCTTTATCGGGTACGGTTAATAGACTGCGCTGAGTTTTTAATTTATGAGGGAGAAACACAAGATAAAACACCCTTATTTTACTCTGATAAAAAGGTCATGGCTTGCATTCATCAAGCGCGGCGCGTTAAAGTGAGGAGTTAGGTTAAATAAATGGGGGCGTCACGGCTTCGACTTGAAGTTTGAAGGGCGGTCCACATGCCGAGGATGATTCGTTGGCCTCGTAAAAAATCGAGTCAAAACTAAATAAACGCAGATTACGAAGATCTAGCTCTCGCGGCTTAATTGTCCACGACGGTTTCGCGCTGACGCCCGCTACGCACGAAATCGACATTAGCAGGCAGACCTTGGGGTGGAGTGACCGCTCTCCAAGGCGAATTCGCCCCGTGGACACTAGGTTCTCTGTGGCGTGCTGATTCGCAGCAGATGAGCCGAACTTAAAGATCAGATACGCATGTAAACGAACGTTTGGAAGGCTTTGAGGACACGGGTTCGACTCCCGTCGCCTCCACCATTTTTATAATATGAATTAAAAATTGATGTGGCGCAAAGACCAACTCTTTACGTGGCTCGAAATGGGTAGTTCGATCACCTTCCTCACCCATTCACTCCACATTGCCCCTGACTCCCTTTAATTTACGGTAGGCTGTAGGACTGCAACCCGTAACAGTCTTGAAGAAAGTACTGAGGTAGCTCTGGTGTGAAAAGCCTATGGAGTTTGCCACCTCCTTGATAGACAGGTCTTTTCGCGCCAGCAGGGCACAGGCCTTTTCTACACGCCAGTTATTGACAGTATCCTGAAATGACTCTCCGCATACTTTTCGGTACTGGTGGGTAATTGTAGAGGACGACACGCCGATTTCATCTGCAAACTGCTTCATCGTAAGGTCTCCGGAATGGGAGTTTTCCAATGCGGCCCAGACTTTGCTGCGCCAGGGATGCACCCATGAGGAGGAATTTTTTTTGCCCGATGTGGATTCCTTCCCCGCTTTTTGATGAAGCATAAAAAGATGGCCCAGAACCTGGTGAAGACAGGCCGTCACAAGAAATGAACCTCCCGCCGATGATTGCCTGGCGATGGACGCAAGCTCCACGATCTTTGTGCGGATGAACTGAGCTGGATCTAATAAAATGCAGAATCCTGAATCTCCTGTAAGCTGTTTCAGCAAGGAGGGCTTTCCCTTCTCCTCAATAAGCAACCATGCCCACGAGATCAGACGTCCCACTTCCATATTTTCTTCATAGATGATGCCTGGCGCGTAAAGCGCAACGGAGTCTTTGTCACGCAGTACGATCCTGCCCTTGACGCGTACTGCGGCCTGTATCGGTCCTACATCTAAAGCCCACAAGCGATGTCGATGTTTTCGCCATCCGGCCTTTTGATAAATACTTTCCCGGCTCTCCGCGTAACGCACGCGATACTGGCAGGCCGGCCATGATCGGGAGGTAATGCAAATGGCCATATTGCCCGTATTTATAATCAATAGCCTGATTTCATAAATAACAAATTTCGAATTTTTTCTACACTCCGGCTTAAATGTTTGTATGTCATCCTGTTCTCTACGCATTTTCCTGTCGTGGAATCTTCCTGACGGAGAAGTGCGAAAAGGCGTCTTTGCCGTTCGTAATGGGAGGGCCTTTCCCGCGCTCATCCATCACGGAGAGGGACACGTGACAGTCGATACTATTGAATTTAAAGGCGGAACCCGTGTGGTTCTTGAATTACCGCTGGAGATTTCCACAACCGAGTACGGAAAAAATGCGCCTCTCGTTCGCTGGGAATGCGGAAAAGACAGTTTTGCATTTCTTCCCCATTCGCTTCCTGAAACGGGACAGATTTTTGCACCCGATCTTGGTGTTTCCATCGCACGCACGATGGCAGCGGTGAAAAAATCATCCGATCCTTCACCAACATATCAGGATGCGATCCGACATGAGTACGACCATTGGCCGGAAGGACGTGAAATTGGATGGGATTACTGGGCCTCACGGAATAATGAAGCGCCGGCAGTGCCCACCATTTTGGGATTTTCACGTGATCGGAGAATGTTTATCGTTGAACCAGTCAAAGCTTATGTGACCGCTGCTGAAAAACTCGATAAAGTTGGAAGAGAGCTTGTTTACGAGTTGGGGCATCCTATTTCCGGTGATGATCATTATAGCCGTTCTTTGGAAGATGATTGCCTGCCCATTCTCCATTATAAGCAGAAATATGGAGGACTGCTGCTGGAGGAGACCTTTTTCGTTTCCTTTGCGGATCGCCCTCTTACGCATGAAAATCTTGAGGGAAATTCGTTTTTACGAAGCCACTTATACAGCATGGCAAGTGCTTTTCCTGATGGAGTGAAAGAAAAAGCGGAGCAGGAATCCGATGATTTTACCGGCGAAGTGGCTTTATTTATCCGCACACGGCTGACCAATACAACCGATATTCCTCTGCTTGCAGCGCAGATTTTTCCAAGGCCCGTACAGACTCTCGATATAAAAGGCATCGACAGCCTGCCCGTGACCCAGCGTTTGAAACCTTATCGCATGGATGAAAGTGGAATTGCATGGGTAGGCGAAACGCCCCTTGCCCGTCATCGTTTCAATGGCGAAGTGCCTGAGTCATTACAACCCTGTCTTTTGCTGTCGCCCGGCAAGTCCATGACTCTCGACTCTGTGCTCGCACATCACAGAAATGGATTCAGCGAAAAGACTCAAAAACTTCCGATTTCATGGGAGAAAAAACTAATGGAAGTCAGGACTTTCTGGAATGAAAAACTGGCAACGGGGACTACCGTCTCTCTGCCGGAAAAGCGCCTCACGGATTTTTGGAAAGCTGGCCTCTCGCATCTTGAGATGGTGACACTTGGAAAAAGCAAAGATGGCCCCTTGCTGGCGAAAGTGGGCTTTAATTACACTGCAATTGGCACGGAATCTTTACCCATTGTGGAATTTTTTAATTCTGTTGGACTTCAGTCAACCGCGCAGCGATGCATCGACGCATTCTTCGACCTGCAACATCCCAACGGACGCATCAATATCTTTCATCATTATGATATTGAAACGGGGGGAGTGCTCTTTATGTCGGGGCGTCATTATGCCTACTCCAAAGACAAAGAATGGCTGAAAAAGCGTCTTGGAAACCTGAAACAAGCGGCAAACTATTTACTCAGTCTCCGACAACTCGAAAATTCCGAAGCTCCCGATTATGGCCTGATCCTCGGAACCTGCGCCGATCCGGAAGAGCAAACTGCCGCCTATATGCTTAATTCCTATAATGCGGTGGGGCTTTGCGCCGTAGCAGAAATGCTGGAAGCGTTGCAGGACGAGGAAGTGGGAAAATACCGCAAGGAAGCAGATCATTATGTATCCGCCTTACAACGAGCTCTCGCGCATTCGTTTTCGGAAGGCCCACTGTTGCCGACCCATCCAAATCGCTGGGTCCCAAGCTGTGCTCCGCATTCCGGGGGACTGGGGCCGGAAATGCTGGGGCTGAAAGGGGAGGCTTGTTTTTCCCATCGCACTTATAATGTGAATGATACCCTTCTTGGCCCTTTATATGCCGTATTCACAGGAGTAATTAGTCCGGAGAGTCGTCTCACACAATGGCTGCTGGAAATCAACCATAGTCAGTTTAATCGCGGGGCGATTGGCGAAGCACAGCCTTATTATTGCCGTCATCCTGAAGTGCATCTTCTGCGTGGAGAGCGGGAAGCATTTTTGAACGCATTTTACAGCGGGCTTACAACGATGGCAGACCGGGAAACCTTTTCATTCTGGGAGCATATATTCAGAGCCGGAGTCCATAAAACACATGAGGAGGGATGGGCGCTGATGCAATTGCGACGCATGCTGTGGTTGGAAGCGGGCTCAGAATTGCGACTGCTGGCGGGTATTCCCGAAGCGTGGCTCGATGCCGGACAACTTATTGAAGTCGAAAATGCGGGCAGCTATTTTGGAAGTTTCAGCTTCCGTTTGAAACGCGAAGAGGATGAAAAATCTTTTCAGCTCCAATGGAACCCAAATCTCCACACCGCACCCGCGACGCTGAAGCTTCATCTGCCTGGTATCGGAAAGATTCCAAAGCAAAAGGATATCCGTATTTCTTCATCTGCTCCGGAGTGGCTGGAAATCAAATCCCCCCTTACGGCTTTGGATGTTCAAGTTAGCCTGGAAGCATAATGGAAAGAGTCGTAAATATTCACGCACCCATCGCGGAGGATATCCTCGAATGCAAATTCGTGTCTCCGGCAGACGGAGAGACAGTGTCTTTCCTACTCAAAGATTTTCGCGCTGCCGAAACTGAAAACGCACCCGCATTGATCCTTTATCTGCATGGCGCACTAGCCGATCAGGAACAGGGCATGACAGCGGAAATTTTTGAAAATGCCTTTGGAAAATGGGTCTCGGAATTTACGCGATTGCAGGCCATCTACGTATGTCCCCAATATCGTAGTGGGTCATGGATGGGCCCTGCTGCCGAGACCGACCTGTTGGAAATACTGCGCCTGCTCCGTGTGCGCTATCACCCGGAAAAAATTCTCCTTATCGGTGGCAGCATGGGCGGCACTTCCGTTTTGATTTTTGCGAGTCTGCATCCGCAGTCTATGGATGGCGTGATCGCACTCTGTCCCGCCACTGACATGGCAGAGATGTATTTCCTGTTTCCCGAACAGTTTGATGTCTCCTATGGAGGCTCACCTATTGAAGTGCCGGCGGAATATCAAAAGCGGTCCGTCTGTTTTCGTTCGTCGCAATTGGAAAATATTCCCGTGGTGATTATTCACGGCGCTGCGGATGAACTCATTCCGGTTTCCCACAGCCGCAGATTGGCCAGTCAGCTTCAGGGCGTAAATAATCGATTGCGTTATGTGGAAATCCCAGCGGGAGACCACAATGCCCCCATTCTTTATCCCCTTGGGAAATATTTGGACTTCATACTGAAAACGCCATGAAAATATCACAAGTCATTTGCCAGATTCTCCGGATCGAAAGCATGGAACAAAAGACTGCGGGCACGCAGGACACTCTCCTTATCCGTATCCGTACGAGCGACGGACTGGAGGGCATCGGGGAAGCAGATGCGTCACCGGAAATCATCAAAGCCATCATTGATGCGCCTTACAGTCACAATATCGCTTGTGGACTGCGGGAATTGCTGATCGGAATGGATGCGCTGGATACCGACCTGATCTGGGAGAAACTTTATCGTCGGACGATGTATTTCGGGCGTCGAGCGTCGGGAATCGTCGCCATGGCGGGAATCGACATGGCCCTTTGGGATTTGAAAGGAAAATATTTCAATCAACCCATTCATCGTCTGCTGGGTGGCAAGCGACATGATAAAATTCCCGCATACGCATCCATTCTATTTGGACGCGATGGAAGGGAAACGCACGACATTGCGCAACGTTGGCGGGCGGCAGGGTACAGCGCCATCAAATTTGGCTGGGAACCGATGGGAAAAAGCGAATCTCTGGATGTGGAACTCGTGCGCGGTGCGCGCGAAGGATTTGGAAAAGACGGAACACTATTAATCGACGCCGGTTGCGTGTGGGATGCACGCACGGCACTCCAGCGGGCGCTTCGTTTTCAGGATTATTCGATTGCATGGCTAGAGGAACCCTTGTCTCAGGATGATCTGGATGGTTATGTCTGGCTCAGGGATCGCTCTCCGATTCCAATTGCGGCAGGGGAAGGAGAATGCGGAAGAGGCGCATTCCGGCCCTGGATAGATCGTCATGCGCTGGATATTTATCAGATCGATCTCGCCCGAAACGGTTTTACCGAAGCGGCCTATATTCGCCAGCGCGTCGAAGAAATCGGAGCCAGGTTATGCAACCACTGCTATAAGACTCCGATCAGCGTGGCAGCATGCCTGCAGTGGCTCAGCACCCATAAGGCGGCATTTCTTTTTGAGGACTGCGTGGAGGAATCTCCACTCCGGCACGATCTGACTCTCGAACCCATGATTGCCGTCGATGGAGTGATGACCGTGCCGGACAGAGCGGGATTAGGGATTACTTTAAATGAAGATTTTTTAAAATCCCATCTGATTGCTGAATCCGGAACATGATTCGTCATGCAATCCCAACGCTTTAAAAATAAAAAAATTCTGCTAAGTGGCGGTGGCACAGGAATTGGAAAAGCCATCGCTCTCGCATTTGCCGCAGAAGGGGCAAGCGTGAGGATCACAGGCCGCAACCTGCAAACTCTTGAAGAAGTCGCCGCACAAGGGGAAGGACGTATCATTCCGATTTCCTGCGACGTCAGTGACATCGTTCACTGGAAGGAAATTGTCAATTCCGAGCCCGATCTGGATGTTTTAATAAACAATGCCGCAATAAGCCAATCCATCGATATATTTGAAGTTGATGATGCCGTGTGGAATCGCATCATGGACATTAATTTCAAGGGGTGCCTGCATGCCTGCCGCGAAGCCGCACGTCTCATGCGCGCACGAGGCGGAAAAATCGTGAATATCTCCTCCATTCACGCGGACATCTGTGAACGGGGAAGCACCGCATACGCAATAGCAAAGGCATCTATGAATCATCTGACACGTTGTCTTGCTGTGGAGCTGGCACCCTTCGGTATCCTGGTAAACGCAGTCGCGCCCGGGTTTGTCGATACACCGATGAGCAGTGCAGGCGGTGTCAATGAATTGGAAACCGACTGGTTCAAAACTCGTTTTATCAAAAACGGCCGCATTCCGCTTAAGCGTGCCGCGCAACCGGAGGAAATCGCCCCTGCGGTTCTTTTTTTTGCCAGTGATGAAAATACCTACATTACCGGCCAAATTTTGACCGTCGACGGCGGACTCACTCTCACCCTTTAATTCAATATGAATATCATTTTATTTGGCGCACATCCCGACGATCTGGAAATCCTCTGCGGGGGAACCATTGCAAAATACGTGTCACAGGGGCATCGCGTCACCATGGCCGTCGCCACCAATGGGAATGTCGGTTCTCCCAACCTTTCGAGAGAAAAAATCCGGGAGGTGCGCATGCAGGAAGCCAAAGATGCCGCGACGATTTTGGGCGCACACGATTTTATCTGGCTCGATGAAAATGATGAATTCCTGTTTGATAACGAGTCCACACGCAGAAAATTCGTCGATGCGATCCGTCGCGCACAGGCTGAAGTAGTGATAACACATAATCCCAATGATTACCATCCTGACCATGTCGCGTGCTCGAAATTGGCTTCGGACGCCCGCATTCTCTCTGCTGTAAGATTGATCGAAAGTGAACATTCTCATTTACAAAAAATTCCCGAATTGATTTTTATGGATTCGGTCGCCGGTCTCGACTTCCACCCGCAACACTATGTCGATATTAGTGACACCATGGAACTTAAGAAACAGGCGGTAAGAGGACATAAAAGCCAGGACACGTGGATTGATGCGATATTTGGCTACGACCTGGAAGAGATCGTGAAGCGCCAGTCTGCATTCAGGGGACTGCAATGCGGAAAAAGCCATGCGGAAGGATTTATCATTCCCCCCACATGGCCACGTAGCAATGCCGCGCGCTTGCTGCCTGAATAAAATCAATTCATTCCAAAACTATGAGTGCGGCAATTTTTCACGAGTCGTATATTAATAATCTCTTATAGCTTTCGAAGTGGTTTTCAGCGATCCGCCGGCAGAGCAATGAGAGCTTCTGCTGTGTACGGTATGCACGCGACAGGCTTTTTCAATTCCGGGCGCAAAGCGGTCGATGGAATAATGTTTCAACATGAGTTCGCGCCCGGCCTGACCAACCTTTTGTGCTTCCGTTCGCAATTCCTCCGAACCCGACCTTTACTTTCCAGACGAGCCCTTTGCATCAGCCGCAAACATTCCTCTAATTACGCAATTCGAAATGCCTCGTTTGCCGATATCCATAATCAAAAGCCTGATTTCATAAACAACAGAGTTAGTATAAAGAGGCCTTCAGAACTAATTCTAGCAAAGAAATTATTCCTACTACACTTAATCCCCGTAAACCATGAACACCAACCCCCAAAAGAATAACAAAAACAAATCCGGAAGAAAATGGAACGCATGGCTTGCCGTTCTTTTGTCGGCCCTGATAGGCGCAACGATGATCGGAACCGCGTGCGCACAAATCTATGTCGCCACGGCAGACAATGGCGCTGCCGATGCGGTCACCGCTTACAATGCGAACGGCAGTCTTTTTGGCGGCTTTACGACCATTACCGGGAATAATCCTTATGGTGTCGCATTGGACGGTGCCGGGAATCTCTACGTGGGAAATCTCAACGGCCCGAATATCCTGAAGTATAACGCCGCCACGGGAGCCCCGGTGGCAGTCCCTCTTGGTTCTGCGAACGTGCCCTTTGGCCTCGCGGTCTCTGGGAATATTATTTACGATGCGGGATATAGCAGCAATGTTGTCAGCAAGTACAATGCCACTACGGGCGCTGTCATTAAAAATATTTTTATCAATGTTGACCATCCCAGCGCCGTTGCATTCGACGGATCGGGGAATCTCTATGTAGCCATTCACGGTTCGGGAACGGTGGGGGAATACAATGCTACCACAGGTGCCGCCATCAATAGCTCGCTGATCACGGGCTTTAGCGGCGCCGGAGGAGTCGCCGTCGATGCCGCGGGAAATGTCTATGTCTCCGGCCCCAGTACGATCGGGAAATATAATGCGGTCACGCGTGTTTTTGATCCGAACTTCATCACGGCCAATGTGAGCACTTCCTTCTCCATTACCCTCGACGGGTTGGGGAATTTATATTCGACAAACTATGTCAGCGGCACGGTCGCCAAGTACAGCCTGGCGGACGGCAGCTTCGAGAGCTATCTGGTCACCGGATTATTTCATCCCGTCGGTATCACCATGATAGCCGCGGTACCCGAGCCTTCGAGCGTGGCGCTGCTTTGCATCGGAGTCGTGACTTTTCTATCGTGGAAAACGCGTAAGACGCTCTGTCGAAAAATCTGACACTTTTAATTTATTAGTATCGCTAGCCCCCTCAGTTAAAGCCAACTCCATTATAACTTGACTCGCACTTCAGAGGAGTTTTCGAAGTGCGGGAGGGCTCCTGAATGAAGGATAGGACCATTCCTCTCCAATTTATTCCTTATGCCAGGCGGAGATAACTTTCAAAACCTGTCATATTGTTCGTTTTTGTAAAACCATCCAGCTTGGTCCAAACAAATACATGACCATTTGCGTCTCTTTAAATGGACTTTGGAGGACATTCATGAATATGTGTTGGTAGAACACGGATTCGACTCCCGTCGCCTCCAATATTTTCATAATATGACAGCGGATTCTCATGATCATCATCAGCGCCAAAAGGGGCGGGGTACTCACTTGAGGGATTATATCCCTCTGTTCGTCATCATTATTTTGACGCTCCTGGCCGCAACAGCGAAGGGGTTTTCCTACCACCAGCCCTGGAGTTGGCACATCTGGATGCACGATTTCATGGGATTCTTTCTCGTTGTTTTCTCGATGTTCAAGTTTTTCGATCTCAGTGGTTTTGCAGACGGGTTTCAGATGTACGATCTGTTGGCGCATCCATTTCGTCCATATGCGTATGTTTATCCCTTCATCGAGCTGGGGCTTGGCCTGGGTTATCTCGCGCATTGGAATCCGCCAGTTCTCTATACCGTCACCATTGTGGTGATGCTCTTCGGCTCACTCGGAGTATTCCGCGCTCTGATGAAGGGGCTCGATCTCGAATGTGCCTGCATGGGCACAGTGCTTCACGTTCCACTTTCTACCGTGGCGCTTTTGGAAGACCTCGGCATGGCCGCGATGGCGCTCGCGATGCTTTTATTAAAATAAAGCGGAAATGCAAAAACGGCACCGCGTTTATATTCTTCTTAGTCCTTCTTCGCGTTTCACCCGCGCCATTTACAAAGGCGTTACCGATTATCTTTTTGAAAAGCCGCAAAATTTTGAACTCGTCATCGCATTCAACCCGCGTGCGATAAATCGCTGGCATCCGCTTAAGGGAATCATCGCACTGGTTTCCACGCCTGCGATCGCACGTGCCATCCTCTCCTATGGCGTGCCGGTGGTAAATGTATCGAGTTACTTGAGCCCGGCAAAACTCCCCACCGTGGTCAGTGATTCGGAAATGGGTGGTCGTCTTGCTGCGGAGCATCTCCTCGATAATCGCTTTCACCATTTCGGCTATTACGGATTCAGCAAAGGCTACGGTTTTGCGCAGTATCAAAAGGGTTACGAAAAAACCGTGAAGGCTGCGGGCTTTCCATGCGATGCTCATCTTTACTTGACGCGATCCCAGGACTGGGAAATTCCCGCGGCGCAGCAACGCAATCTCCGACAGTGGTTGCGGCGTCTTCCAAAACCCGTCGGCATACTTTGTGGTAGTGACCGCGATGCCTATGAAGTCGCCAATGCCTGCGATGCGCTTGGTTTTCGCGTGGGTACGGAAGTGGGCATTGTCGGCTATGGCAATGATGAGTTTTTTTGTGAAACGTCACATCCCCAGTTATCGAGTGTGGAAAGCCGCCCGGACCGAGTCGGCTACGAGGCGATGGCTTTGCTCGTGCGTCTCATACATGGCGCCCGCCCGCCCGCGCATCCCATCCTGATTCCCATCCCCGGCGTGGTGCAGCGCGCTTCGTCAAATGTTTTGAGTGCCAGCGACCCTCATGTCGCTAGTGCCCTCGCATTCATTCGTAATAATATTGACTCGCCTCTCTCCATTCAACAGGTCTTTGAGCACATCCCCGTCTCACGCAGCACCCTTGAAAGGCGCTTTCGGGATTCCATTGGTTATTCCGTTCTTGAGGCAATCCACCTTTTAAAAGTCGAGCGTCTTAAGCATCTGCTGGTATCCACTTCACAAACGGTGGATGAAATTTCTCATGCATGCGGATTTCACAATGCATCAAATATGACCCGTCTGTTCCGGGCTAAAACGGGCATGGCTCCCGGCGCCTATCGCGCGCGCTTTCAGTCTTCCTTTTCGCCGGGCAGGAAAGATCCTACCATTCAATCGCGCTCCCGTCGTAGCGATAAAAGTTCCCGGAATTCTCCAGGGTAAGATTCTCGATGATTTCCAACATTCCCTTAGCGGATTCTTTGGGATCGAGCGGGGCATGACTGTTCTCCGGGCGCGTGCGAACAAATCCGGGGTGTAAAGTGACCACGGGAATATTTTCTGCCCGCAACTCCGCAGTCAAAATCATCAGCATCATATTTAAAGCAGCCTTACTCGCCGGATAGCTGTATCCACGGAAGGATTTCGCCTTTGCATTGGATCGAAAAGACCCAGCCTCGGACGAGATGGTGGCTATTTTTGCATTTTGCCCTTTGCGG
>JBDTJR010000250.1:0-32739 GCA_039935735.1 Chthoniobacterales bacterium | reverse complement strand
GGTGTAGCTTCATTTCCAGCTCGTGGGAACCTATGCAAGAGCTTAATGCATGCACATGAAGTAGTGTTAGTATAGGAGTTACCTACGTTTCTTGCGTGTTTTTCTACTCATGATGCTAGAGAGTAATCCTCGCGTAGATAAGGCAGCATAAAGGCAGTAGAAAATTTGGCCCTTATCAAAAAAATCGTAACTCGTTGATTGACAGTGGTGCAGCCGGAGAGGGTCGAACTCCCAACCTTCTGATCCGTAGTCAGATGCTCTATCCAATTGAGCTACGGCTGCTTTTTACTCTGAATTTGATGGGTGACCTCACTCATCAGGCTGGGCAAGCTAACGAATCTTCAAAGAGTCGTCAAGTGATGACTCGAAAATGCGTATGCAGCCCTTAAAGGAGGGGATTTCTCACAAACACAGTCTCCCTTGAGACCTTACTTTAGCTGATATTTGTGTTTGAGATGAGAGATGGTGGAACTTGTCGTATAGACTTCTTTTCCAGTGGCCTCTTTGGAGGATTGAGCTTTCACGACAATATCGGTTTCTGGAAACGATTTATGAGAAACCACAGACGATCTGGTACCACCCTCGTGGTGTCCCAATCTCAAGCCAGGGCTGGCTACGTTGAAGGATCTTTCGTGTTCGATGGTAAAATAAGAATATCCCGCAGCTTTAACCACTTCTGCTGAGCGAAGTAATGCAAAGTCGGCTGTCTGGGCTGCCGGAATATTGTAACCGGCATAATTTACTTTCCACTCGGTATGGCTGATGCGGGTATCCGTGTAGCCTAAATCATGCGCCTTATCGAGAGCGTGATAGGTTTGCCCTGCAGTAGTCATAGAGCATCCGGCCATTATCAAACCCAATCCCAGTAAAGCAGCTAGTCGAAACATGGTGTAAAATTGCCTGATTCTTAAAAAATACGCAATTTTAAACTGAACTACAGAAGAAGGAAGTTTACTCTGTAGGAGGCTTCTTTTGGGCAAGCTCGTGAATTTCGATGGGTTCCTGGATGCCCTTAACACTTCGATGGCCCTTGCTGCGGGTTTCGAAGGATTGATGAATGCGATCCACCAGATCCGTGCTGGCGAGGCAATTGGTTTTCAGCTCGCGGTTCAGCGTTTCGATACGGGAGGCCACATTGACGGTTGTTCCGATCACTGTGAATTCACAACGCGACTCCGAGCCAATACCACCCGCGATGAATTCGCCACGGTGGATACCGATGCAGATGCTTAACCCCTCAGGTTCCAGCACGGGCTCCAGCGCACGCTGAAGCTCTACGGCGGTATTTGCTGCGGCTTCCTCGGCATTGGGTAATTCGATTGGCACTCCGAAAAGCGCCATGAACCCGTCACCGAGAAATTTATTAACCACTCCGCCGTGCGTTTCCACAATGCGCATGGCGATTTCCCAGCAGCGGTTTAGCAAGCCTGCAATCTCCTCTGGCTTGCGGGTGGAGGAGTAGGAGGTAAACCCTCTCAGATCGGCAAACATAACAACTCCCTCGCTGTTCCTCGCCTCGAGAAATTTGTCATTGGACAAGACATGTTTTGCGATCTCGGGAGATACATAGCGTCCAAAGGTTCTTTCAAGAAGATCAACTTTAACCGCGTCCTTTACGCTTTGAAGCATTTGGTTATTCAAAGCGCGGGCTGCAAGACTGCAGGCAAAACCAGTGGCCAGCAACACGATCATTTTTACCGTGATTGCCGCATAACCGAGCGTTGGCATCAGTGTGAGCTTCTCCACCGGAATCATCGGGCGCATGGCAAAGACATAGATAGCAAAAAATTCCGCTGCTGTAAGCGCTCCGGCGAAGAGACTCAGCGACGGACTTAGTCGAAATGCGGTGATGCTGATAACCAGCGCATAGATCATGGGAATGGCCGTTGTCAATGCAAGCTCCGGACCACGCTCCTGGTTCGCGATAAGCAGGAACGAACTTACGGCGCTTACCTGAAAGACCACATTGATAAACTTCATGGATGGGTGCCATTTCCAAAGTTGAATAATGGATGCGAGCAGGCCCAGCCCTCCCAGCGTTGCAACTGCGGCGATACGGGAAAATGCGATCTGCTGTGCGGTAAGATTATCTCCCGAGAAGCGGATGATAAGGAAGAGCGTCATTAATACCACTGCCATAATCACGCAACTCCACTGCTCGGAGCGTCCTTCGCGGTGCAGCGTTTCTACTTTTAAGGCACTGTCAAAGGCGGAGTCTTCCTGACGCGGTTTCATTCTCAAGAGTCTAACGAATCAAAAGCTGTTTCCCACTCGAAAACAGCGGCGAAGATAAAAAAGGCAGCTTATCCGCCCTGGACGGGAGGCATGATGGAGATGACTTCCTCTTCGCGGAGAATGTGATCCCGTTCCACGTAGTCCATGTTTGCGGCGATGAGAATCTTGTTATCCCATGCCTTGAGGGCGGGAAATTGCTCGAAAAGTTTTGCCATCAGGTCTGCGATTGTCTGACCCGCTTCGATATCAACACTCACCTCGGGGGTCTTGCTGATCTCGTCCCGAAGTACCGCATAAAATTCCACGCGCGTTTTCATAGTTTTCTTCGTTCGATGGCTTCGGGTTTCAAAGTGGCGATACAAGGCAGGTTACGATAATAACCCTCATAGTCCAACCCGTATCCCACCACGAATTCATTTTCGATGTCGAATCCGCAGTAGTCGGCCTCCAGATCGCGAGTTCGCACGACGTTCTTTTTTAATAGAACACAGGTGCGAAGACTGAGCGGCTGGGAGTCTTTCTCAAGGCGCTCTTTTACGGCATGGAGCGTTTCACCGGTGTCGAGAATATCGTCCACGATAAGAAAGTGACGGTCCTTTCCCTTGGGCATTTCGGGTTCATAAAAGCGAAGAGATCGGGTGCTTTCTGTGCCCGAGTAGCTGGTGACGCGAAGACACTCCAGGCGCACTGGTAGGGAAATCCGCCGTAGAAGCTCCGCCACGAAAATCACGCTGCCATTCAGCAATGTGACGAGCGTCAGATCTTTTCCTTCGTAGTCTCGCTGGATTTGAGTCGCGAGATCTTCAATGCGCTGCAGGATATCAGTTTCTCGTAAAAGAATTTTTTCGATATCCTCCCACATCGTCAATTGGCTTTCAGGATGGTCTTTACCTCGTCGAGTTGTCCTGCAGAACCGACTTTACGGTTTTTCGCCGCGATGAAATTCGCATATTCCTGCACGAAGGTTTTCCCCGGTGGGCGCAGGTCAAATTGATCGGGATGATCACGGAAATATTCGCGATGCACACGCGTCCAGATTAGGCGTCCGTCGGTATCGATATTGATTTTTGTGACACCGAGTTTCGCTGCGGGGAGATATTCATTTTCATCCACGCCCTTCGCGGAGGGGTCAAGCTTGCCACCGGCTGCATTGATGCGGGCTACTTCATCCGTCGGGACACTGGAGCTTCCGTGCATCACAATGGGGAGGCCGGGAAGCTTATCCTGGATTTCCTTGATCACATCAAAGTGCAGTCCCTGGCTACCGCGGAACTTATACGCGCCATGACTGGTTCCGATTGCGGCAGCAAGCGAGTCGCATCCGCTACGCTCTACGAACTCTACGGCCTGCTTCGGATCGGTAAGGCACGCGTGGCCTTCATCGACGGCGATGTCTTCCTCGACGCCACCGAGCATTCCGAGTTCCGCTTCCACGCTGACGCCATGCTGGTGGGCATAGTCTACAACGCGGCGCGTAATCTCGATGTTCTTGTCAAAAGATTCATGGCTGGCATCGATCATGACTGAGCTATAAAATCCGGATTGAATGCAATCCCGACAGGTTTCTTCGTCGCCATGGTCAAGATGCACCGCAAAGACGAGATCGGGATAAATTTCTCCCGCAGCGCGGATCATTGCTTCCAGCATGCGTTTGTCTGCATAGCCTCGTGCGCCGCGTGAAATCTGGATGATGAAGGGTGCATTACTCTCCTGGCATCCCCGGAAAAGGCCCAGGGTTTGCTCCGCATTATTAATGTTATAAGCGCCAATGGCATATTTCCCGTAGGCGATTCGAAAAAGTTCTGAAGTCGTAACGATCATTCGGGGGAATAATTCACCGCAGAATGCGGATGCATGCAAGGAACAAGTCGAAAACGATGAAAATGCTATTGGCGGAAAGTGCCGATGGCCTCGATTTCGCCATCTTTAACTTCAAAAAGCTCGCAGCTTACAGGGCATATCGAAGTCTGGTATTGATCGATGATCGTATCACGCATTTCATTGTAGCGACCCTCGAGCTTGGGAAAAACATAGACGAGGTTACGAGACGGAATCAGCACAATCAGATCGGAGCCGAAGGTTGTTTCAAATCGTTTTCCAAAACCGGGGGCCAGCACCGCACTTGCAGCCAGTTGATTGTTTGTTTCGAGCACCATGAACTCAATGATGTCCTTAGGGCCACGAATGGGGTGAGGCTGGATTTGCTCCAGGGCTTTCGTCGCATTGACTTTGGTCATCGTGTCAAACTGAACGCGTGTCATGTGCAGGCCCCGCATCTCGTCTTTTGTCAGATAACGAAGCTTATCTCCCTCCTTAATGGACGGAACGAGCAGGGTCTGTGTGGCACCGGGAACCGGGGTTAGGATCGGAGGCTTCATGAAAGAAGGCTCGATGAGGAGATAGTAAGGGGAAGCAGGGGAGGCGGGAGCAGGACTTGAGGTCGAGGCAGGAGTTGCTTTTTCGGCATTTTGCGCGAAAGAAAGGGTTGCGCTTGTAAGAAGCGCAATCAATAGTTTGCATGTTTGAAATTTACGCATGATTGCTTTTATCGAAGGTACGCTCATTGAGGCGTTGCCTACCCATGTGGTGGTGAATGTTCAGGGAATGGGCTACCAAGCTCTCATTCCACTATCAAGCTTCGATCGTCTTCCGGCGTGCGGCTCTACTGTTCACCTGCGCACCCATTTGCACGTTCGTGAGGATGCCATGATTCTTTATGGCTTCATGAGTGCGCCGGAGTGCGATCTGTTCCGCCTCCTGCTTAACCATGTGACCGGGGTGGGGCCGAAGCTGGCCCTCGCGATTCTCAGTGGCATGAGTGTGGAGAATTTTAAATCTGCCGTGGTGGCTTCCGATGCGGTGGCGATCTCCCGTATCAGCGGGGTGGGGAAGAAGACTGCGGAACGTGTCATCCTCGAGTTAAAGGATCGTGTGGGTGTCGCTGCTGCGTGGGAGACGGCGAGCATGGCAAATGCGCCAAGTGTGACAGACACCCATATTAATGATGCCGTGTTGGCGCTCATATCGCTTGGTTACAAGCAAGCGGAAGCACACAAGGCGATCAAGATCGCCATGGGAAATTTTAAAAAACCAGACGAAGCAAAACCTGAGGACATGATCCGGGAAGCGCTGAGAAGTCTTGCGGGATGAGTGTTATGGAATCTTCGCAAGCCGTGCAGCGTGCCGAGCGTATCCGCGATGCGATGCCGGAGGGGGGGCTTTTTCACGAGAAATCCTGGCGTATTGCCCCTGAGGCTTTTCCTGTCGATACCGCTCTTGCTGAGGAGATTGATAAGCTTGGTCATCGCCTTCTTCTGTTTGTCCGTGCCTGCAACCTTCTTTATCGCCAAAGTATTAAGGGGCGTCAGCCTGCATGGATTGCCGAGTGGCTGGATCGTGGCAAGCCTGCGCATCTGGTTGAGTGGAGCCGTGAAAGAGCATTTCAGAATGATCTGCCGAGGGTATTGCGTCCGGATCTGATTATTACCGAAAGTGGTTTTACGATTGCCGAGTTGGATAACGTGCCAGGAGGCATCGGACTTACCGCATGGTTAAATCGTGAATATGCTGATCTTGGAGATCCTGTCATCGGAGGAAAGGATGGCATGCTCGAAGGGTTTCGCGCCATTCTTCCGGGGGGCGATATCATGGTTTCCGAGGAAGCCTCAACCTACCGCCCTGAAATGGAATGGCTGGCGAATCAATTGAATGCCACGGCTTCGAATGGTGCATCCTGGCGGGTCGTAGGTACTGAAGCGGGGCAAACGCTTCAGTCGAATGCCTATCGCTTTTTCGAATTGTTTGACGCCTCAAATATCGCCTGCCTTCCGGGTCTTGTGGATTCCATGCTCGCAGGCAAGGTTCATCTCACGCCGCCTTTGAAGCCTTATCTTGAAGAGAAGATGTGGTTTGCGCTTTTCTGGCTTCGTCCTCTACACGATTTCTGGCGGCGTGAATTAAGCGAGCGGCATTTCGAGGCGTTGAGAAAAGTGATCCCTTACACATGGATCATGGACCCGCAGCCATTACCGCCTACGGCCGTATATCCGCAACTCGATATCAATGACTGGAATGAGCTCTCGCACTTCAGCCAGAAGGAGCGGGAACTGATTCTCAAGGTAAGTGGCTTCTCGGAAAGGGCATGGGGATCGCGCGGCGTCTTTGTAGGAAGTGACCTATCCTCTCCGCAATGGAAAGCGGCTATAGAGTCCGGCCTCGCCGATTGGCCTAAGAATCCTCATATCCTTCAGCGTTTCCACCCCGGCAAAATTGTGGATCATTCCTATCTGGATGAGACAAGCGGAGCGGTCGTCTCCATGAAGGGCCGGGCCCGGCTTTGCCCGTACTACTTTATCAGAGAAGAGCGAGCAGTTTGCTCCGGTATTCTAGCAACAATCTGCCCTCCGGATAAAAAGCTTCTCCATGGGATGGGGGATGCCATTCTGGCTCCGGTGTCTGTTTTACTGTAAAAAACTTGACTTTTGGGGCATTAGTTCATTTCTTCACATCCTTTCTCTACTCAGGGAAAGTCGTTTACAGTTACTATTTATGAACAGCCATTACATTGAAGAAGCAGCAAAAGTCATTACAGAAACGCCCATTCTTATCAATATGGTGTCCAAGCGTGTCCGTCAGTTAAACGCCGGTGCGCGTCCCATGGTCGAAGTGTTGCCACGCATGGATGTGCAGGACATCGCTCTGGCTGAAATCGCTGCCGGTAAGGTCGTGCTTGTAAAGCAGGAACCGGTAGACGGAACCAAGTAACGTAGCCATCCGCTCGCATAGCGGAATCTTATGGCTGAGGATATTGTCACTAATCGCGGCGCTCTGCGGAATTATCATATCCTCGAGCGGTTTGAAGCGGGGATCGCCCTGAAGGGCACGGAAATCAAATCGATCCGTGACGGATTTGCGAATATCCAAAACGCTTTCGCGCGCATTGATGACGGAGAAGTCTTTCTTCACAACGCTGATATCCAGCCCTACGCGAAAGCCAGTCACGAGCAGCACCTGCCCAAGCGTCCGCGAAAGCTTCTCCTGCATCGTCGGGAGATCGACAAACTTTTTGGAATGGTCGCCATTAAGGGACTTGCGCTGGTTCCTCTTCGTTTTTATTGGAAAAAAGACCGCGTAAAGGTGGAGCTCGGGGTCGGTAAAGGAAAGGACTCCATCGATAAGCGGCAGGATATCAAAAAGCGTACGGATGACCGGGAGACACAACGCGAAATAAGCCGCTTCCAAAAAGGCAAAAAATAAGTCGTGTCCTTTTGCAGAGCCGGAGTTTTCGCTCACGATTTGTAATTTCTAGATTGCCGAACAAAAGCAGGAAAGATTCACTCTCATAACAATGCGTAAGAAAATCCATTTTCAGGCGAGAGGAGCTTGTTTCTGATGCCGCCGATTCTGCCGGAAAAGGAAGAGTTCATTCTTCACGCAAAGTCAGCCACCATCGTGCCGGTATGGTGCGAGATCGTTTCTGATTCGGAGACGCCGATTTCCGCATTTAAAAAACTGGTTCATTCCGAGCCTGCATTCCTTCTCGAATCCGCTGAGCACAGCGAGAAAATGGGCCGTTATTCCTTTGTGGGTTTTGGCGCGCACGAAACTATTTCTGGTAGCGGTAAGAAAGTCACCATTCGCAAGGATGGAAAAACGGAGACGATTGAAGTGGAGGGCGATCCGCTGCATGAATTGGAAAGGCGCCTTTCCGCCTATAAGGCTTCGAGCCAAAAGGACATGCCGCGTTTTCAAGGGGGGGCAGTTGGTTATCTCTCCTGCGACAGCGTACGCTGGTTCGAACCGACCATTTCCGCTTCGCCGCCGGATGATCTCAATATTCCGGAAATGTATTTTGCGATTACGGAAACGGTCATCACCTTTGATCATTTACGGCGCAGGATGCGTATCGTGGTGAATGCTTTTGTCAAAGATCGTGATCCTGCGGAAGCGTATGATGTGTCTGTAAAAAAAGTCCGCGCCATTCTTGAGCAACTCAAGCAATCGACGGAACTAACGCCTATTTTCCCGGATATTTCCCCGAAGGCCGCGGATGTTTCGAGTAATACGACGCGGGAAGAATATTACGACATGGTGGAACGGGCGAAGGAATACATTCGCGCAGGTGATATTTTCCAGATCGTCCCATCCCAGCGTTTTGAAACACCCTATGCGGGGACAGCACTGGATTTATACCGCGCCTTGCGCTTCGTGAATCCTTCTCCCTACATGTTTATTTTACAGTGCGAGGGCGGATTCTCTCTCGTAGGAAGCTCGCCAGAAGTTCATGTGCGGCTTACGGATGGGCTGGTGGAAATCCGTCCGATCGCGGGTACGAAGCCACGTGGAAAAAACGATGCGGAGGATGCTGCCAATGCGGAAGCGTTGCTTAATGACCCGAAAGAACGCGCCGAGCATCTTATGCTGGTCGACCTGGCCCGGAATGATGTAGGCCGTATCGCAGATTTCTCCAGCGTGGAGGTCAGTGATTTCATGACGATCGAGCGGTATAGTCATGTCATGCATATCGTTTCTCATGTGCGGGGAACCTTGCGAGGGGATCGCAATGCCTTCGATATCATGCGTGCGACTTTTCCTGCGGGAACAGTTTCTGGTGCGCCGAAGGTTCGTGCATTGCAGATCATTAACGAACTCGAAAAGAACAAGCGCGGTACTTATGCGGGCGCTGTGGGGTATTTTGCGTGGGATGGAAACCTGGATTCCTGCATCGCATTGCGCACCGTACTCTTGAAAGACGGGAAGGCTTACGTGCAGGCGGGCGGAGGAGTAGTTGCAGATTCCACTCCGGAGGGCGAATATCAGGAGACGATTAATAAAGCGATGGGCGTAGTGCGAGCCATCGAGAGAGCGAATGCGCTTGGAGAAAATGCATCATGATTCTGATTATCGATAACTACGATTCTTTTACCTACAACCTCGTGCAGTATTTCGGCGAGTTAGGGGCGAAGCTTGTCATTCGCAGAAATGACGAAATTACGCTTTCGGAAGTTGCGACGCTTCAGCCGGAGAAGATTTGTATTTCTCCCGGTCCCTGCACACCGAATGAAGCGGGTATCAGTAATGATCTTATCCGTGAGTTCGCCGGTCAGATTCCTATTCTTGGTGTCTGCCTTGGGCATCAATGTATCGGTCAGGTATTTGGAGGTGAGGTGGTTCGTGCCGAACACCTCATGCATGGCAAAACGTCTCCGATTTTTCATAAGGAAGAGGGCGTATTTCGCGGATTGCCTTCACCGTTCATCGCAACCCGGTATCACTCCCTGATTGTGCGTCGGGAAACGCTTCCCGATTGCTTGAAAATCACGGCAGAAACCGAAGACGGGGAAATTATGGGACTGCAGCACGAAATGCTCGCGGTCTATGGCGTGCAATTTCATCCCGAATCCATCCTTACGGAAGAGGGTAAAAAGCTTTTGCTGAATTTCCTGGAGATCTAACGTTTCTTATCCCTCGTCGGATTGATGGGGCATTTGCTCGGTGAGCAATTTTTCGAATCGTCGGGAAACAGACTCGCTGACTTCTTTAAAGGAAATGGGTTTTCCGAGTTCCGTTTCTACGGAGGTCATTGTCACGCCGTCAATGCCGCAAGGTATGATCTGATCGAAGGCGGGAAGAGATTCCTTTGTCACGTTCAAGGCAAAGCCGTGCATCGTAATCCATTTGCGCACACCGACGCCAATCGATGCGATTTTTCGGTTTTCAATCCAAATACCCGTCAACCCGTCACTTCGACGTGCGGGCAGTCCATACTCTTCCAGCGCTTCGAGCAAAACGGATTCGAGAAAACGCAGGTAACGATGGAGATCCATGGCGCGATGTCGAAGATTAAGGATCGGATAGCCGACGAGTTGCCCGGGGCCGTGATAGGTCGCCTGTCCTCCTCGATTGGTTTGACGAAGGGGATGCGGTAAGGCGTCGATATTTTTCAGACTACTTTCATCGCGTGTTCGCCCGATAGTAAAAATCGGGTGATGTTCCAGCAGTAATAACGTTTCGGGTTCCTCATCAGAAAAAACTTTTTCGAGGAGGCATGTCTGCATTGCCAGCCCTTCATCATAATCTACTTTTCCCAGCCATTCGATACGGAGCGACATATTAAATTTCCGGTAGATTGATTTTTCTTATGAGAGCCGCGCTCCGGGCGTGAAAATGAGCAAGTCCCACGGCAATGGCATCTGCTGCATCGGGAGGTGGAGTCTCGGTAAGTCCGATTAGTGCGCGAATCATGAAGGCTACCTGCTGTTTTTGAGCGCCTCCACGACCGACTACGGCCTGTTTTACCGATTTGGGGGCATATTCATAGATGGGCAGTCCGCACGACCTTGCGGCGATAATAGCGGCTCCGCGTGCGGCTCCCAGGGTAATCGCTGTGCGGTAACTTTGCACATAAATGACGCTTTCCACTGCAAAAGCGTCCGGTTTGCACTCTTTGATGACCATGGAGATCTTTTCATGCACGGCCACCAGACAACTCGATTGCAGGAGCTTTGGGCCGTTTTTGATCAAGCCGTATTGGAGACAGCGGCTTTTGCCATTCCTTTCTTCCAGCACGGCATATCCGGTGCAGCGAAGCGAGGGGTCAACGGAAAGTATACGGTAGGGTGCTGCGGTCACGATGTAGAGCGAATGATAAAGGAATCAAGCATGGCCGTCACTTCCGCAAGTGAGATATCCTCCATTTTTCTGGTGTGAGCACGGAGGATATTTACATGTTTTCCCTTCGGGCTCCAAACCGCCGGATCGGTAGGTCCGAAAAGAAGCACACAAGAACATCGGCTCGCTGCCGCAAGGTGGGAGATTCCGCTATCGTGTCCGAGAAATCCCTGACATTGCGCGAGAACGGCTGCGAGAAGCGGCAATGGAAGGTTCTCGAGAAAATGCACACGAGCGGAAGATGAATTGTTTCGCAAGGTGTTAAGCGTTTCGCCATCCGCTTCTCCTCCTACCACGAGCACTTGCCATGCCTTATGATTTGCCGTGAAAGAATGAATCCATTCCTTCCACTGTTGCGTAGGCCAGTTTTTCTGCGGCCCTCCGCTTCCGGGGTGAATCACAAGTCGTGGCAGGGGAGTGTGTTTTAAATATTCTTTTGCATCTGCGACGTCTTGCCCTGTGGGAAAAACCCGGGCGCAAAGGCTTTCCTCATCGGCGAAGAGGCCAAGCTTGCCTAAAGGTTGAGCCAGTTGAAGCGCTGCATGTTCGTTATGGTGTAGTCTCGGCTCACCGAGAATCAGATTTTTGACTCCACATCGCCGGAGATTTCCTTCAAAGAAGCCATCAGGATCATAGAGGTAACTGATGATCTGATGAAATCCTGCGAAGTATTCGCACAGCGCGGGATCAAGCTCCGCCTTTGGATTAAAAAAACCGGCAAGCGCGGCGTATTCGATATTACGAATCCCATCGGCATAAAATCGTCCGTGCGCAATTTCGGTGATATGGCTGTAGCCGAGAATTTCTATATGGGCTTCCGGAAATGCATCCCGCAAAATGCGTAATGCAGGCAGCGTGAGGATAAAATCACCGATTGCACCGCCGCGAATTAGAAGAATTCTTCCCGCCATTGGCGGTACCTTGTTAGCGTGAAGGCTGGTTAACCATTCCGCCGTAGCCGGTGGAACCTTCCCAGCTTTGAGGGCGATTCCAGGGAATTGCGCTCGTATTTCGCTGAGGAGAGTTTTCGTCCGTGCTGCGGCCGTCAGCGGTTTCGTTATTCGCGCATCCGGTCATTTGCACTAATCCGCCAAGAAGGATCATCCATGCCAGACTGGAAAGCAGGATTTTGCGCATATTATTTATTCCGAGCTATCGCCTTTATAAATCACCTTATCACCAGGCATAATAGAAATGCCTTTGGGCACGCTGTTTGCGATGATATCTGCCACAGAGGTGGAGCGTTCAACAGAAGTGATACGCACTCTGCCGATCAATTGGTTGCGTCGTTCCACCAGCATTTCGGTATTATTAATAATACCGTTCCGATCACCTATATTTAGAACCACAAAATTCCACGCAGTATTGACAGCCTGGATAGAGCCTTCGAGCCCATCGCGCATACGCTGTTGAAGACGGTACTGTTCCTTTTCTTGAAGCACCTTGAGCTGGCTCTCCGTAGTCTTAAGCTTATCCGTCGCTGATTGAGCAATCTGTTTCTGCTCATCAAATTCTTTCTTTGCATCGTCGTTAGCTACCGGCGCTGGGGGCTTAGCTTCCAGATCTTTAATTTTCTGATCCTTTGCATCACTATCCGATTTCAACTGTGTGAGCTGGCTTTCTTTTTCCCCGACCTGCGTTTTTAGTCCCTGTGCTTCCTCGGCGGCTTTCTGTGCTTCCGTTTTTGCGGTGTCCAGTGCGGAAGCGGTCTGCTGTTTTTCTGTCGTCAATGCAGTGACCTGTTCCTTGAGGGTCTTGACTTCTGCGGCAGATTGCATGCCGGATTTTTGCATTTCCGCAATCTTGGTGTCTCGATCAGTTACAGATGATCTGGCATCGGTGAGCTTGCCGCGATTCAGAACACCGAGAATCGCGGAGAGAAAGGTGAGGCCTATAGCCACAAATAACAAAATTTTACCCATATGGTCTTCGTACAAGGGAGGTTAAGGGAGAAGTGATTTACTAAAAAGTTATTCACACCTGCAAGAATAAAAAGGAAAATGTATATAATTTATTAAGAAAGGGATTTTATCCTGATCAGTGAAGAAAGTCTTTGATTACCGCATTTTCGGGTGTTACTGATGACGAAAGCCAGGGACTATGGATTGCAGACAGGCAAACCCCGCCAGGGCAGGAATGCAGCAACGGTAGCTTGCTCTTCTCTGCTGTAGCTCTCTGGCCTCTTTTTTTGCTCTTATTCTCTGTGACATTGGATTGACTCCCTTCTATTCCCCTTTAATCTGCCCCTAATGGATGCTCTCGTCCGAGACCGCGTATATGAATATTTGTCCTCCAAGGGTTTAAGGAGGACTGCGCAGCGTGACGCCATCATTGAGGCAGCGTTCAGCACCACCGAGCATTATAGCGCGGAAGAGCTTCTGGATATGGCCCGGAAGGTGGATCGCTCGGTTTCCCGGGCTACGGTTTACCGCACCCTTCCTCTCCTCGTGGAGAGCGGTCTTTTACGCGAATTGGATCTGGGGCGGGATGTCATGGTTTACGACCCGAATTTTGTCGATCATCCCACACATAATCACCTAATTTGCGTGGATTGTAATAAAATCATCGAATTTGAAGACATGAATATGGAACTTCTCGAAAACTGCATTACCCGGAGACTGGGGTTTTCCCCTGCCAACAAGTCACTGCGTATCGAGGCAAAGTGCGATGAGTTGAAACTTAACGGCGTCTGTAACAAGAGTGCTACCAGCCACAAGGGGCATTAGGGGGATTCAGAGATATGTGGAAGGGACGTTTTCAGCAGGAGACTTCTAATCGTTTACAGGCCTACGGAGAGTCGGTGTCTTACGATTGGCGGCTGTATAAACATGATATTCAGGGGTCCATAGCCCATGCGGGTGCCTTGAGAAAGGCCGGCATATTAACGGATGGCGAATATCAACAGATCGTAAAAGGTCTCCGGGAGATTGAGGCGGACATCACGGAAGGGCGTTTTTCCTTCAAGGTGGAACTCGAAGATGTCCATATGAATATCGAATCTGAGCTTACCAGCCGTATCGGTGCCGCAGGGGCAAAGCTGCATACTGCCCGTAGTCGAAATGATCAGGTGGCACTTGATATACGGCTCTATCTTCGCGATGCGCTGGAGGAAATTCAGACTCAAATACGGGCGCTTCAGTTAAGCCTTACAGTGCTGGCGGAGACAAACAGAGATCTCTGCCTGCCGGGATACACTCATCTCCAGCGCGCACAGCCTGTGCCGCTTGCGCATCACCTGCTGGCTTATGTCGAAATGCTGGAACGGGATAAGGGCCGAATTTTGGACTGTGGGAAACGCATGGCGGAAATGCCGTTGGGCTCCGGAGCCATTGCGGGCTCTACTATCGTGCTTGATCGGGAGATGATCGCGAAGGAATTGGGTTTCGAGCGTATTACACAAAACAGCATGGATGCCGTTGCGGACCGGGATTTCGCCTGCGAGCTTCTTGCGGCGATCGCGATCATCGGCATGCACCTTTCGAGGTTGAGTGAAGACGTTATCCTTTGGGCCTCGGTGGAATTTGGTTTTATTCACCTCAGCGATGCGCATACCACGGGGTCTAGTTTGATGCCGCAGAAGAAAAATCCTGACATTGCCGAGTTGACGCGTGGCAAGACGGGACGGTTATACGGCAACCTTCTCTCCATATTGACGACCTTAAAAGGTCTACCTCTGACGTATAATCGCGATATGCAGGAGGACAAGGAGGCGATCTTTGATTCTGTGGATACGGTCATCGCCGCGCTTGGAATTTTTGCCGAGATGATGGGAGCCGCGACCTTTCATGCTGAAAATATGACGCAGGCCGCCGCAGACCCCATGCTTCTGGCGACGGATTTGGCGGATTACCTTGTTCTTAAAGGCGTTCCTTTCCGTCAGGCTCATGAAGCAGTCGGAAAGCTGGTGGCGCTTTCGGTGCAAAAAAAATGCGCGATCGATAAGTTGCCACTGAGCGATTACGCAGCAAGTCACGAGGTTTTTTCGCAGAATGTATACTCCGTCTTTGAGGGAAAGAAATCTTTGGAAGCGAGAACGGGGACGGGAGCTACGTCGTCAGCATTTATTGACTCGCGTCTCAAGCATTGGAGAAAACATCTTGGGTAACGACGGTTGTTGGAATTTGTTGCGCGAGCAAACGCTTCTCGAGACGCCTCATCTTACCGTCGTTCAGGAATCGATTGCCACGTCCGCGCGTCCAGAAGGCACGGAGTGGTTGAATGTGCGTCGCAAGCAGGCTGCGGTCATTGCGCCCAGGACGGTGGATGGCCGGTTTGTCCTTATTCACCAGGAGCGTATTCCTGCTCGCCGGATTCTTTGGGAATTTCCCGCAGGCCAGATCGATGGCGAAGTTACGGAAGCATCGATCCGTGCCACCGCGCTGCGAGAGCTTGCGGAAGAGACCGGTTATGCACCGCAGGACAATGCGCTTGATTCTCTTGGAGGTTATTTTGCATCCCCCGGTTTTACCAATGAGTACATGCACCTCTTTCTTGCACGCGATGTAGTGACTTTGCCGCAGGGTCACGCGCCGGAGGAGTCGGAGCGCATTCTGGAGGTGCGGGTTTTTCCATTACAAGAGATTATCGAGATGATTCGCAAAGGAGAGATTCAGGATGCAAACACGCTTTGTCTTGTGGCGAAAATGTTTAGCATGAATTTGCTGACGCTATGAATTTTGGAAAGTTCAGAAAAAATCTCTTCAGTTTTCGGGAGACAGGTGACACATCGAAGCCGTTTCTTGATCATTTAGAGGATCTTCGGCGCATGCTGATAAAGTCGATTGTGGTTCTCGCGGTTTTCATGATGCTGGGGTTTACATTTCGGTCTCAAATTGCACGATTTGTCCAGCACCCGCTAGCAGCAGTAAATCCCAAAAGTGTGGATAATCTTCAATCACTCGGCGTTGCAGATTCCATGATGATTTCATTCGATCTGGCGTTTTATGCGGGCATAGTTCTTGCGTTCCCGTTTTTACTTTATTTTCTCGCAGAATTTATTCTGCCAGGTCTTACGCCGCGTGAAAAAAAGGCGGCTCTTCCGGCCGCGCTTGTTGGCTTTGGGCTTTTTCTTTCTGGTGCTGCATTCGCGTATTACGAACTGCTTCCTCAAACTCTGGAATGGTTTTATGCGGATGCAAAATCCATGGGCTGGGTGCCGACATGGACCGTGCATGAGTATTACTCCTTCGCCACGCAATTTATCATCGCCTTTGGATTGGCTGCGGAATTACCGGTAGTGATTCTTGTGCTGGTGAGGATTGGGATTTTGAATACTGCGAAGTTGCGGAAGCTGCGGCCTTACATGCTGATTCTGGTCACAACTTTTGCGGCGGTCATTGTCCCTACAACCGATGTGCTCACGCTGGTCCTGATGGCGGCGCCTATGTATCTTCTCTATGAGATCAGCATTCTGCTGGCACACTGGATGGAGAAAAAAACGCGTTCAACCGAGGTATTGGAAGCTCCAGCGGAGATTAAAGATTCTTCTGAAGAATCTGATAAATAGCCGTATTATCTAAAAATCCGCTGATCTTGTCCGACCCTGGACCGGCACCGATGGCAATGACGTCCTCTGCAGTTCCAATAGCGCGATCTAGATGCACTGCGGAAACTTCCTGAGGAGCGGCAGCGGGAGTTGTATTCGGACTTGGACTTGGAGAAGCAGCCGCAGCCACTGGAGCTGAAGCGGCTGCCGGGGAAGGAACGGGAGTAGGAACGCTTGGCTCGGTTAAATGTTGAGGTGCCGGACCTGTGGACCATGTCAGTGAAGGAATGCCGTGGCTATTGGCTCCGAGAATGGCAACGCCTTTATCGCTTCGAAAAGGATACCCATTCAGGCGTAATCCGCCGATTGCTTCGCTTCCTACTGCAATGATCAGGGCATTTTGTCCGGCATATTCTTTTGCTACGGCGATTGCCTGATCCAAAGCCTGCGTTTCTTTGAGAAAGCGCTCACTTTGATTCATAGTAGCCGCTTTTTCGGAGAGTCCTGCATCCACCACGAGCAAATATCCTTTTCCGTTATACTGGAGAAACTGGATTGCGCTGCGGACCATGGAGGAAAGAGAGGGCTGTGTATCGCTGGATTCCATTTCACCGAAAAAATTAAGTGCTCCCGGCGCGAAAACGGCAAAGACATTCGGGCTTTGCCATGCGGCGGTATTTTCAAGCTCCTGGGGGTTTTTAACGATGTTGTAGCCCTTCCGCCGCATTTCAAGAATGAGGTCACGGGAATCCTTTCGAGTTCCACCCTTGGCTTCGGGAAGGAAATCCGCTTCTCCTCCGCCGAGAATTACGTTTGGAGAAAACCCATCCACCAGCTGCGCGGCGATTGCAGCCCCGTTTGCGGGATCATTTGTCTTTGCATAGAAAGCGGCTGAGCCGGGTTCCACGAGAGTGCCATTCGTCACAAGGCCCGTGGATCTTCCGTGACTTTTGGCGAACTCCAAAAGGCTTTCCAGTTTCGCTCCAGCGGGATCGATTCCCAGATTCTTGCTGTTTACTTTTTTACCCGTTGCAAGAGCAGTGGCTGCGGATGCCGAATCTGGAACGCTGTAGTCGTTTGCATAATTGCTGACCAGGGCAAGATGGGGAAAGGATTCCATTGCGAAACGGTGTTGCGCTCCTCCGGCGTAGATGCGCGAAGTAGTTAGATTCGGAGCGCTCAATGCATCGGATACGAATAAAATAACGCCGAAGGGCTTCTGATTTACCGTGTTTACAAGAAGGATATAGCCGATCGCGGCAAATATCAGCACACATCCCAGTGCCAGAAGTCGATTTCGCAATTTGATACTCATACGTATAAAGGAGGGCTACTCCAGCATACTTCTCTGAAAGACGCAATACTGACACACTGAGAGGGATTTCTTTCTTAATGGAATTTTAACAGTTTCCGCGGGGCCTTTAATTAGCCGTAAAAGTCGAAGAGGGGCATGATGAAAGCATGATCTCACATGATCTTCTTCAGATTGGACTGTTCCTTGGCCTTCTCACTGCATTAACGCCGCCATTGGGGGGCTACATGGCGAAAGTTTACGAGGGCAAGTCGGTTTTTCTAAGTTTCACATTCCGACCACTGGAGAGATTTCTTTGCCATTTGATTGGTGGCGACCCCGAGAAGGAAATGAATTGGAAGGCTTACCTGGGCGCCTTGCTTTGGTTTAACGCATTGGGGTTTTGCCTCCTTTTTCTCATATTGCTTTGCCAAGGCTGCCTTCCTCTTAATCCGCAAAATTTCGCAGGTCTCTCCGTTCCGCTCGCTTTCAATACGGCGGTTAGTTTCATGACGAATACGAATTGGCAGGCTTACTCGGGCGAGTCGGCGCTTTCCTATTTCAGCCAGATGGTGGGTCTGACTACGCAGAATTTTGCCAGTGCGGCGACCGGTATGTGCGTGCTTGTTGCATTGATTCGCGGACTCGGAAATAAAAGTGTTCAAACGCTTGGCAACTTCTGGGTCGATCTGATCCGCGGTACGCTTTACATCCTTCTACCACTCTCTGTCATTCTCGCGGTAATTTTAGCGAGCCAGGGAGTTATCCAGAACTTCTCTCCCTACATTCATGCGACAACCATAGAGGGCGCGCAGCAGATATTGCCGATGGGGCCTGCGGCTAGTCAAATTGCAATTAAACAAATCGGCACGAATGGCGGCGGATTCTTTGGCGTGAACTCTGCACATCCTTTCGAAAATCCCACGCCGCTTTCCAATTTTCTTGAATTGCTTTCGATTCTGCTAATCCCTGCCGCGCTCACTTTCACCTATGGGAAAATGGTCCGTGATGTGCGGCAGGGTTGGGTGCTCTTTGCCGCGATGTTCATTCTCCTGGTTGGATTTTTTGCCGTCGCATGGTGGGCGGAAGCCCAGCCGAATGTGGTGCTTCCGATGAGTCAGAATATGGAGGGAAAAGAAACACGCTTCGGGGTGATGAATAGCACACTCTGGGCGATCTCGACCACTGCCGCATCCAATGGATCTGTGAATGCCATGCACGACAGTCTTTCGCCTATAGCGGGTGGTCTCGCGATGCTAAATATCATGCTCGGCGAAATCGTTTTCGGCGGAGTAGGGGCTGGGTTGTACGGAATGTTAAAATATGTTTTGCTTACGGTTTTTCTGGCGGGCTTGATAGTAGGGCGCACACCGGAATATCTCGGGAAAAAAATTGAGGCACGGGAAGTGCGCTGGGCAGTCGCTGCCATTCTTGTGCCAAGTGCATTGATTCTCATCGGATCGGCAATTGCCTGTATCCTTCCCGCAGGGTTATCGAGTCTCGCAAATAACGGACCGCATGGTCTAAGTGAGATTTTATATGCCTTCGCTTCAGCAAGCGGAAACAACGGAAGCGCCTTTGCCGGATTAAGTGCGGATACGTCATTCTACAATTACGCGCTGGGATTCTGCATGCTGGTCGGACGTTTTATCGTCATCGTTCCCGCGCTGGCGATTGCTGGCAGTATGGGAGTGAAGAAAACATCGCCTCCGGGCCCGGGAACTTTTCCTACGACGGGTGTCACTTTCGTGGTTCTTTTAGTCAGCGTTATTTTGATTCTCGGGGCGCTCACCTTTTTCCCTTCGCTGACTCTTGGGCCGATCATTGAGCATTACCTGATGCTGCAGGGGAGGACTTTCTAAGTAACTGGTATAAATTATGAAAACGAATCCAACTTTTGATTCCCAAATTCTGATAATGGCGATCGGTGATTCCTTTCGGAAACTCGATCCGCGTATCCAATTTAAAAATCCGGTGATGTTTGTCGTTCTGATCGGATCAGTCTGGACGACGGTGGAACTCATTTTTCATTTCAACGGCTTCTATCTTCAAATTGCCATTTGGCTTTGGTTTACGCTGCTTTTTGCGAACTTTGCGGAAGCGGTCGCGGAGGGACGGGGAAAAGCCCAGGCGGAATCTTTGAGAAAGACGCGCACAAAGACGGTTGCACGGAAATTGGAAAATAACGTCGAAACAAAAACTGCTGCGACCGACTTAAAAAAGGGAGATCGCGTATTATGTGAACCGGGTGACATTATTCCTGCTGATGGAGAGGTTGTAGAGGGAATTGCAACGGTCGATGAGAGTGCCATCACTGGAGAATCCGCTCCAGTTATTCGGGAAAGTGGAGGGGACCGAAGTGCCGTGACCGGTGGGACGCGTGTTCTTAGTGATCGTATTGTTATCCGTATCACTGCGGAGCCGGGATGTGGGTTTCTTGATCGTATGATCTCGATGGTGGAGGGGGCTCGTCGGCAACGTACGCCGAATGAAATTGCTCTCGGCATCCTGCTCCTCAGTCTGACGGTTGTTTTCTTTCTGGCGGTGGCATCGCTTCCCGCATTCGCAATTTATAATGA
Organism: Chthoniobacterales bacterium; assembly: GCA_039935735.1. Classification (GTDB taxonomy): domain Bacteria; phylum Verrucomicrobiota; class Verrucomicrobiia; order Chthoniobacterales; family JBDTJR01; genus JBDTJR01. The sequence goes on along the minus strand of JBDTJR010000250.1, from coordinate 12,479 downwards.
GTCGGCCGCCAATCAAAAAAATGTCGTCAATACAAGTATGCCGGTATTGATCTCTTTGCTCGTATGTCTCATTCCCACAACCATTGGCGGTCTTTTAAGTGCTATTGGCATTAGTGGTATTGATCGTCTGATTCGAAAAAATGTCATTGCAACAAGCGGCCGTGCCGTTGAGGCGGCCGGAGATATTGATGTGTTGCTTCTCGACAAAACAGGAACAATCACGCTTGGAAATCGAATGGCGACGGCCTTTATTGCAGCACCCGGAGTCGAGGAGAAGGTTCTCGCGGCGAAAGCGCAAATGGCCTCCCTTTCTGACGAAACTCCCGAGGGGCGTTCGATTGTGGTGCTTGCGAAGGAGCGCTTTGAACTTCGAGCTCAGGAACTGCATCCGACACAGGCAGAGTTTGTTCCTTTTACTGCACAGACCCGGATGAGCGGAGTAAATATTAAACGCGAGGATTCGACCATGTGTTGCATTCGAAAAGGAGCGGCGGAAGCGATTGAGCGCTATGTAACTTTGCAGGGTGGAGAATATCCTTTAGCTGTCCGACAAGCTGTCGACACTATTTCCCGAGCGGGAGGTACGCCACTTGTGGTTGCGGAAGATGCCAATATATGTGGGGTGATTCACTTGAAGGACATTGTCAAAGGCGGGATCAGAGAGCGGTTTGCGCAACTCCGCAAAATGGGAATTCGCACGATAATGATTACCGGTGATAACCCGATGACTGCGGCAGCCATTGCCGCTGAAGCGGGCGTGGATGACTTCATGGCGCAGGCTACCCCGGAGGCAAAATTGCAACGTATTCGCGACGAGCAAGCGAAAGGTCATCTTGTTGCCATGACGGGTGATGGCACTAACGACGCACCCGCTCTGGCGCAGGCTGATGTGGGAGTGGCCATGAATACAGGAACACAAGCCGCACGCGAGGCTGGAAACATGGTCGATCTTGACAGTAACCCTACGAAGCTTATCGAGGTCGTCGAAACCGGAAAACAACTTCTTATGACACGGGGTGCACTCACCACTTTTAGCGTGGCGAATGATGTGGCGAAATACTTTGCGATTCTTCCTGCGATGTTCGGACTTCTTTATGCGACAAGCGCAACGAAGGGGCCGCTTTCCACATTAAATATTATGCATCTGCATTCACCGGAAAGTGCTATCCTCAGTGCGGTAATTTTTAATGCCTTAATCATCATTGCCCTGATACCGCTTGCGCTCAAGGGTGTGGCTTATCGACCCAGTGGCGCCGCAATTATACTGAGGCGCAATCTCTTTATCTATGGAGTCGGGGGGATTGTTGCGCCCTTTATCGGAATTAAGCTTATCGACTGGATACTTATTGCTCTTCACCTCGTATAAATATGAATACAATTCTAAAATCTATTACTGTTTCGATACGTGCATTGCTGGTTTTCACTGTGCTTTGTGGATTGATCTATCCTTTTTGTATACACGCGATCGCGCAAACGTTTTTCAAAAATCAAGCCGATGGCAGCTTGATTCTGCAAGATGGGGGCGTCATTGGTTCTCATCTGATTGTACAGCCTTTTGCGAAGGTTTCCTATTTTTGGCCGAGACCGTCTGCGGCCGATTATGCCACCATGCCTTCGGGTGCCAGCAATCAGGGCTTTACGAGTAAAAAACTTAAGGAAACCGTTTTGACGCGAGCACAATCCTTTGGAGTAAGCGAACCCCAAAAAATACCGTCTGATCTTCTCTTTGCTTCAGGCAGCGGGTTGGACCCTGATATTTCTCTTGAAGGTGCCTATTTTCAGGTTTCCCGGGTGGCAAAAGCACGATCACTAGGGGAGGCAGTATTACGTAATATTGTGGAACAGTGTGTCGAAAACCCACAATGGAACATCTTTGGCGAACGACGCGTAAATGTGCTTCTTTTGAATCAAACACTGGATAAGATAGCTTCATCAACCCGTGAGTGATGAACCGCGACCCGATCCCGATGCGCTACTGGCAAACTTGCAGCGTAAAGATCGCCTTTCTCGTGAAGGACGATTAAAAATTTTTCTTGGGATGTGCCCAGGGGTAGGCAAGACCTACGCCATGTTGCTGTCCGCCCAACAGGACCAAGAGGAGGGGAAGCATGTTGTTGTGGGAGTGATCGAAAGCCATGGTCGCGTGGAGACGCAGGCTCTTACTGCTGGTCTTGAGCGTATTCCATTAAAGAGTATTGAGCACCGTGGTGTTGTTTTACACGAACTCGATCTCGATGCGATTTTACAGCTTAAGCCTGATCTTGTTTTGGTGGATGAACTGGCGCATACCAACGCGGGGCAGGGGAGACACACGAAACGTTATCAGGACGTATTGGAGATTCTCGCGGCAGGAATTGATGTCTACACCACATTAAATGTCCAGCATCTGGAAAGTCATCGCGATGTCGTTGCGCAGATCACGGGAATTGTAGTCCATGAAACAGTTCCGGATTCGGTTTTTGATCGTGCGGATGAAGTGGAGCTTGTCGATTTGACTTCAGAGCAACTGAGGAAGCGTCTCGATGAGGGGAAGGTTTATCTTCCTGAGCGGGTGAATGTATCGACGGAAAACTTTTTCCGTGAAGGCAACCTCAAGGCATTGCGTGAAATCGCACTACGCCTAACAGCGGAAAAAGCGGATCGACAGATGGTGGATTTTCTCCGCGAGCAAAGCATCGAAGGCCCATGGCGTTCCCGTGAAAGGTTATTGGTTGCAATCGGGCCATCGCCTTATTCTGAACGTCTTATCCGATGGACTCGCCGCATAGCTGCCACCACCCATGCGACGTGGATGGGGGTATATGTTGAGCCCTCCATTCCTCTCAATGAGGAAGATAAGCAAAGATTGGCCCGTAATCTGACGCTCGCGCGAAATCTCGGGGGAGAAATTGTTACGACTTCTGGTGACAGGATTGCCGAGACTATTTTACGCGTTGCCCGTGAGCATAACGTCACTCAGATCGTAGTGGGAAAACCTCACGAAAATCGTTTATTGGACATGCTGCGAGGAGGCTCGCTCGTGGACCAGCTCATCCGAAAAAGTGGAGAAATAGATGTCTACGTGGTCCGCACGGATAAGCAGCCGGTGTCATGGCGCCCGTCTCCCCCCGCCTGGAAAGATGCATGGCGACTGGCGGATTGTCTAAAAGTCATTGCTGCGGTATGCGCAATCACTTTGCTGGGGCTGATTTTGAAGCCCTTTGTTGGTTATACAACCGTGGGTATGCTTTATCTTTTTTCGGTGCTCATCATGGCATTGTTTATTCCCCGTGGACCGATGTTTCTGATGGCTGCGCTTAGTGCCCTCACATGGAATTTTCTCTTTATCGAGCCACAATTCACTTTTTACGTGAGCACCGTCCAGGATGCCGCATTGCTCGCCGCCTATTTTCTTGTCGCGCTGGTCGTTGGGCAGTTGACAGCACGTCTTCGTCAGCGCGAATCTCTGGAGCGTCAACGCGAGCAACAGGCCACGGCGCTTTATCAATTTGCGCGAGAACTGGTGAGTGCTGAAAGTCTGCAAAATGCGTTGCAAATTGCCTCTCAGTTGATCGATGGAATATTTCACTGCCGCACTGCCATTTTTTTGCAGACGGAGGAAGGCGAGTTAAATTCACAACCCGCGACTGGACCTGCAATTGATGAGAGCGAGTTTAGTGTGGCAAGCTGGACCTTTCATAAAAACGAACTTGCAGGACGTTTTACCGATACCTTATCGCAAAGTTCCGTTTTTTGCATTCCTCTGCATAGTCAGAATCGTCAATTAGGGGTGATCGTATTACGCTTTGAGCCTGCGGCGAGTATCACTTTAAAAGATCGCCAACTTCTTGAAACTTTTTGCGCACAAATTGCGGTGCTTGTGGAGCGGGATTCTTTACGCCGCAAGGCAGTGCGCTCTGAAATCGAGGAAAGATCTCAACGCCTGCAAAAAAATCTTCTTGATTGTGTTTCTCATGAACTGAAGACGCCTCTTGCGGTCATTACTACCGCGACGGAAAGCCTTCAAAAAGCCGGAGAGCTTCCGAAAAATGAACTGCTTTCTGAAATTCATATTGCCTCTGAAAGGCTCAATCGCATTGTGTCAAATCTTCTTGATCTGGCACGTATCGAAGCGGGTACTGTCAAGTTACATCTCGACTGGTGGGATTTGAAGGAGGTTGTTTCGCGTGTTCTTGAGCAGGAAAAATCCTGCCTTCAAAAACACACTATGGATGTTGAACTTCCTGATCCGTCGGGATTATTTGAAATTGATGCGGCGCTTATCGAACAAATTCTTGCAAATTTACTCCGCAATGCGGCGCGTCATGCCGCAACAAAAATTTCCATCCATATAACTTTTAATGACGAGATTCTAAAAATTCAGGTTCGGGATGACGGTGCGGGTATCGAGGAAGAAAATATGGAACGCATTTTTGATAAGTTTTATCGAGGAGAAGTGACTAGGACGGACGGTCTGGGTCTTGGGCTTTCCATTGTAAGGGGTTTTGCCGAAGCTCATAGCGGTAAGGTCTCCGTATCTCGATTGCAATCGAAGAATACAGAATTTGAGGTTCATATTCCGACGCGTTTGAACGACTATCCGACTAGCACTTCATGACGTCACCCCTCACAGCTCTGATCATCGACGACGAACCCCAGATTCGTCGCTTGCTACGCGTGGTTTTGGAAGGAGAGGGCTATCGCGTCATTGATGCCGATAGCGGCACGATGGGAGTTCAACAAGCAGCGGCATGTCGTAGCGACGTTATTATTTTAGATCTGGGGCTTCCCGATATCGAAGGTCTTGAAGTGCTCAAACGTATTCGAGAGTGGAGCCGTGTTCCGATTCTGATTTTATCGGTGCGCGATGATGAGGAGGATAAGGTATCCGCATTGGACGCCGGGGCGGACGATTATGTTTCCAAGCCATTCAATAATGCCGAGCTTCTCGCACGTTTACGGGTCTTAACCCGACGAGTTCATTCCAAAGACGACGCTCTTTTTGAATCAGGATCACTGCGGATCGATTTTAGCGTGCGTCAGGTATTCGTCGATAACCAGGAGATTGCATTAACGCCTACGGAATATACGCTCCTGCTTACACTCGCCCGCAATGTCGGAAAAGTCGTGACGCATCGGCAATTACTCCTCTCCGTCTGGGGACCAAATGCAGTCGAACAATCCCAATATCTGCGTGTGTATATGACACATCTGCGAACCAAGCTTGCCAATGGAGGCAAGACCTTCGAAGGGATTCAAACGGAAACTCGCATCGGTTACCGCCTTCTTGTGAAATAGCTCAATGATTCTTAAACTCAGAGATATATCGAGGCAATGAAGCTCCGCACTGGCTTTTGGTCCTCGGCCTTATATCGCTTGCCTTTCGTGTCTGGTTCTCTTTTTTACTCGCCCAGACTAACTCTTCAACCGGCTTGATCTCATGGAGTCATGTCAAGAGGACACTCCTACAATCATCCCGGAACTCTGATAATGTTATAACTTTTCCTCTCTATGAGGCTCGACTCTGGCGACTCCGTCTGGCACCTTGGCCCATTCTTTGCGACGACCATGGAATGGAAGTTTGGAAGAACACAAAAAGCAGAAATGGATCGTGTAAAATCAATCTTGATAGGCTTCATTCTCGCCACGTTGGCTATTTTTGTTGGTTCCGGTACTGCCTCGGCCGAACCTCAGGAGGAAAAAAGCGCGATCTCTGAGTGGTGGAATGGACCATTAGCGAGCGGCAATTGGCTCGGTCTTCGCGACACACTGGAGGACCGAGGTATTTATTTCACCGGCCATTGGCGAGGAAACTTCCTTGCCATCGTGGACGGTGGGTTGCAGCAACGCGGCGGCTTTGACGAGGAGATCAATTTCGATCTCAATGCGGACATCGCCATGTTGACCCGAGTCGAGGCTCTGGAGGGACTCATGTTCACGACAAATGTCCGCTGGCGCGATGGTTTGGACAGCATCAATCCCTACGCGGGAACGGATAATACATTCCGCCCCAGTGCCTACACGGGTGGCATGGGGTGGCGTTTCCGTAAGCTCTATCTGGCCTACACCACGCCGGAGTTGTTTGGAATCAAGGATTTTCTTGTGCTTTCCGGTGGGTGGCAGGTGCCGGCTGATCTTTTTCTCAGTCAGCCGGAATCCAAGCTTTTCCTCAACCAATCGATTCGCACAGCGAAGGGCATCGGCTTGAACGCCATTCCCTGGGGCGGTTCCTTTTCCACCTGGGGTGGGTATCTCAAGGTGAATCCGACGGAGTGGTATTACGCGCAGACGGGATTTTACCTGGCCTATCCTTTCGGCAACGATTCTAACAACCGGGGGCTGTCCTTTGCGGGGTATCCAAAAGATAATAATTCTCTCAACGGTTTATGTGCCATCGCGGAGACGGGATTTACCCCAACGATCGGCCCGTCCGAACTCCCGGGAAAATACGCTGCAGGGTTTATCTACTGGGGGGTCGAAAATACGGCCTTCAACGGGCAAGCCTATCAAGGCCGTTTTCAATTCTATTGGCAGGCAGACCAGCAGCTCTATCGCGAACCTTCGCACGAGGAGCCGCTTCCTCAGACAAAGAGGCCTGCGGATGATGATGACAAGGAGGTTGCTGTCGGAAAGTCCTTCACGGGTTCTAGTGCGATTCCGCAGTCCCGTCTCAGCAATCAGGGGCTGTATTTCTTCAGCGCAATCAATTATGCGCCGCAGGTTAACAACGCGATGCCCTTCTATGTACTGACGGGTCTGGTTTACAGAGGGTTTATTCCGTATCGCGACAATGATCTCCTGGGCGCGGCCTTTGCCTATGGCTCCTTCAGCCAGGATGAGCAGGCGCTGGATAATAGCCTGGGTGTGGCACCTCGCATATATCAGGGAGTTCTCGAATTCGACTACCGCATCCAAATCAACCGATGGGCCTATGTCCAACCGACTCTGCAATACATCATCCGGCCAGCTGGTCGTGGCCTGGTGGAAAACGACACGATCATTGGCATGCAACTCGGCGTCAATTTCTAAAACAACCACGCATTAACACGGAGTTTCCTTTATGACTTCAATCGACAAACCTCTTATTACGGTTTACGACACAAAACCTTATGATCGTGAGTATCTGAATGTCGCAGCCGATTCGGCGGCATTGCATCTTCGATTCAATACATTTCGGCTGGAGTCGGAAACGGTCTTTTCTGCAGAGGGCGCACGGGCGATCTGCGTGTTTGTGAATGATCATGTCGACCGTCCCGTCCTTGAGAGTCTGGCGAGGATGAACGTCCATATGGTAGCGCTTCGGTGTGCCGGGTATAACAACGTGGATTTGAAAGCCGCGAAGCAACTGGGCATCGCCGTGACACGCGTGCCGAGCTATTCACCTCACGCCGTTGCCGAGCATACGATTGCGCTCATTCTTACTCTGAATCGCAAGATTCATCGCGCCTACAACCGGGTGCGTGAACTTAATTTCTCGCTGAATGGACTGGTGGGTTTCGACCTGTACGGCAAAGTCGCAGGGGTCATCGGCACCGGGAAGACCGGACGCATCGTGGCGGAGATTCTCAAAGGCTTTGGCATGCGGGTGATCGCAGCCGATCCCTTCCCCAATGAGGAATGGGCGGCCCGCGTCGGTGTGGAATACATGGATAAGACGGAGCTTGCGCGGCAGAGCGATATCATTTCGCTGCATGTCCCTCTTACCTCCGAGACGAACCGCATCATCAGCCATGAATTTCTTGAACAGATGAAACACGGCGTGATGCTCGTCAATGTCAGTCGCGGACGTCTCGTACACACGGCGGCACTTCTCAAATATCTCAAGAACGGCCACCTCGGAGGCGTGGCGCTGGATGTCTATGAAGAGGAGGAAGGCGTCTTCTTTGAAGACCTGTCGGGAGAGATTTTACAGGATGACGAGCTTGCCCGTCTGCTGACATTCCCAAATGTCGTTATTACAGCGCATCAGGCTTTTCTGACCCGCGAGGCATTGACGGAAATCTCCTGGGTCACCGTCGAGAACTTGATGCGTTTTCTCAGCGGGCAGCCTTTTCTCGAAGGTACTTCGCTTTGATACACGCGCTGCCGGATATCGATTTCAGAATAGAAGAAGAGTGGCCAGGATCTGCGCGGCGAGAATGCGCAGCAATGTTGTCAACGGATAGACTGTAGCATAAGCGACAGCGGGAGCATTGGAGCCGCTGATATTCGAGGCGAATGCGAGCGCTGGCGGGTCGGTCATACTACCGGCGAGAAGCCCGCTGATATCCATGAAGTTCATTTTCAAAACCGCGCGCGCAAAGATGCCGACGAGGAGAAGCGGCAGAGTCGTCACTGCAATGCCGGCGATTACCCATTGCATACCGGTTACACTGAAAACCGTCGTGAAGAATTTCGTGCCAGCGGCGAGCCCGACTGCGGCGAAGAACAATGCGATACCGAACTCGCGAAAAGCGAGATTCGTATTCAGTGGCATATACCAGACTTGTCGGCGGAAATGTCCGATCCGACCCAGCACGAGTGCCACGATAAGTGGCCCTCCGGCCAGCCCGAGCCTGACAGGTTGCGGAAGTCCTGGGAACGCGATCGGCATGGTGCCCACGATAACACCGAGCACGATGCCGATGAACATCGGGATGAACTGGGTCTCGTCGAGTTCCTTGATCGAATTGCCGAGGACGGCAGTAGCTTTCTCTAAAGCCTCAGGGGTGCCGACGATCTGGACCTGATCACCGTATTTTAACTGGAGGCCGGGCACAGCGGATAACTCCACCCCCGCGCGCGCGATACGTGTGCAGGCAACGCCAAAGCGGGCGTCCAGACCGAGGCTTCCCACCGTCTTTCCAAGTGCTTCGCGAGCCGTGACGACGATGCGGCGCCAGGTCAGATCGCTCTCACTCAGAATGAGATCCTCGTCGTCATATACACCAAAAACGGCTCGACCTGATGCAGGTTTGTGATTGTGCCGACGACAGAAATACGATCTCCGCAATGAACAACAGTCGTGCCGGTTGCGGCCTGGATTTGCTCGTTGTGACGAATGCGGGAAACGGTGACTTGCGATTCAGTGAGGGTGGGGATGGCGTCAAGACGTATACCGTCAAGATCGGAGTTCGTGACTTTCAGCGTCCGTCGTTCGAGCGGCTCAACATGTGAAACGTGCTTCGCGGCAAACTCGGAAGCCTCACGGGCGGGGTCGATTCGGAAAAACTTCTTGAGCAGCAGAAGCGTAACGATAATTCCGACGATCGCAGGCGGGTAGGTCGCCGCGTAAGCCAGAGCGGGCAGGGCGAGGTGATCCTCAGTTATCCCAGGCAGCGTGCCAAGCACCTGCGTAGCGGCACCGAGCGAAGGGGTATTCGTCGAGGCACCGGAGAAAATCCCGAGCATTGCTGCGGGATCGAAACCAGCAAGCCAGCCGGAAAGCAGGGTGCCCAACACGCCGAGAATCACGATGGTTGCAGCAAGGGCGTTCATCCGCACGCCCTGCTCACGGAAGGCGGAAAAGAATCCCGGACCGAGCTGAAGTCCGATGGTGAAGACGAAGAGAACGAGACCGAACTCTTTCACGAACTCGAGCGTATGGTGATCCACCGGCTCGCTGAAGTGGCCGATTAAAATTCCGGCGAACAACACCCCGGACGTGCCCAGACCGATGCCTCGGATTTTCACACTGCCCAGCGCCATGCCGAGAACGCATACGAAGGCCAACGCTCCAATCGCATGCGCGACGGGTTGTGCGCGGGCAAGGTCCGTCAGCCACATAGGGTCTTAGATTTTTGGCCCGGCCGCTTTGATTTCCTCGCTTGCGACTTTCGCGTAGGTCTTGAAATTCTCGGTGAACAAGGCGGCGAGTTTCTTTGCCGTAGCGTCGTAGGCGGCTTTATCGGCCCAGCAATTGCGAGGGATAAGAATTTCGGATGGAACGTCGGGGCATTCTGTAATGACATTGAATCCAAAGATCGGATCGCTCTGCGTTTTTGCCTTGGCCAGCGCGCCGGAGTAGATCGCATCGAGAATGGCACGGGTATGTTTCAGGCTGATGCGCTTACCCACACCATGGCCGCCGCCGCTCCAGCCTGTATTGACAAGCCAAACGCGCGCGTTGTGACGGCGCATCTTGTCAGCGAGGAGTTCGGCGTATTTGCTCGGATGCCAGACGAGAAAGGGGCCGCCAAAGCACGGGGAAAATGTGGCTTGCGGTTCGGTGATGCCCATTTCGGTGCCGGCGACCTTTGCCGTATAACCACTCATGAAGTGATACATGGCATGCGCAGGCGAGAGGGCGGAAACCGGAGGAAGAACGCCAAACGCATCGCAGGTCAGGAAAATGACATCCGTCGGATGACCGGCCACGCAGGGGATCTTCGCGTTCTTGATGAACTCGATCGGGTAGGCGCCCCGCGTATTTTGAGTAATGCTGATATCGGTGAAATCGACATCGTGATCGTCGTCGAGTACCACATTCTCCAACACTGCGCCAAATCGTAGCGCCTGAAAGATATCAGGCTCGCTCTCGGCGGTGAGGTTGATGGCTTTTGCATAGCAGCCGCCTTCGAGATTAAAAATACCCGTGTCGCTCCAGCAATGTTCGTCGTCACCGATGAGATGGCGCTTGGGATCGGCTGAGAGCGTTGTTTTTCCAGTGCCGCTCAACCCGAAAAGCAGAGAGGAAGCGCCTGTCTTCTTGTCTGACGTGGCCGAGCAGTGCATCGAGAGAATTCCATTTTTGGGAGCGAGATAGTTCGCCACTGAGAAAACACCCTTCTTCATCTCGCCGGCATATTCCGTCCCGAGAATGATCATTTCTTTGCTTTCAAGATTGAGATCAATGCTCGTCGGTGAGCTCATACCCGTGGTGAGCCGGTTGGCGGGAAACTGGCCCGCATTATAAATAACGAAATCAGGAGTGCCGAAATTCGCCAACTCTTCATGGGTCGGGCGAATCAGCATCGTGTGCATGAAAAGCGCGTGGTACGGACGTGAGCAAATAACGCGCACTTTGATGCGGGCGGTGGTGTCCCATCCCGCAAATCCGTCGAAGCAGTAAAGACGTTCCTGGATATTCAGATAATCCAGTGCGCGTTGGCGGTTGATTTGGAAGGTGTGTTCGTCGCAGGGAATGTTCACCGGGCCCCACCAGACATTATCTTTGGAATCGGGATGCTCGACTACGCGTTTGTCCTTCGGCGATCTTCCGGTCTTCTTTCCCGAATAGGCAACGAGTGCGCCATTCTCTGCGATGCTCGCATCTTTTTCATAGCGGATGGCATGCTCATAGAGCGAGCTGGGAGAGAGGTTTCTAAAAATGCATTCGCAGGTTATACCGAATGCAGAGAGGTCGAAGTGTCCGGTGGTGTTTTCCATAATCAAAGGGGGTGATTCTTAATCACAACTAACAAAGAGATCGTAGAAGTCGAGTGCTTTAGAGTGAAATGGCACGCCGGTTGAACGATCTCAGCCCAGGTACCAAAACAGCGGCACGGCGAAAATTACGAAAAGTATGATCGTCAATGTCAGGCCTACGAAGTTGGTGGTCTTCTTGCCGAAACGGGCAGTAAGCATATTGCCAAAAACCGCCCAAAGAATCGGTATAGGAATCAGCCAAAGGGCATATCTTCCCAAAAAATAACCGAGCGATGGAATAAATCCGGAGATATCACCGTGGTGGTTTAACCTGCCGAGAAGGTGAAGCGTAAAAACGCCAAGGCAAACAATGATGAGTTGAACAAAGGCAAGGCCGCGTGCCATAGGGATATGTCCTAATGGTAAATTAAGCGCCTGCCAAAGCAAAACTTACATCAGGTGCGCAGAACTTTATAGTGGCTTTTCCAATCAGGAATGCTTTGTATGGTCATCAAGAACCCCAATCTTTTTCATGGACGGACTCAGTTACTTTGCATTAGCCATTCTTTTATTCGTCGTTCTGACGCTTGCCTACGGGATGATCGCAATTCACGACATCCCTTATAATATCGCGAAAAAGCGGAATCATCCGCATCAGGACGCTATTCACACCGGCGGCTGGGTGAGTCTCTTCACGCTGCATGCGATCTGGCCATTCCTTTGGATGTGGGCCACCTCCTATCATCCCGAGTACGGCTATCGTGGCAAGCGACCCGACGAGAAGCCCGCTCCCGCACCTGGTGAAGCGGCAAAGATCGCAGATCTCGAACGCCGATTAGCGGCCATCGAAAAAAGCACCCGCGACGATAAGAAAAACTGAGCCATGGATCTGCTGCTCATTCTCACCTACACGGCGATTGCCTACGCGGTCTTCAGGATTTTCCGCATCCCGGCCAATGGCTATACCCTACTTACTGCGGCGCTGGGTGGAATTTTCCTCATCGGCGCGCTGCTGCTGGGGATGAATTACAATCACCCATTCAGTACCGAGGGTCGGTTTTATTTTATAACCACGCCAATCATCGCCGGAGTCGAAGGACGTGTGACGGAAGTGCCCGTCCAGCCCAATACGCAGGTCAAGGCGGGCGATGTCC
>JBDTJR010000249.1:0-5609 GCA_039935735.1 Chthoniobacterales bacterium | reverse complement strand
ACGACGAACTCCATGCCATTCTCCTCAATGACTTTTCCTCCAACATTCAGGTTACTGTTTTTGAGGGCGTTCATGACCTCCTGCAGGGTGACATTCACGGAGCGCATCTTTGCGGGAGAAACATCAATCTGATATTGCTGTACATATCCCCCAAGACTCGCGACTTCCGCCACACCGGGAACGACGTTTAATTGATAGCGGATGAAATAATCCTGCACCGTTCGCAGAGCGCCAAGATCGTAGCCACCATTCGGCGCTTTTGACGGATCGACATCGAGGTAGTACTGGTAAACCCAGCCAAGACCCGTGGCGTCCGGCCCAAGACGGGGAATCACCCCTTCCGGAAGCTGACCCCCGAGGTAATTCAGACGTTCAAGAACTCGCGTCCGCGCAAAGTAATTATCAATGCTGTCGTCGAAGACAATCGTGAGCAGAGAAAAACCAAACATGGAGGTCGCCCGCACATCCTTAACTCCGGTAAGGCCACGGAAATTCGTGGAGAGCGGATACGTGATCTGATCTTCCACCTCCTGCGGGCTACGTCCCGGCCAATCGGCGAATACGATCACTTGATTCTCACTAAGATCAGGAATAGCATCGACGGGAGTATTTTTTAGCGCAAAAACTCCGAGAGCAAGGAGCAGCAGAAAAATACCACCGACAATAAAACGATTGCGCAAGCACCATGAAATAATACGCGCGATCATGGTTTCACCTCCGTCCCGCAATCGAGCATCTGTGCTCCAAAAAACGGATTTTTTATCGGGAACGTTGCCTGTATCCAGCGGGCATCGGGAGGAGCCCCCTTATAAAGCGACGCGCTCATCGGACATTGCAGGACGGAAGCATCCGTCATCGCACCCTGTTTTTTAAGTTCCAGCACAAGTGCAGAAACGGCGTCACTAAATGGCAAAAACTCCTTCCGGGCCTCTTCAAGATTTTTTGCCGGGAGTAAATGTCCGGTTCCCCGGACGGCATCGGATCTTACGGCTAAAGCCCCATTGGAAAGCGCGGGCAGAGAAGACAATGCCCTAGGGAAATCTTTTATCTGCACATTAAAAGCGTTCACATCGTCAGCCGCCAAAGCCGTGGACATTTTCTCGACGACATCAATTAAAGGCTGAAATGGCGTGCCTATGGTCTTATTGGGTTCCGCCAGTGCGGACGGCATACTCTCTCCGCCAGTAGCAAGTATCGACTCGGCATCAATCAAAAGATTTCCGCTAAGAACCACTCTTTCACCTGGCGAAACTCCCTGAAGAATTTCCACGTCCTTTTCCCCTCGCCTTCCCACTTTTACATCCCGGCGAACATAGCCGCCCTTCTCCTCGACATAGACCACCTGTCTGCGTCCGGTATCAAGGACAGCACTGCGCGGCACAAGAATCGCATTCCCAAGATTTACAGTAACCACCGCATCTCCAAATGCACGGTGCGGCAGCTCGCGTCTTGTGCCCCAGGGCGTCTCTACCAAAGGATTGGGAACTTCGATCCGAACATTGGTACTTCGGGTGGCCGGGTCGAAATTCGGATCAATAAAGGTCACTTTACCCGCAAATGTTTTGCCGGGCGCGGCAGGGGTTGTCAGCGTGGCATCTTCGCCGATATGAATCCACGGAAGGTCTGATTCATAGACCTGCGCGTGAAACCACATCGTGGAAAAATCCCCAAGGGAAAAAAGCTGGTCGCCTTTTTTGACATACTGGCCGGGATAAATGGAACGCGTAATGATCGTTCCTGTAATGGGTGATAAAAGATCAATCCCATACTTGTCCGGACTTTTCTGCGCCATTCTCCCCACCTGATCGGGCGTAAGGCCATATTGAATAAGGCGCTTGCCCGCGTTTTCTGCCGCAGCGCGATTTCCGCTCCGAAAGGCCTCCTGATATTCGCGCACAACATATAACAGGTCCGGACTGTAAATATCAGCCAACGGCTGACCTTGCTTCACTGCCTCGCCCACATGATCGACATAAGTCTCGTCAATGCGTCCGTCAAAAAAGGCCGTGACGACACGATGCATGGTATCGTTGTCCTCAATCTCACCCGAAAGACGGAGGCTCTTAATCAAGGGTGCCTGATGCACCTCGGTAGTAGCTACATTCAGGATCTGCGCGGTACCAGGTTGGAGCGTAATGCGACGGGGATCGGCAGCTTTTGCTTCCTCTCCCGCGTAAACAGGAACGAGTTGCATACCGCAGATGGTGCAGTTTCCCGGCTTGTCCGAGGTAATCCACGGATGCATCGGGCTCTGGTAAAATTTAATTTTGCGCTCATCGCCCGTTTCTTTGGGACGGGAGCAGGAACCGAGCAGCAATGCGCCCAGTAAAATAGGTATTAGTAGTCGTGTTTTCATCGTTTTCCATAAGGTTCAAAGAACAAGCCAGCGGAATTCCGGCATTTTGACTCCTGCGGAGTCTCTCTTCGTGGAAACGATGACTCAGATTAGAAAAACCTGAATGCGCTGATATGTAAACCTGGCATTGGGAAGCAGGCTTATGCTGAGATGCTCACGGTAGTTTTCCGGGCTCCATGCAATACGCTCCCCAATGCAAAATAAAGTGACCGCCACAATGCCCGCCCGTTCCAATCCTCCTGAAGAAACCACCGCAGACTGACCGGCCCGTGAAGGCGTGGTTTTTGCGGTACGCATGCAACAACTGGAACCGCTTTGCTGGCAACAAGAGCACACTTTCGAAATCGTCTGCGAAGCTCTCGATGTCGAGGGCATGAGACATGTCGCCGGTACAATGCCCGCTGTCCCGATTGCCAGGATCGCCACTATGGTGGACAGCCATCTCATAAGAAAATTTTAAACGAGGAAGTTAAAAAATGCAACCTCCCTGCATCCCAGCACTTGCCCGACAGAGAAAATACTCTCATACTCGGCCCGCTTCCATGAGAACCTTCCTGCTCCTTTTTCTGACGACATTTCTAGGTTGCTCCGCTTATGGAAGCGATGCCCTGTTTATTCTTTCACGGGCGGAAGATCAGTCGACCCCCGATACGCAGGAAATGGAACTGCGATTTGGAAGAACAACTGAAAAGATCTTTGTAAACAAAGATGCACTTCTTACCAATGCACAGGTCGCCAAAGCCAGCGTGCTGGACGGTGACCCCGCGCGTCTTCGGATTCAATTGACCGAGGAGGGTGCGAAAAAATTTGAGGAGATTACGAAGATGTCCCTCAATAAGCGCCTTGCGATCCAGATAAACGGTGTGCTGGTTTCAGCGCCGACGGTACGCTCTGTGGTCACAGGCGGAGTCTTGGAAATCGCGGGAAATATGGATAGCGATACGGCGGAAAAAATCGCGGCGGCGCTGAATAAAAAGTAAAATCTTCCCGTCAGGCCGGCATGGAAGCATCCGGATCGAACGAAACGTTCTGACCGCCCCAGATTTGTTTTCCCGACCATGGCACCGAGGGACCACTCCAGAAAAGATCGCTCTCCGGAAGACCCAGCGGAAGCAAACCGGTACTGCAAATATAGAGACTTCCCGTGCAAATATAGCACTCTCCCAATGCGGGCTGAGAACCACAAATACCGATTTTCAACCACCCCTCGTCATCAAAAGTGCCGGGAGCTTCGATCGTCCGTCGAATGACCGCCGTCAGAGCCTCCCGAACTTGCGCGGGTTTGATATGTGCAGGCAACTCATGAAATAATGCGATCTGAGCCAACCCCTGAAAAGACGCTGCCCGGTAGGTGCCTGAGCGTCCGATTGCAGGATACGTGCCTTCCGGTGAAATGAATCGCTCCTGTACGGCAGCGTAACGCCGGGCGTTATCCATGACGGTCTCTTTAAGACTTTTCCACCGAATCTCAAGATCCCAAAGTCGGGACATTGTATCGACAAGCATTGGCTGGATGACAAAGGAGTTATAATAATCCGCGTGGAAAAATTCGCCATCGCCATAGAACCCATCGCCTTTATACCATTGCAGATGCTGGCGTACAGCATAGTCGATACGCATACGATCCCAATCCTCGGCTCCACAGACATACAGAGCGGTCTCAATCATCGCCGAGAAGAGCAGCCAGTTTGAAGGATGCGGAAGATGCACCCGCGTGCTGCGGAAGGCACGGAGGATGTTTTCTTTAGTGACAGAATCAAGCGGCTCCCAAAGCGCTTGAGGGGCACGAACGAGTGCCTGCGCGAGAAATGCCCCGTCGACGATTGCCCGTCTCGCACTGCAATCATAAAAATCCGGTGAAGAAGGATCGAAAATCGATTTCAGGCCAGCCCGCGCGTATTCACTAAAAGAACGTGACTCCGGTTCATCAAGCGCAAGCCACGGCGCAATCCCCGCAAGAAGACGTGTGAAACCTTCAAAATATGCCAGCTTCTCAAGCGGCCATTGTGGGTATAGACGATCCCACTCCCCATCAGATTCCCGGGGCATCATCGCGCGTAGTTGTCTTTCCGCAGCAAGCGGAAGAAGCGGGAGCGACAGCCGCGTGGCGACACTTATCCAGTAATTTCGGCAATCGGACATATTTTCAAATCGTTAATATATTATGGCAAAATCTGTGGTTCACTCAGCTCAGCCATCGCACGATATCCGAAAGAGAGTGAAGATGCGTGCGAATGGTGCGGGCATTCACCCGCTCAATCCCCGGGCGACACGCAAAGCCATCGCACATATCGCTGCGATAAAGCGTGAGTTGGGCGGTTGCGGGAAGACGAGGCTTGAAAGGATGATAATGATGCGGGTTTTTAATCGCCGTTTCGACGGCTTTTTTCGTTGTTTCACGAATGATTGCGTGCGCTTTTTCGAGGGACAGGCATTTCGCCTTATTGCGCCCAATGCCCCATTTCACGATTGCGCATTCGGTATTTTTACCGAGGGTCTTCCGCGCTTCCTTCGCCGTAGCCTCGTCCCCTGAAACCATAATAACAGGCACTCCAAAATGACCGGCGATCGTCGCTTCGATTCCGATCTCACCAACGACCTGCCCATTGATGCTGAACTCAAACCACTCCGCGGAACTCATCGTGTGATCGAGAAAGCCGTTAAGCGTACCCGCCATGGCGTGATATCCGAGAAGGATGACGCCTGCGTAGGTTTCATCGAGCGAAGCCATGCGGATGCCGCCATTCGGTGTTTCATAACTTGCACGGGAATCCATATCAGCAACACGCAACTGCCCCCCTCCTCCGTGACAATCCGCTACGACAACCTCCGTGGCCCCACCTGCAAAAGCCCCTTCGATCGCCTCATTGATATCTTTCATCAACAGCTTGCGTCCCTCTTCGTACTCTGGCCCTCCGATCAGTACCTGCGCGGGATTACGAATACCGGAGATTCCCTCCATGTCGTTTTGAATATAAATCTTTACGTCGTCAGATTTTTTACGCGTTTTCATTGATGCAGGAATGCAGAGGCATGATTACCAGGAGGTTATTTCCCGTCGGTGATTTCGTCCAGACTCGCGCGCGCCAATCTCTCGTAATCCTGCGCCACATTCCCTTTTAGGTCTTTGACTTATGAATGAATCACGCGCCCCGTGTCGTTCAGCCATTCGGCATCGGGAGGCGCATAGGGACGGAATGTTTCGAGATGTCCATCATGCTCATTATAAAATAATGCACGGTACAGGCCGAGC
>JBDTJR010000248.1:0-11814 GCA_039935735.1 Chthoniobacterales bacterium | reverse complement strand
GTAAGTCCCACTACCGCGACCCATGTCTTCTCCGAACTCGATGGCAGGATTCCGCTCATCGTGAATGGCGGCTCCTGCACGCACGGGATCGAGTCCACCATTATTGCGATTCACGAAAATACGATTTCCATCCTACGGCATGGCCCCGTCACCGCCGAAGAACTTTCGACATTTGCGCCTCTGGCTCCCATGGATAAAAACCCCATGGTTCCCGGCAGTTTGAAAAGCCATTACGCTCCGAGGCATCCTCTGTTTATTCTCGAGGAAGATACCCCGGTTGCCACCCCACCCTCGCGCTGTGGTTTCCTGGCATGGCAAAGTGAAGGCTCAGAATACAAAAAAACGATAAAACTCAGCGAACATCTTGACCTCAAAGAAGCCGCCGCCCATCTATATGCCGCAATGCGTTCATTGGATGACTCCGATATTGAATTAATTGTCGCCGAACCGGTCCCGGAAACCGGCATCGGAAAAGCAATCATGGATCGTTTGCGAAAGGCCGCTGCACGTGAGTAAACATAAACTCAATACGCGGGCTGCCGGATTGGTCGCCGTTGCCGTCATGCTCAGCCGCGTACTGGGATTGGTCCGTGACTCCGTATTTGCCTACCTGTTTGGCGCGGGCCGCCTCATGGACATCTTTAACATGGCATTCCGTTTGCCAAACCTGCTGCGTGATCTTTTTGCCGAAGGCGCGCTTTCAACTGCATTCATTACGGTATTTTCGAAAAAAATCGAATCGGATGGGGATAACTCCGCGTGGGCTCTTGCTTCAAAAATAACAACGCTCGCACTGGTCTTCATGAGCGCCATTACAATTCTCGGCATTGTGATGGCAAATTCATTGGTCAGCATTATAGCCCCCGGTTTTGACCCGGAAAAAACGCTTCTCACCGTGCATCTCACGCAGGTGATGTTTCCCTTCATTCTTCTGGTCTCCCTTGCTGCGCTGACCATGGGCATGCTCAATGCGCGGAATGTCTTTGGAATTCCCGCTCTCGCATCCAGTTTTTTTAACCTCGGCTCCATCGCGGGTGGCGTATTTTTTGGCTGGTGGTATGATCCGTCTTTCGGCCCAAGGGCATTGACTGGCCTCGCCATCGGCACCTTGATCGGTGGCTTTTTACAACTGGCCGTTCAGCTTCCAAGCTTGCACCGGGTTGGATTTCGATTTAATCCAGACTTCCGCTGGAAAGATAGCGGCGTAAAGCAGGTACTAGTCCTTATGATTCCCTCTGTCATAGCGGGAAGCGCGGTTCAAATTAACGTGGTGGTGAACTCCGGATTTGCATCCTGCCTTCAGGATGGCGCGGTCACCTGGCTCTCGTATGCATTTCGCTTGATGCAGCTTCCGCTAGGAATATTCGGCGTCGCTATCGCCACCGTAACCCTTCCCGTTGTTTCAAAAATTGCTGTGAGCGGAGATAAAGTTCATTTCCGTGAGACACTCGCAAAAGCGATGCGCCTTGCGACTTTTCTCACCATTCCCTCCGCAATGGGGTTGGTATTTCTCTCGGAGCCGATCATCAGCCTTATTTATGAACGTGGCAAATTCACCCATGAAGCCTCCGTGCATACTGCCCAGGCACTCCAGTTTTATGCCCTTGGGCTTATCGGCTACTCCTGTATCAAGGTTCTTTCGCCCGCTTTTTATGCCATCAATAAAAAATGGACTCCCATGTTTGTGAGTTTTGGCTCCATTGGCATCAATATCATCCTCAGCTGGATTTTGATTTTTAAATTGAATATGGGACACCGCGGGCTTGCGCTATCGACCGCGATTTCTGCGACATTGAATTTCGGAACACTCTATTTATTCATGCGCAATGAAATGGGTTCCCTGGTAAGCGGAAAATTTGTCATGACTTTCCTGCGTTGTATCTTCGCCAGTCTACTCATGGCGGCATGGTGCTGGGCAATCGTCCATTACGGCCAGCACTGGATGGGGAATCACTCATTCCTGATTCGCGCCCTAACGTTATTCGTCACGATCAGCGTGGCGACCGTCTTTTATTTCGGAAGCTGCTGGGTACTTCACGTGGAAGAAGTCCGCGATGCGATCCAAATTTTCCGACGCAAACTGTTGCGTAAATAATTCCGCCCGATCCTAACTCCGATCCACGCTGAATTTTCCCGCACCAATAAAGATCAGGGAAGCAAACAGGATTGCCAGCTCAATGGGCTGCCCGGACTTTAGAAGCTGGCCGTTATTCATGTGATAAAGCACCACCGAGGCCACGATCATATTGATTGTAAGCAAAATGGTCGCGGGGCGAAAAAGAAATCCCAATACGATCAGCGCGCCGCCCAGGGTTTCCGTAATAGCACACATGAATCCCCAGAATGTGGGAAGAAAATGAATTCCGAAATGCTGCATCCCTTCTCCAATATGCTTCCACATATCAGCGCCACCGACAATTTTCGGCCATCCGTACATAATCATCAGTCCGCCAATTCCGATACGCAGCAGAAGAAGACCGAAGTCACGATATTTGCTCAGGGAGGTAAGAATCATGTCGTGGGTTTAGCGCAATGGCATTTCCGAGGCGAGAAATTTATCTTTACCGGATTACCAACCATAACGATGCGAGAATGCTGAACCCCAGCATCAAATATTCAAAAGCGACTTGCGGAATCTTCCCAAGAAAATAACGTGCCAGCCCGATCCCGACCAAAACACAGGGAGCCAACGCAATATCAAATAGCAGACTCGAGCCGTTGATAAGACCTCGATAGGCGCTAAACGGCACCTTTACGATATTCAGGATAAAGAAATACCACGCGCCTGTACCGACGAATTCAAACTTCGGTAACCGGCACGCCAGCAGATACACCGTCATGATAGGTCCCGCCGCATTGGCAAGCATGGTAGTAACTCCTGCCGCCCAACCCGTAGGCCACGCAATCGCCGGATGTGCAGCCGCGATTTTCTCAAGTTGGCCACTTGCTTTTTGAATAAGAAAAAGCGCTGAAATAATCAGCGTGGTCCAGCCGATAAATTTTCCGAAAGCCCCCGCTGGAATTAGAGGCATAAGGAAGAACCCACAAACAATGCCAATAAATGCAGGTGGTATTAAGCGCCATACATGGGAGATTACCGCATGTTTCCGATAGAGCAAAACCGCGAAAATATCCGCGAAAATAAGAATCGGTAAAATCATGCCAATGGATTCCCGGGGCGGCAAAATAATGGCCATCAGGATGATCGCTACGGTTCCCATTCCTCCAAAACCCGCCTTTCCCATTCCGACACAGAGTGCGGCGACAGCAGCCAGTATCCACTGCCCTGTGCTTAAGAGAGGAAGTCCATCCATTTCTCCTCATATGCTTTAGGACACCATTTGCGAAGATATTTTGCAGATTATCGCTATCCTGGCATGCAGTAGCTTGCCCGGGACTGGCAAACGCCTTATGCTGAAAAAATGAACGCTTTGCCCCTTCGCAATCGATTTATTATTTTCCTGCTACTTATCGTGTGCATTGGCAGGGTAGATGCCCAACGCCCTCCCGGCCCCGGTAACTCTCCTCAACCAACCCCGGCTCCGACGACCACTTTAACACCTCGGATTTGGCAGACTACGCTTTCCAATGGTGCGGTTTACAACGTTCGTCTGGATCTCGTCTGCTCGATCTCCCTGCAAAAATACATTTCCCGTACCGCCGCCATGGAGGAAAATGGAACGCTCATTCCTTTAGTCGGGTCTGCCTTTGGGTCTGGCTCTCAAAAACCACATTATCTTTACGCCGACGTTACAGAACTTGCGATTGAAACGCTAGGAGGCAATACAGCGCGCTTCTATGCCGTGAGTCCTCACGTTCCCACGGATGGAGACACATCGGTCTCCTTACTCGGTTCGGATATCACCGATGAGATAAAACAAAAAACAGAGCAGTTGCAGGAAGTTCAGAAATCGATTCTGAATGTAACCACTCCAGGCGGGCAGCAGCCAAATCAAGCAGGCACCGTGGTAAAGGATTATCCCTATACGACACATGCTAAAAATTCGGAGTTCAAACTCGCTACTCCTGCCGATGTGCAAAATCTGTATCAAAATGCCATCAACGCCTGGAATGCTTATCTTCCTCGTCACTAAGTGAGAAATTTTTTGTGACCGTCGAATCGAAAATCCGCCGCCATGTTACTGCGTTGCATCGTTGCGAACGCTGTCCGCAAATGCACAAGCCCGTGGTCAGTGGTCCTCCCATCGTCTCCCGTATTATTCTTGTCGGGCAGGCACCTGGTACAAAGGAGCCCGTCCTCGGGCGTCCTTTTGCATGGACCGCAGGCAAAACACTTTTCCGCTGGTTTCAGGAATCCTTAGGGTGGACTGAGGAGGAAACTCGCAGCCGCATCTATTTCGCTGCGGTATGCCGTTGCTTTCCCGGAAAAAACGCTGCTGGCGGAGATCGCGTTCCGAATCCTCAGGAAATCGAAAACTGCAGCGCATGGCTGCGTGAGGAAATTCGTATTTTACAGCCGCAATTAATTCTTCCCGTCGGAAAGCTGGCCATCCGTCAGTTCCTTGACGATGCCCCCTTGCAGGAACGCATCGGCAAAGTATTCCCTTGCGAAAAAGAAAAAGTATCTTTCGACGTCATTCCCCTTCCTCATCCGTCCGGCGCATCACCATGGCATCGCATGGAGCCTGGCATAAGTCTCCTGCGGACCGCCTTTAAAAAAATCGCGGCCCACCCTGCACTTACCGCTAAGAGCTAGGCTTACTCGCCGGATCTCTGGAAAGCCAGCCACGCTCCGTCGTATTTTCCTCATGAAGCATGCGTTGCCGCATCGCGAGGAAGTTTCGCCGAAAGAGCATTCCTACTAATTTCTTCGGATTTTCACGCGATACCACCGGTACACGCCCGATGTCGTGATGCAGAATTTTTTGCCATGCGTCGTGAAGCATCTGGTCTGGATAAACAGTGATCAACTCTGTAGAACCGGCTTCAAGAACCGTCTCCGCAGAATCGCCATCCGCCATGGAGCGGAAAATATCGCCTCTGGAAATGACGCCTGCGAGCAATCCCTTGGAATCCAGAATCGGAAACGCATGCAGCCCGCTCGCCGGATCATCCCACCGCGCAATGCGGGTAGCCAGTTCTGAAACAGAGAGTGTTTCCGGAACTGTCTGTACATTTGATTCCATAGCCTCAGAGCATGCCGTGTGACGATAAATGTCCGCTTCATAGTGATGCGGAATCGGAATTCCCCGCCGTGCTATTTTTTCCGTCATGATGGTGTGACGCATCATTAGATAGGAAACCGCACACGCAAGAGTGCATCCGCACAGACACGGAAGCAGCAGTTGAGGCTCATGGGTGATTTCGAAAAGAAAAATAACGGATGTGAGAAATGCACGGGAGGCTCCCGCAAACATGGCGGCCATTCCCACTGCTGCCGCAATCGTGAGATTTATATCCAGTGAAGGACAAAGGTGATTCGCTAAAATTCCCAATAAAGCGCCGATTGCTCCTCCGAATGTCAAAAGCGGTGCCAGCGTACCACCGGATGTTCCGCTGCCGAGAGCAGTAACCCATGAAATGAATTTCCACGATCCGAGAGCAATAATTGCTCCGGTCGAAAAAGATCCTGTCAATATTCCCGTGATATTTTCATACCCCACGCCAAGGCTCCGCGAGTCGAAATATCCCGCAATACCTACCACTACTCCACCAATCGCCGGCCACCACATCCAATGTACGGGAAGTTTTTCAAATAGATCCTCCACTACGTAAACAGCGCGGCTAACGAATACCGAAGCAACGCCAACAAGCGCACCTATCACTGCGTAAAGAGGAAATGAGACGCTACTAACATGCGTGATCGCTGCCACCGCAAAGAGAGGCACTAGGCCGTGCAAGTAGACACGCAATAATGCCGCGCATCCCGTTGCGAACGCTACCGGCACAAGAGAGCGGAGACTGAATTCAAAAAGCAAAAGCTCAATCGCCAGTAGAATAGACGCTACCGGTGTGCCGAAAATCGCGGTCATACCGGCTGCCGCACCGCAGGCCAGCAGAATCTTTCGTTGATTGGTCGTCATGCTGAATAACTGCCCCAGCAAAGAACCCGCCGCGCTTCCCGTAGCAATGATCGGACCTTCTGCGCCGAATGGACCACCCGTTCCAATCGATACCGCCGTGGATAGCGGTTTCAGAATCGTCACCGTTGGCGAAATACGACTGCGATGAAGCCATATCTGCTCCATCGCCTCGGGAATACCATGCCCGCGTATTGCCTTTGACCCATACCTCGCCATAATTCCCACGATCACGCCGCCGATGACCGGTAGTAAGATAATCGTCCAGCCCAGCGTATTCCCCACGGGAGAAACAGCCTCCCAGGATATCCGGTGATAAAATGCCAGATTGGTCGTAAAATTAATCAATCGCAGCAAAACTTCTGCCGCAATAGTTCCCACACCCCCCATGACAATTCCAAGGAGGCTAATCTTTAAAAAACCACGAAGATCGCGTTGCATATAAAATATAAAGTGACTACGGACGCTTCGTTTCTTCCCCGATGATCGACTGGAGGATTTTAATAAGTTTCGGTCCCACCATCTGCATTTCCTGATGATGCGAATGCGAAAGTCTTTCCAAAATCTGCTCTCCGCGCTGTGTCAAATCCAGTTGCACCTTTCTCCGATCGGTTGGCGATATACTGCGCTTTAAATATTTTCCCTCTTCCAGACGATCCACAATCCCCACCGCGCTGTGGTGCCGAATCTGCAATTGCTCCGCCAACTGGCCAATCGTAATGGCGCGTTCGCCCGGAAATCCCTTGATCGCCAGCAAAGCCTGATGCTGCTTCGGCGCCAGCCCCGCTTCACTCGCGGCATCCTCACTAAATCTCAAAAACTTCCGCAATGTCCCCCGAAACATCGCCAATTCTACATAACTCTCTTTTTTCATGCGCTCGGTATATGTATATCGTATTACGATATATCCAAGTTTTTTCTTTCTGGAATTAAAATACCGCCCCTCCTCCCTTCGGTTGCTTCAGTTGCTCCATCTGCTTGCATTTCGTCGGCTGATTTCTACTAATGACCGGATGACCAACTGTCCCGCCACATTCTGGAATACGTGCTGGAGCCGCCTTGCCGCTTTGCCGGAAAGCAAAGCCCTGCGTATTGCGCTGTGCATCTGGATCGTTTTCGCAGGCACCGTGGCGATCATCGTCGCTGTCCAACCCGACCGACATACCGCGACGTATGAATATCAACGAGCTTCTGCAAGGTGGTGGAATGGCGACACGATCTACCAAAAGACAAACGGCTACCTCTATCTTCCGCAGTGGGCGATGATTTACACGCCCTACCAGATGCTGCCAAAGCGCGTCGGCGAGCCGCTTTGGAGAATGACCATGCTCGCGTTTCTCGCGTTTGTGCTGTGGAAAGCGGCGGGAAAGATATCTCCCGAACGACAAGCCTCCATTTTCCTGGTCGCCACGGTTCTCCTGTTTCCTTCCGCACTCGCGAGCGCAAGAAACGGGCAGGTGAATATGCCGCTGGGGACGCTGTACCTTTTTACCGCCATTACATTATCAGAACGAAGATGGTTTGCCTCCGCAGCGCTGCTCACGCTCGCACTTGTTCTAAAGCCGATCTCTATTGTCCCTATACTACTTGGGATCGTGCTGTACCCGCAAATAATTATTCCCTTGATCGCCTGTATTGCGCTCATGCTCGGTGCGGCGTTTATTCACCCTCACCCTTCCTACGTGTCGGAGCAATACCGTATTTTTGTAGAAACCCTGATCCGGGCCGGGAAGCCCGCTACCAATACATGGTGTGATTTCGCGGGTATTCTGCGCTCCCTTCATCTTCAGATTCCCGATCTTATAACCATGGCCGTCCGTGCTGTCGCGGCATTGGTAACGTTCGGCCTCGCGTGGAAATCCCGTCTTATCCGTGATCCGTTTCGCGCGGCTTTTGCGATCCTGTTTTTCGCAGTGGTGTATCTCATGCTTTTCAATCCACGCACCGAGACGAATTCCTACATCATGCTCGGGACTTTCATCGGCCTCTGGGGTGCTTACGAAGGCCTCATTGCCAAACGCCTATGCAGGACCGCATGGATTCTACTCCTCTCGCTAATCTGCGGTACTGAAAATTACGGATGGCCGATTTTTCCGCTCACGGATCATTGGTTGAAGCCGTTGGCCACTCTGTGCCTTGCGGTGTGGTTGCTCATCCAAATCGCGCGCGCACCGAAAGGTGAAGCTGTGCTACTGGATTCCGAGCGGCGTAATTAAACCGCAACCGTCGCGCGCGCCTTGCGTCGCTCCAGCGCCGCGCAGACTTCTGCGAATACGCGTTCCACCGAGATGCGCTGCATGCACACGTTGTTATCGCAGGCCGTCTGGCGATTGTTCAGCGCGCTCACGCACGGACTGCATGCGAGGTTCGCCGTGACGGGATGGGATCGAGGTGATAATGCGCTGAAGAGTGCGGGCGTTTCCGGGCCAAAAAGAACGACAGCGTCAATATCCGTCAACGCCGCGAAGTGTGCGGGGCCACTATCATTCGTTACCATCACGTCTGAGAGCTGATAAAGCGCAAGCAATTCCCGTAGCGTCGTTTTCCCCGCGGTGCAGAATGCGCGCTCCGATCCTACCAGCTCCGTTAGTCGCGAAATCTTTTCCTTCTCGGATGGCGCGCCCGTAAATCCGACGTAGTGCCTGTCAGAAAGCGCGAGAACCTTCTTCGCCAGCTCGACGTAGTTCGCATCATCCCAGCGACGCAGTGGCAGCAAATCGCTCGCATTCGCATTCAGCAGCACGAGCGCGGAGCGATTACCCGCGCCGCTCGTTTCGATGAGCGCTCGCATCGAGCGTTCCTCTTCTGGTGTGGGATAAAACTTTGGCAACGCAGGCGGCTCTCCCTCGGGTGGAACCCATTCGAAACGCGGGAAGCTGCTTCCCTTCATCGGGATCGACGCTACCAGCGCACGGAAAAGCACGCTCGTGTGCATGTGCGGGTTATAGCGCGGACGGTGCGTAAATAAATTCCCGCGCCATGGGCCTTCGCCGAAGTAGCTGTGAAATCCCACGCGACGCGGAATCCCCGTCAGGTACGCATACACTGCGGTCGAACGGGCAAAAAATTCCAGATCCACGCACGCGAGCAATCCCATTTTGCGAATTCGCAAAAGCTGCTGCAACGCCGTCGTCAGGATCTGCGTCATGCTGCCGGTCTTGATCACCAGCACGTTCTCCCACGGAATCAATTCCATGCTATCGAGCACGAAGCGGTTCTCTTCGAATACGAGAAAGTAAATATTCGCCGCGCCGTATTGATGCACCGCGTCCGCGATGGCCGTTGCCGCAAGCACGGTCGAGCCCTGCTCCGCGAGTTTGATAAAGAGCACGCCGGTGCGTGCCGCGTCACTTTTTCGGCCAAAAATAGATTCCGTCACCGAGCGCCAGATCGTGCAGACCGCGCAGGCCAGCCGGCCAAACCATGCATCGACCACACGGAAAAGCGCCGTCTTGCCTTCTGATGATCCGCCCATGCTCATCGACTGGCTACTTTCCGTAAATTTAATGTGTGCATGACAACCCGAAAGCGTTCACAAATGCCGAAGAATCCTCCTCCGTAGCAAGGAGATAGTGCAATTTTTCAATTTTCGTTTCATCCTGGCACACTGCTTAAGTGAGACAGAGTGTGCCATCAAGGTTACTCTAAAGTGAGACAGATTGCGCCATCGTGTCACACTACGACAGGCAGAGCTTTTGATGAATAATACGTAACATGCTTATGATACGTATGTTAAATCAATAACTCAATCATGGCACGGCGATTGCTATAAGATAGGTGGAGATTTAATACTATGGCAAAAATTTTAGGAATCGATTTAGGCACGACGAACTCGTGTATGGCAGTAATGGAAGGCGGCGAGCCCGTTGTCCTTGAAAACAGCGAAGGCGCACGCACAACCCCCTCGGTTGTCGCTTTTACAAAGAGCGGCGAACGTCTCGTCGGTCAGGCCGCAAAGCGCCAGGCCGTCACGAATGCAACGAACACCATTTTTTCGGTGAAGCGTTTCATGGGCCGTAAATTTGACGAAGTGCAGGACGACACCAAGCGTGTTCCCTACAAGCTCGTGAAGGCAGCAAATGGCGACGCGCACATCCAGGTGGAAGTCGACGGCAAGCCAAAGGCATTCTCGCCTCCGGAGATTTCCGCGATGATTCTCGGCAAGCTCAAGGCAGATGCCGAAGCAAAGCTCGGTGAAAAAATCACCCAGGCTGTCATCACTGTTCCCGCTTACTTTAATGACTCGCAGCGTAATGCTACGAAGGACGCTGGCAAGATCGCCGGTCTCGAAGTTCTCCGTATCATCAACGAGCCCACGGCAGCATCCCTCGCCTACGGTCTCGATAAGAAGTCCGATGAAAAGATCGCCGTGTATGACCTCGGCGGCGGCACGTTCGATATTTCCGCTCTGGAAATCGGCGAAGGCGTCTTCGAAGTGCGCGCTACAAATGGCGACACCCACCTTGGTGGTGATGACTGGGATCATCGCATCATGGATTGGATCATCGACGAATTTAAAAAGGAAAGTGGCAGCGATCTCACGAACCAGCCCGACGCGGTTCAGCGTATCAAGGAAGAGGCTGAGAAAGCGAAGATCGCCCTCTCCTCTGCGCAGGAATACGAGATCAATCTTCCGTTCATCACGGCAGACGCGAGCGGCCCTAAGCACATTCAGAAGAAGCTCACCCGTGCGAAGCTCGAACAGCTTTGCGACAACCTCTTTGCGAAAACGATCAAGCCTGTTGAGGATTGCTTGAAGGACGCGAAGTGGGGCAAGACCGATATCGATGAGCTAGTCCTCGTCGGTGGTATGACCCGTATGCCAAAGGTGATCGATACCGCACGTTCCATGATCGGCAAAGAGCCGCACAAGGGCGTGAATCCGGATGAAGTCGTCGCCATCGGCGCTTCCATTCAGGGCGGTGTGCTTCGTGGTGATGTCAAAGACGTGCTCCTCCTGGATGTCACGCCACTCACTCTTGCGATCGAAACCGCGGGCGGCATTGCCACCCCGATGATTCCTCGCAATACGACGATCCCATCACGCAAGTCGCAGATCTTCTCGACCTACAGCGATAACCAGCCCGGCGTTGAGATCAAGGTTCTCCAGGGTGAGCGCCCGCTCTCCCGCGATAACAAGCAGCTCGGCGTGTTCCATCTAGACGGTATCCCACCAGCACCTCGCGGTGTGCCACAGGTCGAAGTCACCTTTGACATCGATGCAAACGGCATCCTGCACGTATCCGCAAAGGATCTCGGTAGCGGCAAGGAACAGAAGATTTCCATCACCGGTTCCAGTGGACTGGACAAGAACGAAGTCGAGAGACTTCAGAAGGAAGCCGAACTTCACGCCGAAGAGGATAAGAAAGCCAAGGAAGGCATCGAGATTCGCAATAATGCGGATAACCTCGCCTACCAGAGCGAAAAACAACTCACGGAGTTGGGCGACAAAGTTGACGAAGCGGCCAAGAAGCCCGTCGTGGACGCCATCGCCGCCTTGCGCGAATCCCTCAAGGGTCAAGACGTCGATGCTATCAAGCGCGACTACGATGATCTTCAGACCAAGTTCCAGCAGATCAGCGCCGAGCTCTATAAGCAGGCCAGTGCAGCAGGTGCGGCACAACCCGAAGGCGCGGGTGCTGAAGCTCCTCCCCAAGGGGAGAAGAAAGCCGAAGGCGACGTCGTAGACGCCGAATTCGAAATGGTCGACGAAGACAAAAAGAAAAACAGCTAAACACTTTCAGCGGGCGCGGTCACAACGGCCGCGTCCCTG
>JBDTJR010000247.1:0-5990 GCA_039935735.1 Chthoniobacterales bacterium | reverse complement strand
CGCGCTGCTGGCGTCCGTATGACCCAGAGAAATCACTACGCCCTGTGTAGTAAGAGCCGCTATAAATTCCGCGCTTCCTTTCCACTCCGGCGCGATCGTTACCAGTCTGATATTCCCATTTGCAGCGCGCTGCAGGCGAAGAAACTCTTCCAGATTTGGAGGTCGCATTAATTCCTCCGGATGGGTGCCCCTAAAACCGGCCTGCGAACAAAGATAAGGTCCTTCGAGATGATAGCCGACAATCGTCTCCGCAACTTTTGAATCCATTGCGCGATATTTCTCAATCCTCGCGAACTGCTCAGCCAAAGCATCCACGCTATTCGTGATCAAGGTGAGAAAAATGCGGTGCATACAACGCTCATGCAGCGTATCAACTGCTTTTCTGAGGTCTGAACATGTAAGCTTTTCGGACTGGAAATCAATCCCGCCAAAGCCGTTGACCTGTAGATCGAAAAGAGATGGAAGTTTCATTTCGGCAGGATCATGTTTACTCTTTCCTCACAAAACAACGAGAAATATAAACCTCACCGCAATGCTCTCTTTTTCCACCTGCTGGAACTCCGCTCGCCACACTTCAGGCGCTGAAATGATTCAGGAAATCCTCGATTTAGGTATCCATCGAATCGAGCTTGGCCATGGCGTCAAAGTATCCCTTCTCCCCGGCATCGTGGAAATGAAAGAGAAAGGAGCAGTCGAAATCACCAGTCTGCACAATTTTTGTCCTCTCCCTGTTGAAGTGCTCAAAGCCTCTCCGAATTGCTATGAATTCAGTTCTCACCGTTCTTCAGATCGAGAACGCGCCATTCGCCTAACCAAACAAACCATTGATACTGCCGTGCGGCTGGGAGCCACTCGTGTCGTTCTTCACCTGGGCACGATAAGAACCATGAAGATCACGACTCGTGACCTCATCACAATGGTCGAAAATGGCCTCATATATTCCAGGAAATATACGCAGCTTAAACTTGCAATGGTTCGTGAAAGGGAAAAAGTCAGCGCCTTTTATCTTAAGCGTGTCGAGGAATGCCTGAAACCGATTCTCGATCACGCGCAGGCAAATAATATCCTGCTCGGGATCGAATGCCGGGATCGCTACGAGGAAATTCCCTCGGAAAGAGAAATACCTGAACTACTGACCCGGCTGGGAGCTACGACAGGCTATTGGCATGATTTCGGGCACCAGCAAATCAAACATAATCTCGGCCTTACCGATCATTTCCAATGGCTCAAAAAAATCGGCCCACAAACGATCGGCAGTCACCTGCATGATGTGGAATGGCCAAATGACGATCACCGCCCGCCTTTTAGCGGAGAAATTGATTTTAAAAAGCTCGTATCCTACCTTCCTCAAAATATCCTCTTTGTTTTGGAAATGAATCCCCGACGAAGCAAAGCTGATATTATGACCGCAATCGAGCAATGGAGAGGGCTTTTTCCGGAATGAAAAAGACGCTTCTCACCATTCTTCAGGTCATAGTGACGCTCAGTCTGCTCTGGTGGATATTTCATGATCCAAAACAGCGCGCAAATATGGCGGAAGCGCTCCATCAGGCAAACTTCCTGTGGCTTGCCGCTGGGGTGCTGATATTTGGCATGGTAATCTTCACAGGCACTTATCGCTGGTGGATTCTGCTGCGTGTGCAGCAAATTAGTTTACCCATATTTCAAGTAGGTCAGCTTTTTTTGATTGGCCTATTTTTTAATCTTTTCCTGCCTGGCGGAACAGGCGGGGATATTGTTAAAATATTCTATCTTTTCAAAGTTGTTCCAAAACGTAAATCGTCCGCTTTTTTGAGTGTCGTTGTGGATCGCGTATTCGGGGTACTGGCACTCGTATTCTTCGCGGTAGTTGTCGGAATCCTACACTTCGACCTGCTCATGAAAACTCGTGAAACAGCCGGCCTGTTTTCCATGCTCATCATTGTCATGGGAGCATTCATGGGAGTTCTGTTTGTCGCCTTCGTCGTCAGCAAACTACAACTCGTACATCGTCTTCCAGTGCGTCTTCCCATGCGCGGAACCATCGTTGAGCTTTCTACGGCCATTGATGCCTATAGCCGAAAACCAAAAGCGGCATTCTTTGTGTTTCTTCTTTCACTGGTTAATCATACCATAATTTTTTCATCAATTTACTGCGCAGCCAGAGCCTTTGCTGCTCAACTTTCACTTGGAAATATCTTCACGGTTTCCCCGATCATTCAAACCCTGGCAGCCTTGCCAATCAGCGTGGCAGGCATCGGTGTCCGCGAAAAAATCAGCGAACAACTTCTTTCCACCCTTTATCAAATCCCGGGAAGCGTCGCGGTTCTCATTTCGATCACGAGCTTTTTTATGATGGCATTCTGGGCGCTTGTTGGAGGAATAGTTTATCTTTTCTATCGTTCTCCCGGTGGAAATCACGCGGCGTTTTCACAGATTCACACGGAAGTGGATCTCGTTGAGAAAAAAATCGAAGACGCATGATCCAAATCCGTCCGAAAATTATCGCCAATTTTGCTATAACGGCGGACGGCAAGGTTTCGACGAGATGCTTTACTCCCACGGGCTTCACCTCCTCTGCCGATAAGCGCCGCTTGCAGGAAATACGCTCTTTGGGAGATGCTATTCTCGCCGGCAAAAATACCGTGGAAACGGATAACATGAGTATGGGGATTTCCGATCTCCGTCTCCGCTCACGACGCAAAAGAAGAGGACTACCGCCTGTTCCACTGCGGGTTCTCGTTTCAAATACGGGACGTTTGAATCTCAAATGGAAAGTTTTCCAGAATCAGGACTCGCGCATCGTAATTTTCTCCACACGAAAGATGCCCCCTGCAACCCGTCGAAAACTTCCTCCCCATGTGGATCTCCTGATTTCCTCTGCTTCAAGCTTACGCATGGCGACGATTCTTAAGACCTTGCATAGCGTCTATGGAGTCAAAACGCTTGTTTGTGAAGGCGGGCCGACTTTATTTCGTTCTCTGCTCGAGACGGGAGCCATTGATGAAATTTATATCACGATTGCTCCGTTGATTTTTGGAGGGAGAGATGCACCTTCGCTCACAAGTCTTCCTGGTAAATTTCTCAAATCTTCCCGACATTTTCATTTGAATAAAATCCACCAGGAGAATGAGGAGCTGTTTTTACATTATACCGCAGCCCGTTAGCTCATGCATACTCAGACCAGCATTACGATTCGGGCACCGAAGGAAAAAATCTTCCAGACTGCGGCCGACCTTTCTCAATGGCCGCGCATTCTCCCGCACTATCGTTATATCCATTACATACAACGAGGCGAAAACCGCCATATCGTCAAAATGGCAGCCACACGCGACGGCATTCCCATCTCATGGACCTCGGAACAAATTATCGATCCGGAAAAACTGGAAGTGCATTTCCGGCATTTGAAAGCTTTCACAAAAGGAATGGAAGTGGTGTGGAAATTTGAAGATCGGGAAGACGGCGTTTTTGTTACGATTCTCCACGATCTAAACTTCCGCATCCCTGCTCTCGCGCCCATTGCCGATTATATTATCGGTGATTTCTTTATTGAAAATATCGCAAACAAAACGCTTCGTGCGATGAAGCTCTACTTGGAGAATACGCCGTGAAAAAGAAAAGGGCCGTCATCACCGGCATTGGCCCGGTAACTTGCATAGGTATCGGTAAAAAAGATTTTTGGAATGCCATCCTTGCTGAAAAAAGCGGCATTACGGATATCACCCATTTTGACACCACTCCTTTCACCGCAAAAACCGCGGGTGAAGTGAAGGATTTCGACGCGACAAAATTTATTCCCTTCCAGCGCCTTAAACGCATGGATCGCTATGCACAGTTTGCCGTGGTATCCGCTCTGCTGGCACTTGAGGACGCAAATTTAAAATGGTCCCGTGAAAATCCACAGCCGCGTACGGGAGTTAGTTTTGGAACGGCTCTCGGGGGTATTTCCAATGCGGAGTCGCAGCATGTGCGCTTCGTCGAGGGAGGTACCAAAAACGTCAACCAGACACTCGCCGTACAGGTCTTTGGAGGGTCCGCTCATGCCAATATCGCCATTGAATGTGGATTCCAGGGAGTGGGAACGACGAACTCCAATAGTTGCGCCAGCGGAACCGTAGCCGTAGGAGAAGCCCTCCGGTATATCCGCGATGGCTGGGCGGATATCATTGTCGCGGGAGGCTCGGAAGTCCCGCTCAGTCCTCTCACCTTTGGGGCCTTCGACATGATAAAATCCATGAGCCGCAGCGCCCCGCCTCAGAGTTGCCGTCCATTCGATAAAAATAGAAATGGCTTTGTCATGGGCGAAGGTGCGGCCAGCCTGATTATCGAGGAACTCGAACACGCATTACAGCGCAATGCGCATATATACGCCGAGGTACTAGGATACAGTCAAAATAATGACGCATTTCACATGACATCTTCGCGTGAAGACGGCACCGCCGCGATTTTTGCCATGCGTCAGGCGCTGCAGGATGCCGGCATAACTCCCGAGCAGCTCGACTACATAAATGCACATGCGAGCTCAACGCAGATGAATGACCGCAATGAGGCGTTCTGTATTCATCAGGTGTTTGGCGAACGTGCCAAACACATTCCCGTAAGCGGCACAAAAGCCTACACCGCGCACCCTCTCGGTGCTACAGGCGCGATTGAAGCTGCCATTTGCGCACTGGCGATCGATCAGAGCTTTATCCCCCCAACTTTACATCATGAAACGACGGATGAAAGTTGCGGGCTTGATGTCGTGCCAAATCACGGACGCAAGACAGACTTATCCTACGTACTCAGTAACTCCTTCGGATTCGGAGGAATCAATAGCTGTATCGTGCTCGGAAAATACCGACCGACCACGGCTTAGTTTTTAAAAAAGACTGGTCGGATATTCTCCGCTTGCTGTCAGTAGCGCCAATGCTTCCTGCACGAGCGGCTTATCTTCCCGGTAGGTCAAGCCCAGCCACTTCGCGCTCGTTTCCAATACTTGCGCATTGGCCTGCTTTGAGGAAATCAAGGTATCCACCGCGGTTGGAATAAAAAACTCCGTCTTCAATCCATTCCGATGCTCTTTTAAAAAATCCCTAAAGAGTCGATCAAGGTCTTTAAAAATCTGCGGTGTAAATCCCCAAAGATTCAGAGAGACAAGCTCGTTGCCCGTAAGCTGCAAAGGCTCCTTGCCCGGTTCCTCGGAAACAGCGCACTCTCCTTCACGGCGAATCGCCGTTTTCTCCTGTACGCTCTCGAGGTAACCATTCGCATTCACCGCGCAAACTCCTCGCGAGACCATACCGTGATCCGAAAGCGTATTGCGCAAAACATACCCAACAAGTGCGTAATCCGGGAGACTTTCACTTACCGGTGTTTCTTTCATCAAAAAACGGGACAAGACTTGAAAAGCATCCTTGCCGTAAAAATCATCCGCATTGATGACCGCAAAAGGCTCTTGGATTGCCGATGCCCCCATAAGAATCGCATGCCCGGTGCCCCAGGGCTTTTCGCGTTCTGGCGGACATTCAAAGCCCTCTGGAAGCGCATTTAACTCCTGAAAGACATATTTCACTTCGAGCAACTTCTCGTAACGATTTCCTACGGTTTCGCGAAATTCTTTTTCAAAGGAACGACGAATCACAAAAACCACCTTATTGAACCCTGCCTGACGCGCGTCATAGATGGAATAGTCCAGAATGGTTTCACCATTGGGGCCAATGGGATCAATTTGCTTTAACCCACCATACCGGCTGCCCATTCCCGCGGCGAGAACCAGAAGAGTTTGAGATGCGTTTGTATTGCTCACAAAAATAGAGTTAGCAATGTACACAGACGTGACAAACTATTTTTACTCAGCTCCCAGACTCGGGAGGAATGTCTGCTATTTGGCAGGAGCCGGTATCGTCGTAGTCGTGGTCACAACCTTTACAACGGCAACTGATGGGCGATAAATCGGCCCGTTCGTAAGGGGAGGAATGATATTACTCTCCGCGATAAGCGCAGGCTTTATCGCCGCGATAATACTGTAC
>JBDTJR010000246.1:0-30089 GCA_039935735.1 Chthoniobacterales bacterium | reverse complement strand
AAAATTTTCTACAGTGAATCAATTCCTTATTGTTATTCCCGCCTATAATGAAGGTGATCGCCTGAAAGGTTTTTTGCCTTTTCTCACGGCGGAATTGCGCCGATTAGAAATTCCCGCGCGTGTTCTTGTGGTAGATGACGGATCTGCGGAAACAGAAAGCCGCGCCATGCAGACGCTTTGCCAGAATACGAGAAGTGTTAACACGGAAACGGTAGAATATCTGAAACTTGAAAAAAATTACGGCAAAGGAGGAGCTGTCTATGCTGGTTGGAATCGAGCAGAGACGGAGTCACTACTGGTTTTTGTGGATGCAGACGGTTCGATATCGCCCGAAGAGACAGCCAGAATTCTGAATCGAGCTGCGGAATCACCTGAGAAAGCACATTTTGCTTCGCGTGTGAAAATGCGAGGCAAAAAAATCTTCCGTGCTGTGCCGCGTCACTGGATGGGCCGCATTTTTGCCAGTCTGGTGGGAGCATTTATCGATCCCGAAATATATGACAGCCAGTGTGGGTTTAAAATCATCCCGATAAACGTCTACAAAAAAATTGTGCCTTTACTTCGGGAGGATCGGTTCGCCTTTGATATCGAACTGCTTTCTGCACTCAATTATGTGGGATGCCCGGTCATTGAGCATCCGATCGATTGGAAGGAAGTTTCTGGAAGCAAGGTATCCTTGATCTCCGATACGCTTCAAATGGCTTGCGCCATCTTTACCATTTCACGCAGGGCAAAATCCTGGCGTTACAATAAGCGGTGATAAATGCTTTTTAATTCTTATCAATTTCTTTTCGGATTTCTGCCCGTTGTACTGGTGGTTTCCTGTTTCCTTGCGAAATGGAGTACGCAAGCGGTGAAAGTCTGGCTGATTTTTGCCTCCTTCTTTTTCTACTCGTGGTGGCGACTCTCCCATTTGCCCGTGATTCTAGGGGCTATGCTTTTTACCTACTATATCGGGATAGGCATGTTGCGGACGTCCAATCCGCGAAAGCGTAAACTTCTTTTGATCATCGGTCTCGTGGGCGACATCGGCCTGCTTGGCTATTTTAAGTACTTCAATTTTTTCGTGGATACGGTCAATGCCGTCGTCCGTACTTCCATTCACATCGATCCTATTCTGCTTGCTCTCGCAATTTCTTTTTTTATTTTCCAAAAAATCGCGTTCCTCATGGATGTCTATCAGGGCAAGGTCCAAAAAGTTCGGTTCTGGGATTACTGTCT
This sequence comes from Chthoniobacterales bacterium, assembly GCA_039935735.1. Lineage (GTDB taxonomy): Bacteria > Verrucomicrobiota > Verrucomicrobiia > Chthoniobacterales > JBDTJR01 > JBDTJR01. The sequence continues at coordinate 28,868 of JBDTJR010000246.1, read as the reverse complement.
TTTCGTCGCATTTTTCCCGCAACTCATCGCCGGTCCCATTGTTCACTATCGCGAACTGATGCCTCAATTCCAGCGTCCGAAGGCATTCGATTTTCAATGGGAAAATTTTTCGATTGGCCTAACGATCTTTACGATGGGGCTTTTTAAAAAAGTCCTCATTGCCGACTCCATCGCACCCACCGCGAATCACGCTTTTGAGATTCTCAACTATGGTATTCCCACGACGGCCGATGCCTGGATCGGCGTTGCTGCTTACGGACTTCAGCTTTATTACGATTTTTCCGGCTACTCAGACATGGCCATCGGGCTGGCCCGTATGTTCAATATTCTTTTGCCGCTTAATTTCAATTCACCCTACAAATCGGAAAGTATCACCGAGTTTTGGCGGCGCTGGCACATCACACTTTCGCACTTCCTGCGCGATTACATCTACATTCCTCTTGGTGGAAACCGCGATGGCAAGTGGCGTCAATTTGCCAATCTTTCGCTCACGATGATGATCGGCGGTTTATGGCACGGCGCAGGCTGGACCTTTGTAATCTGGGGCGTGCTTCACGGTACGTATCTCATCATTAATCACGCGTGGATGAATTCTCCACTCGGCAGAATAAAATCTCAAATACTTCGCGTGCCCGCATGGCTGCTTACGTATGTCTGTATCCTTATCGGCTGGGCATTTTTCCGCGCTCCTACCGTTTCCGCAGCGTGGAAGATGCTGCACGGAATGTTCCATGCCAAACATTTCGCCTTAAAAGCGCTGACCCCCATCGATCTATATTGCACCGCGATTTTACTTCTCGCATCTCTGGTATTGCCCAATACCCAGCAATTGCTCGCACGCTTTCATCCGGCTCTTAATTTTGAGGAACATCCGAAAGCTTTTTGGACACGCTTTCTGTGGCGTCCCGGTTTTTCATGGGGCCTGGTAGTCGCCCTGCTTTTGGGCCTTTGCATTTGCGGAATGGCAAGACCATCCCGGTTTCTTTATTTCCAGTTCTAGTACAACGACGAAGGTATCCTTAAAAAGATATCTGCTGACGGTAGGCCTTGGTACAGTCTTTGTGCTGCTGGTCATTTTTGGCATCAATAGCTATTTTGATCCCTTCGCCGACTTTTTTTATCTCACCGGATGGCGACCACACCCCATCGTGCGCATTGATAACTACGCCGATGTGAAATTTAAAAGCGGGCTGCTAAAATATCTTCCACGAAATTACATCGATGCTGCGGTATTTGGTTCCTCGCGCCCCCTGCGTATTAATTCTGAATGTCCCGGCTTTAAGGAGCTTGGTAAACATACGTTCAATCTCGCCATGCAGGGAGCGAGTCTCGCTACGGTCGATCGATTTGTACGCATGGCCTGCGCAAAAAATCCAAACATGCTTGTCATCATCGGGCTCGATTTTTTCGCCTTCGATACTCCGCCGAAACCCATTATTTTTTATCTCGATAGCAAAAAAATCCCCGCTGCCTGGGGAGACGCGCTGATGCGGTTAATCGATATCCAGACTTTGCAGGAATCCCTCAAAGATCCCAATAGACCGACCAGGCACCGCATGCTTCCGGATGGAAATGCACTGTTTAATCCGACACAGAAAGAAAAGGACGCCGTTCCCGCGTATTTGGAAAAATACAGTCAGCAGACAATAGCGGAGATCCCGGCCTTCAAAAATTACGTCTATGATCCGACGCAAATTGAATGGCTAAAGAAACTTAAAAAGGATCATCCGCATATTATCTTTTTTATAAACCCGGAGTCGAAATGGTACCATCCTCCATTGGATAATTCACGGTTGGCTCCTGAAGTCCGCACATGGAGAAATGATGTCGCGACTCTTGGTGGAGTGGTTGATTTTTCCGAGTGCAAGGAAATCACGGATAACTCCTCGATGTATCTCGATGAGCACCATTATCTCGCACCAGCGGGAAATCTCATTATGGAAGATATCGCGAATGCCGCTGCCGGGCGTCCGCTGCAACACGGGAAAATCCTGCAACCGGATACAAGCACTCCAAAAAGCACGCCATGAAATCAACAGGCATTCTCTATGTCGCCACGGGTGAACGGTATATCGCGGAAGCCGTGCAATCCGCACGCTCTGCAAAAAAGCAGATGCCCGATTTACCGATCTGTCTTTTTGCCGACGAGCAACCGTCGCAGCCGGATGCTTTCGATGAAGTCCGTATCATTGAAAATCCGCGCCACTTCTTTGCCGACAAAGTGCAGCCGATGCTCGATTCGCCCTTCGAGCGCACGCTCTTTCTCGATACCGATACCTTCGTTTGCCATCCACTCGAAGATGTTTTCCAACTTCTTGAGCGGTTTGACGTCGCGATAGCACACGCTCCGATGCGGCATGATCGCGCTTATCCCACGCCAAATTGTTTCGCAGAGATGAATTCCGGAGTTATTGCCTATCGCAAGAATGCCGCAGTGGAGCAAATGTTCCGGCGTTGGATCGAAATTTACGAAAAAGAATTAAAGGACAGCGCAAAACCCGAGATCGGCGATCAGGTGCATCTGCGGCAGGCGATTTATGAATCGGATGTTTCGCTGTATATTCTACCTCCAGAGTATAATTATCGCTCAGTGATGCCCGGCTTTTGCGCGCGCCAAAAAGTACGCATCCTTCATGGGCGAGGCGATCTGGAGGCTATTGCACGTGCAATTAATGAAACGAATAACATGCGCGTCACACTTCCGGCGCTGGATTTCTTCAATCCGGGGCAAGTCATTTTTCTGGATAAACCGGGTAATCTTTTTGTGAATATCTTCGGCGGCTTCATCGGACTCCTGGCGCGTTGTCGCGGGAAACTTCGCAACCGCACCGGCCTCTAGGAATGAAGTTGGGATTTGTATATGCGGGCGGAAGAGTGGATCGACTGGAAGAACTTAAAAAAAATCCAAAATCGATTCCCTCCGATTTTTTCTATGGCGCTCTCGAACTTGAACGCAATGGCGATGAAGTTCTCTATGATGAAGTCGACGAACTATCGGTCTCCCGTCTGTTGCGATGGCTTGATCACAACTGGGGGCTGTGGTTTCCCGTGCGATTCAGTCTCGCGCATTTTGTCGCCTGTCTGCCGCATTTAGAAAAGTGGAACGGATGTGATTGCATTGTCGCGACAAATTCTCGCGCGGGGATGTCGCTTGGGTTACTTAAGAAGCTTGGCCGTCTGCGAACTCCGATTGTCACGATTCATTGTGGAATCGTAAATTGCACCCACACTCCATGGAGACGCCGACTTACCGCCCCGCTTATGAAGGTACAGGAAGTTTTTCTTTTTGCGGAAACCGAGCGCCAACCCATGGCCGAAGCGTTCTCGATTCCTGATGATCGCTTCCATGTTTGCGACTTCGGCGTGGATACAGACTATTGGGGCAATTCCGAAGCAGAGGGAGATTTTGTTTTTGCTGCGGGCAACGACGGTCGTCGTGATTTTGAAACTTTTGTCAAAGCGGCTTCGGCCAGCTCTTATCCTCATAAACTGCTTACAAAGCTTTCCGTAAAAACACCCTTTCCTGCAAATCTCGATCACGTGCGAAGTGGCTGGAAAGATGCCAGCGTATCGGACGGCGATCTTCGCGATCTTTATCAAAATAGTCGATGCGTCGTGGTGCCTTTGCTGGATACCTGGCAGCCTTCTGGCCAAAGCGTGGCGCTCCAGGCGATGAGTTGCGGACGTCCGGTGATCTTAACAAAAACGAAAGGGTTCTGGCTGCATCCGGAATTTGAAGAGGGAAATCACGTGCTCTTCTTCGAGCCTGGTAATGAAAAGCAACTTGCAGAAAAAGTTCGTTTTCTCATGGAAAATCCAACAGAAGCACGTCGCATCGGAAAAAATGGCCGCGAAGTAATGCTGAAACATTACTCCATTCAAAACTTCGCCGATCACATAAAATCAGCCTGCCAGTTCGCAATCAAACGAAACGCCAATTTATAATCATTACACTTTATGCAAAACACCCCATTCACTTTATCTGGCTGGCTCAAAAAATTCGACAGCCCCGAGGAAAAAAATCGGGTGCTGGGAATCGGAAATTTTTCAGGTTTGAAGGAAGATGCGGGGAATTATTATAGTGCGAATTTTGAAAGAACGCTTCTGCTGCGCCACATCGTTCGCACTTTGCGCCCGCAACGTATTCTTGAACTCGGCACAGGACGAGGACTCGGCTCCATGTCGATGGCGGATGTGCTCGAAAGCGAAAACCTGGGCGGTGAGATCACGTCCGTTGACATCATTCCTCCCACCACGCCACAGCGCTGGCCGATTTGTGTAGAAGGGAAGAATTCAACTTCGCAACTGGCACTCGATAAGGTGTGGAACGAACACTTTGCCACACTTCGCAAACGCATCACGCTAAAGACCGGGGCAACCACGGAAGTTCTTCCCCGGCTCGCCGCAGCCGGAAACACCTACGATTTTATTTTTATCGATGCGGGTCACGACGTGCATTCCGTGTTTCATGATTTTGTCTACAGCACGAAAATGCTCGCGCCGAATGGTAGTATCCTTATGGATGATTTTTCGCCGTTGGAATCCTACGGACTTGGGACATGCATCGTCGCCGCGCATGCACCGCGCTATTATGACTCCGTGGAAATTCTGGAAACAGAGGGGGTCGTTTTTGAACCCCTCGCACAGGACATGACACGCGGCATGGTTTTTCTAAATGGAAAAAAGACCGGCAGCTACGACGTCAGCCCATTCCTTTTACAGGTCATTCGCGTTCTCGGAAAGATTCTCGAACTCACTTTCCGGCCCTCATTTTTCCCCTTGAAGAAAATCGGATAATACAAAGGCTCTCCTAAATATCATGCGTCTTTTTAATCGATCTCCCAGACCCTGCGTTGCAATCAGCATGGTGCCGACACGTTCCCCGTGGGGAGGAGCCAGCCCCTTTGTCTGGCAACTGCACACCTTGTTGATTCGTCGCGGCTACGACGTGGTTTATCATCTCCGCCGCAAACCCGATCTCGTTTTCGTGATCGATCCACGTGATGACAACCCCGCGAAGCGCTTCGGATTGAAGGAACTTATTCCTTTCCGCAAGCAGCACCCCGAGGTGCCGATTTTCCATCGTGTCAATGAATGCGACCAGCGCAAGGGAACGAATGATATGGATGACATTTTGCATCGCACCAGCGAGCTGAGCGATTACACGGTATTTATTTCCGAATGGCTGCGCGATTATTTCGTCGCAAAATGGTTCGATAAAAAACGCGAACACTCCTGTATCTATAATGGCGCTGATCCGCGGGTGTATCATCCGATTGGCTACCAGCTTCCGAAAAATGGAGAGCCGATCCGCATTGTCACACACCACTGGTCGGACAATCCGTTGAAAGGATTTGATGTGTACGAAAAAATCGACCGCCTTATCGCCGATGGCACGTTAAAGGGATTCGAACTATGGATGATTGGTCGCTGGCCAAAAAGTATCGAATGGAAAACGGCCCGCCTGTTCAAGCCCATGACAGGCCGCCCTCTGGCGGAGCATCTGCGCCAATGCCATTTTTATGTCACCGCATCACGTTGGGAACCTTGCGGCATGCACCATGTCGAGGGCGCACAGTGCGGACTACCGCTTCTCTATCACGAAGACGGCGGCGGCATTGTGGAAGCAGGGCAGAAATACGGTCTCGGGTTTCGCGATAATCTTGTCGAGCGATTGCACGAAATGACCGCTCAATTGCCAGCATTGCATAAAAAATTATTACACACGCTGCCATCCGGTGACCGCATGGCGTTGGATTATGCCGACGCCATTCAAATGCTGATCGCCCGATCGCAAAGCTAATCTGTTCGCGCGGATTCCGTCCGCTGTTTCGATGAAAGCTTCAAACAATCTCTGTATTCTCATGCCGGTCTGGAAGGACTACCAGTGGGTAGCTCCACTCGCATTGGAATTAATCGGCAGGTATTGGCCATCGCATCCTCCCATTTATTTACTCGGTCTGACGAAGGAAGAGGCGGGCGCGATGCCGCATTTCGAATTAACCAATCCCGAGCTTCGCGGAAACTGGTCGGCCATGGTGCTGAATGGAGTGCAACAGGCGAAGCAACATTTCACGCAGGCGTATTTGATAGCGGAAGAGCACGTGCCCCTGGCTCCCTGCCATGAGGAACATCTTAATAAGACGCTGCCCAGCCTCATGGAAAAACTTTCGGCGGCATATATCAGCCTGATGGGTTGGGATAACCGACGGCATCCCTCGAAATCCCCCATATTGGATGAGGCGCATTATCGGATGATGCATCTGACGCTGCCCAAAGCCCCTCGATTTCATCTTCATCCTGCTTTGTGGCGACTGGATACCCTGGAGAAATGTTGTGAGATTTCACTGCGCGACGTTTCAAAAAATGGTTCCGCATGGCATTTCGAAAAGACGAGCGATAAGCTGCAGGCCGATCTTCCGGAGGAATGGAAGCAAGGGTGTTATCAAATCGCCGCGTCGCGAATGTCGTCGCAACCATTGACAACGCAGAGGCGCATCTCCACTGCAACCGAGCGGTGGATTTTTAATAAACTGATGGCCGTTTGCCCACTTATTCCCAGCGTGAAGCTGGCGGAAAGTTATTCGCGGTGGGTGGCTTTCGACAATGTGTTTTGCAATGGCCCGTATCCGATGTTCTTTTCCGGTCTTCTTCAAAAAGGACGGCTCAATATTTATCTCGTGAAAATGTTGCAGCGTTCTTCTCACGGCCGTGAATTGCTGGAGAAGATCGCCAAAGCTTCAAACTTTAAACACGTTGCCGTTTAAATCCTTCGAATGCCTGAAAGCACATCCATCCTGATTGTGACCTGCAATCGCCGCGCTGCCCTTCGTCAGACTCTGGACGATATTCTCAAGCAAACGCAATATCCCGATGAGATTATCGTCATCGATCAATCCCGGGATGACAGTGGAAACCCCGTCGATCCAAGTGACGCTCTTAAAGACGTTCCTCAATTGCGCTACATTTATCAAACGGTGCAAAATGCCGAAGTCGCCCGCAATCGCGCCATTCGTGAAGCCGTCGGTTCTCTGCTCATCATGGTAGATGACGACGTGCGACTGCCAATCACTTTTGTCGAGTCGCACGTTAAAAATTATCACGCGCCGGAAATCGATGCGATCGCTGGACAGGTACTAAGACCGAATCAAAAACCCACCGACCAAACTTCAAAGGAGTTCGAGTGGCAGCCCGACGGCTGGACGTTTTTCCCTCTGCATTTCTCGCAGCGCTGCCGTGCTATTAATTGGCCAAGCTGCAACGGGTCGATTCGCCGCGAAGTTGCCATTGCTGCGGGTGGATTCGACGAGCAATTCAGCCGCACATGGTTTGATGACACGGATTTTTCATGGCGTTTAAAACAGATTGGTGCGCACGTTGTTTTCGATCCGGAGGCAAGCGCCGTTCATTTGAAAGTCTCCAGCGGTGGAAAACGCCCGGAAGGAAAAAACGCGCTGATCCTCGCGGATAAAAATTACTGGGCGACATTGCTTTATTTTTGGCGGAAAAACTTCGGACTGCTTTCTGTGCGAAAACATTTTTCCCGTTATCTTATCCGCACATTTTTCAGAAAGGCATTTTTCCTACACCCTTTTCAGTTTTTAACCGGAGTGGGGGAGTTAATCGCCGGTTATCGAATCTCTTCGGAAAAACTTCGTCAGGGACCGATCTATCCCTGGAACCCGCAATCTCTGAATAAGGAGCACGTTTGCGCGTCATAGGAATTGTGCTCGTGCGGAACGAAGACCTTTTTATCGAATGGTCGATTCGCAACATCCTGGAATTTTGCGACGAAATTCTGATAGCCGATCATCAATCGACCGATGGAACATCGAAAATACTCCAGCGCCTCAAGGCAGAATTTCCTGAGAAGCTACGATACCATTCGATTAAACATCCAAGGGAAAGTCATCAGCTTATCCGACACTATGCTGGATCGCAGAGCTGGATATTCGGAGTGGACGGTGATGAAATCTATGATCCCGCAGGACTAAAGAAATTTCGTGAGCAGCTGGTCGCCGGAAAATTCTCCGACATGTGGGCCATCTTTGGAAATGTATTGAATGTCAAAACACTCGATCAGGAAAATGACACAGCCACAGGATTTCTTGCACCTCCCTGCCGAAGCATGACAAAACTTTATAACTTTTCTGCGATCTATGACTGGAGCGGCAATTGTCTGGAGCGACTGCATGGCGGGAATATCGCATTCCGAGCAGGATTCAGCGAAGCGCAGCGGAACGACTATCACAAAGCCACTGCATGGGAAGAATCTCTCTTTCGCTGCCTGCATCTTTGCTTCCTAAAACGGTCGACACTCGATAGCGCGGACAAGCCACGGTTGAATATCATGGATAAATATGCGTGGAATGTCGAAAAAGTTGTCCAAAAAATAGCGCAGTTTTTTAATCCGAAAGCCCCGCAAAACTGGAAAGAGGAAAAATACGCTCGTGGAGAATCCTCAACAGTAGATATTTCAAATTTCGTGTCTCGCTAATTAGAACATGCGTCGCGTCGGATTTATAATTAACAGCCGCCTGCCTCAACCGCAGGCCATTATGCGATCGAGAATGCTTCCTCATCATATGATTGTTGGCTGGGACGACTCTGCCTCTCCGATGAGTCTCATGCGGTTTCATTGGATCGCGGACGTGATTAATCAAAGTGCTGATCTCCGCTATGAGCTTTACAAACCCTGGCGGCATTACGACGCGCTGGTCATGGTTAAATCGATGTCCGCAGATTGTATTGCTTTGGCAACAACCGCAAAAAGGGCTGGAACACGGGTCATTTTCGACGCGAATGTTGATTACTATACGCAGTGTGACGCCGATCCGCTCTTTGTGGAAATGGTCGCCACTGAGGAGCAACGAGAGCAGGCAATCGCGATGACCTCTCTCGCCGATGGCGTCATGGCATCATCACGACATCTCGCGAATATTTGTTCGGGATATTCCAAACAACCGACAAAATGGATTCCCGATAATGTAAATTTCTCACTCCAATCTAAGCGGCCGAAAAAGTCCAAAATCTCCCCACTCCTCTTATGGTGGAGCGGTATGCCGCAAAAGATGCTGGATTTTCTCCTGATTGAAAATGTCCTGCGCAAATACGCTTCGCAGATTCATCTCCATATCGTCACGAATGATCTTGCGGCGACAAAAGTCTGGCCCGAAGAGAAACAACAGCAATTTAAGCAGTTGCTACAGGACGTTCCGCATACGATTCATAGTTTTACATCTGTAGGAAACCTGATGCACCTTTACACAGAAAATGGAGGAGTTGTCATTTCTCCACGTTTTCTCGACGGGCCTTACAATCTCGGACATTCCGAGTGGAAGATTACTTTAGCCATGGCCTGTGGCTTACCCGCTATAGGAAGCCCTGTGCCTAGTTACCAGGACGTAGCGAATTATTCACCCAACGCTGTACAAATCTGCCGAACCGAAATGGATTGGGATACCGCATTTGCGGAGATACTCAATAGCGGTCCAAATCTCGAAGTAGCCGAAACAGCAGCAATAGAAGTGGTGAAAAATCATTACAGTACGGAAGTAGTGGCAAAGGCGCATCGTGAATTTCTTCTAGGTTTTTTCGCGTGAAGAAAATTTTCATTTTTAAAGTCGGAGGTTTTTCACGAATCAATGAAATGCTCCTGCCGCGTTTCAAGGATGAATTTTCCGACTATAAATTTGAAGTGATCGATGTTCTCGAAGATATCCTAGAGCGCAATCTTGCTTTGCGAGCATCACTCTTCAGTCGTGCCTGTTTGCGCTATGCACAACACATTCTCGGTAATCGTCAGAACCCACGGGATTTTTTCCTGCGGTTTGCAGATGCCTGGGATGCGGTCCGCCTTTGGAGTTTGCGCAACGCATCACCGGAAACAACAGCCTTCACTTTTCAAACACAGTCTTTGTTTGATGCATCGCATCCAGATATCCCGCATTTTCTTTATACTGATCATACCTATCTCGCGAATGCCCGATACCCCAATCGCGCCAAGCCGCTTCCTGTAACAGCGCGGTGGATGGAACGGGAGGATGCGCTCTATAAAAACGCGAATATCAATTTCACGAGCAGTAACTTTGCCGCGACTTCCATAAGTGAAGATTACGGAATCCCCGACGACCGGGTAAATTGCGTATTTTCAGGAATTAATATTCCCATGCCTGTACAGGTAAAATCGTTCGGCGAAAAATTGAAGCGCATTCTTTTCGTAGGTGTGGATTGGGATCGAAAGGGTGGTCCTTTTCTTTTGAAAGCGTTTCGAGAAGTGCGTCAGCATATTAAAGACGCAGAGCTTTGGATCATCGGTTGCAATCCCGATATTTCTGAAGAAGGTGTTAAGGTTTATGGCCGCATTCCTACATCGGAAGTGTGCCGATTCTACGAAGAAGCCGATGTTTTTTGCCTCCCCAGCAAATACGAGCCTTCCGCTACGGTATTAGTGGAAGCTGCGGCATACGGTTTGCCGGTTGTCGCAACAGCCGTTGGCGGTTCAGTAGAGCGCGTCGAAGATGGAAAGACGGGACTTCTTGTTCCGCCGAGTGATGAAAAAGCGCTAGCCGCCGCATTATTGGAAATTTTGAATCATCCTGACAAAGCTGCCAGCTTTGGCCGCGCAGGACGACAAATGGTGGAATCCCGCTTCACATGGGAGCATGTGGCCAGGAGAATGCGCGTGCAGATTACGGAACGAATTGGAAACGGATTGGAAACGGATGAGTAAAGCGCCAAACATTAAAGCCGAATTGATGAAGGCATGGCGGCTAGCTTCGTCCCCCCTGCGCGCACTACCGGACTTTATCCTCCCCGGTGCACCAAAATGTGGCACCTCTTCAATGTATGACTGTATCGCCATGCATCCCGGCGTGCGTCGCGCCATGCGTAAGGAGCCGACGAATTTTATACATTATCCCGGCAGTGCCCTGCGCTCGCGGATGAATTTCCCTCTGGCATTTGGTCAATTCATCAAACAAAAATTTATTACCGGCGAAGCGAGCGTGGAATACTTTACTCACCCCGATGCACCGGCAAACACACGCGATATCGTCCCTGACGCGAAACTCGTTTTCATGTTTCGCGATCCCGTCGCGCGTGCGTGGTCGGATCATCAGATGTTCATCCGCGACGGTTCGGCAAAAGAGGATTTTTCCGTTATTGTACGTCGCGCGATAAAATGGCTTTCCGATCCTGAATTTGCTCCGTTGGTCGCCTCTTCCTTACGAACCGAAGCCGGTCCTTTGAGATATCTCGCAAATGGAATGTACGCCCTGCACAGCAAGCGGTGGCTTGAATGCTTTGATCGCAAAAACTGCCTCTTCATTCTCAGCGAGGATTTTTTCAACGATCCCAAAAAGCAAATCCAGGCAGTTTATCGCCACCTCGGCTTGCCGGAGTGGGAACTTCCCGCCGTTCCTCTTGCGCGGTTCGGAAATTATAAGGACAAAATGGATTCCAATATAGAAACGGAACTAAAAGCATTCTTCGCACCTCACAATAACGAACTCGAAGAGTTCCTTGGCAGAAAACTTCCCTGGTAAATATGTCTACGCCTCCGGGGTTATTATCGTCTGCCTACTTCAACACCTTTGAAGCGGCGCGCAGCATTTATCATGCCTACCGTCGTCGTTCATTCCGCAGTCAGTTATTCAGCGTTTCCATAGACGGAGCGCAAAAGGATCTCCGACTCAATTACGGGCACATTGCCAATACCGATAAAAATGACATTGTCATCGGCGGTAATGTGAAGCTCTTGCATCTTCAGGAACGCTTTCCGCAACATCTCAATGACTTTAATCTCCTCTATCTCGTCAGCAGCGCGCCCGTTCCGTATTGGGAGGATCTGGTGTCCTTTGCGAAATCCAAAGGATGCAAGTTCGTATGGAATCAAAATGGCGTCGCATATCGCTCATGGTGCGGCGATTACTACCCATGGTTCAATGCGCCGCTGAAAAACCTCATCAAGCAAGCTGACTATGTCGTTTATCAAAGCGAGTTTTGCCGTTTGTGTGCAGATCGTTACCTGACACCGGTTGATGCTCCGAACGAAATCCTTTTTAATCCCGTCGATCTTGAAGCATTTCATCCGACAGAAACACCGCTTCCCTCCGAGCCCTGGGAATTACTCGCCGCAGGGACGAGTCATCATTTTTACCGCGTGAAAAGCGCGTTGGATTGTCTTTCTCATCTTCTGAAAAACGGTTGTCACGCCCGCCTTACGATAGCCGGGGAGTTTCGGTGGAAGAGTGGCGAGCAGGAAGTGGACGCCTATCTCGAACACATGGAACTTCGCGCGCATGTGCGCATTCTCCCGCCGTTCACACAGGCAGAGGCCCCTGAAATTTATCGCGCGGCGCATTTGCTGATTCATCCGAAGTATAAAGACCCTTGCCCGACGGTTCCCATTGAAGCGATGGCTTCGGGAATTCCCGTCGTGGGTTCGAAAAGCGGCGGAATGCCGGAACTTGTTCCACCAAACTGCGGAATTTTAGTCGATGTCGAAGAAAACTGGGATATCGATATAGCTCCCGACGCTCTAAAAATGGCCGACGCCATCAAAAAAATATTCTCCGACTATTCGGCTTACGCACAAGCAACCCGTCGTCATGCGGAAAGCACATTCGATAAAAACCGCTGGGTCGATGCGCATGCTGCAATTTTCAACAAGGTCCTAAATCCATGACCTCGATCGACGCGCCATTCGTAACGGTATTGATGCCCGTATTTAATGCGGAAAAGTTCCTTCGGCAATCCATCACCTCCGTTCTTCATCAGGAATTTTCCGACTTCGAACTCCTGATCGTGGATGACGGTTCCACCGATGACTCTCTAAAAATCGCTCGCGAGTTTACCGATCCCAGAGTTCAGCTATTACCACTGCCCGCAAATGTGGGATTTGTCGAAGCCTTGAATCAGGGTCTCGCCAAAGCCCGTGCACCGTGGATAGCGAGGCAGGATGCAGACGATCTTAGCCGCTTCGACCGCTTACAGGAGCAGGTGAATCGCGCCATGGAAAATCCAGAGGCCGATTTTTTATATTCCGACGCACATCTGATCAACAACTCGGGAATTTTTTGTGGAATGCTTCACGCTCCCGAAAACGAAAAGCTTTTGCGATGGGATCTCTGCTTCCGCAATGCGATTCCGCACAGCTCCGTCATGTTTCGACACGATAAAGTTTTCGATAACCTCAAGGGTTATAAACGGGACAACGTTTCCGCGGATTATGATTTGTGGACACGACTCCTCGCAAACGGCCGCGCTGTAAAATGCGAGGGCGCTCTTGTTTCCTATCGCCAACATGCGAAATCCATTATGGGTACGGAGAACGATGCGGTCGATAAAGTCAGTAGCGCTCCGCTGCGAGAAATCATGGGGCAGAATATTTCGCGCTTCGCTGGTGATTCCATAAAATCCGAAAATTTTCGGGAAATCATGAATGCGTGGACGGATTGTGAAGATCTGAACTGGAAAAATTACTTTGAGCAGCGCGATCAATTAATGAAGGCGTTTCTGATTAAAGAAAGTAATGTCGTAGGAATGAATAACCTGCTCGCACAACAGGACTACACGCTCTTTCATCGCATGCTGCGGAAGAGTCGCGGCGAAGCACGAAAATTTCTTCAGGCATGCCGTGCTCAAAAATCCGAAGGCTTTGCGCATCTGCCATGGTTTAAAATCGCCGCTTCATTTTTTACAAAATGAAATTTCTCTTTCTATCAAGCTATGCGCATCTGGTTCTCGATCCCGAATCCACAAAAGTTTCCGGCGGTGCAGAGCTTCAGATCGCACTATTGGCGCATGCGCTCGCGAAGATTCCTCACGATGTAACGGTTGTCGGAGGCGATATCGGGCAGGAGGACGGTCGCATGCTTCAAGGCGTCAAAACGCGCACAGGCGGAAAATTTCACACCGGCAAACATCTGGATACTTTGCTCGCGTTGCCGAAAATCATGCGTGTTTTGCGTGAAGAACGCCCCGACTATGTTCTGCTCCTCGGGTGGACGGCATGGCTGTTCGTGCTTCTGCTTTTAAAGCCATTATTCGGTTACAAGTTGGGCTTCATCTGTGGTCTGGATACGGAGCTTAATGGAGAGTTCCGCAAGGCCAATCCCGTTCGGGGTGCCATGTTTGAATACGCCGTCAAAAATTGCGACATGGGCTTTGCCATGACGGAAGACCAGCGCACGATGTTTCATCGGAATGGTCAGGATTGTGGATTTTATCGTAATCTGATTTTGCCGCGTGAACGTCCGCTGGAAGGCGAAAAATCCATCGACCTGCTTTGGGTCGCAAGATGCCAACCGATCAAGCGTCCACATCTCTTTCTCGATCTCGCAGAAAACTTGCCGGATTGTTCCTGCGAAATGATCTGTCCTTGTGAGGATCAGGAATTATGGGAATCCGTCCGAACCCGCGCGGAGAAAATCTCCAATGTCACCTTCCGCAATGGCGTGCCGTATCACGAAGTGCAGGCGCATTATGATGCTGCGAAAATTTTTATAAACACCTCCGAATTCGAAGGCTGGCCAAATAGTTTTATCCAGTCCGGGCTCGGGCATACCGCGATTGTTTCACTCTCGGTAAATCCCGATGAGTTGCTCGAAAATTACAAGGCCGGTGGCTATGCGGCCAATCGGATTGAGACACTCCACGAAATGGCGAAAACACTTCTGACGCAAGGTGCCGCGCTCGATCATGCGCAATCCGAATCTGCGCGATTCGTACGCGAATTGCATGACAATGATAAAAATGTGACCGCCTTTCTCGACGGCCTTAAAACGTGATCCATATTCTACACGTCATCGACAGTCTGGATCTCGGGGGAGCGCAGACGGTTATTTTGCAGATTGCGCGCCAAATGGATCGCTCACGTTTTTCTATGGAAGTCGCCGTGATGCACGGGCGCGGATTTTTTACCGAGAGCCTTGAGAAGGAAGGCATTCGCGTTCATAGCCTTTCCGGGAATAAATTCCCCCCGACCTATATTCCAAAATTTCTAAAGCTCGCTCACGGAAATCGATTCCAGATTTTTCACTTTCACCTTTTTGGCGCAAACTGGATCGCGAAGCCACTCGCCGCATTATTAGGCCACCGCCATCTCATCGCTCACGATCATTGCAATGATCTTTACCGCTCGGAAAAGCCGCTTCATATCGCCATTGATCGATTTACAAATCGCTTTGCATCAAAAATCGTGGCGGTTTCCAAATCCACAGAGGATTTTCTGACGAAGGTTGAAAAAATCGATCCCAGCAAGGTGACCTATCTTGCAAATGGCGTCGATACCACGCGATTCCAACCTGCTACGCAGGAAAAACGAAGCGCCTGTCGGCAAAAGCTGGGTCTGCCACAAGATGCCATCGTCATTGGCGGAGTCGGACGGCTGCATCCGCAAAAGAATTTCTCGCTGTTTCTGGATGTCGCCGCGCTTTTACGCGACCAAACCAATGTCCACTTTGTCATTGCTGGGACAGGCCCGGAGGAAACGATGCTGCGCCGGAAAGCGGTGAGTCTTGGTCTTGATAAACAAATACATTTTGCCGGCCTGGTTTCCGACATGCCAGATTTTTATGCCGCGCTGGACGGACTGCTTCTGACATCGCGCTATGAAGGCATGCCAATCACCGTCCTCGAGGCAATGGCGAGCGGTCTTTTCGTTGTCGGTTCTGATCTCGATGGGGTAAAGGAGGTCATAAGTGACGGCGTGAATGGCTATCTCGTAAACCCAAATTCCGCGCCGGACTTCGTATCCCGACTAAACTCCCTTATCGCTAGTACTGATGTACGCCGCACCGTGGGAAATGCCGCTCGCCGGCACGTCGAGACACATTTTGCCATTGAGTCCATGGTATCGACTCTAGAGAGGCTCTATCTCCAGGAGATGAAAAACGACGAATCTACTGTATAATTTTCCGCCCTTGCTATCCTTTGTAAGCGCAGGCAGAATTTTAAAACGATATATCTTGTGAATTTAAAGTATCACTTACTCTTAATTTTCTGCATTGCCGCGCTGGTTGGCTGCCAAACCACAGCGGGTAAAAAACCTCCTACGTCCGCGCAGGGAGGTGCGGAGTGCGTGATCGTACGGGATTTTACACAGTTTTATGTTCTTGGCCCCGCGCAGCCTAGTGGGCCTGATCTTTCTCTTCGTAATGGCGAACGTGTGATGTTGCTTAAAAAAGAATGGGGTTACAGCTTTATACAGCTCGAAGATAAGCGGACTGGATATGTTTCAAACGATGCGATTGCCCCGGTGCCTCCCTCGCAAAAACCTTTTGCGTCTAATGATCCGCACGGAAAGAAAGGGAAAAGATCAGCAGCTTATAACGGCGCACAGGTCAATGACGCGCCACTGCCTGATCTCCCACCGCCAAATTTGAATATCGCACCCGAAGACACGCCGGAGCCCACCTCTTCTCCTCAAGGACCACCGCCCAAACCGGGATTCCGCTACTAATATTTTAATCTTCCAAAAAACCGCCGATAAATTTCGGCGGTTTTTTTATGTCGAAATTGCACACATGCCATAGAGATAATTTCAAAGGAAAGGGAACAAGTCTAATGGATCAAGCCGAGTTTGAAAATCGACTCAATTGGAGAATGGAGCGAAGAGACATAGCCTGCCAAAGGCAGCCCGAAGGGTGTAGCGGAGCGAAGGCAATTTTGCGTCGTCAAAACCCATTATTCTCGTTCGTTAAATATTTTTATGTCGAACCTGAAAGTGAGTCACTACGAAGGTTGCGATAATGAAGTTTAGCTCTATAATTTTTCCATGCTGAAGGTCTACACCTACGCCAAATGTTCGACGTGCCGAAACGCGGTCAAATTTCTTCAATCGCAAAATATTCCTTTCAAGGATATCCCCATCCGCGAAACGCCGCCATCACTGAAAGAACTTCAAGGGATGCTCAGCGCTTATCAGGGACAAATTCGTAAACTTTTTAATACTTCGGGGCTTGATTATAGAGCCGCAGGTCTCGGCGTAAAACTACCTAAGATGAAAGATAAGGACGCACTCAGTCTGCTCACCACGAATGGAAATCTTGTGAAGCGACCTTTCGCAATCGACGAGAAAACGCATCTCGTGGGATTTGATGAAACGGTATGGCGCAATGCGCTCGGTAAATAATCACGGCTTGGCGGAGGATGAAAGCCATCCGGCATTTTGTAAATTTTCGCGAAGTTCCGTGCTCTGAATAGAAAATGGAGGCAGCCACTGCCCGAGTTCCTCGCGCTCCCACCAGTCTCCGTGAGGATTGCCAGGTTTCGCAAATTTGTAGCGATAAAGCATCGCTCTTACATAACTCGGCGGCTTCTCGGGAAACGGATTACCATCGAAGAGGCTCAATATTCCGGGATCATTGTGCAACAACTTCCATACGAGGTGAAGCGTCCACGGGTATTCCTCCACATTACTCATTCCTGCAAACCACATCTGCCAATCCAGGCGAAGCTGATAAGGCGCAATTTGTGGCGGCATCCGGTCAAGTTTTACCGGGAGTGCCTTGTAAAGATAAGGTGTCCACACGGTCTTCGCATTCAAAGTCTCCTCCGAAGTCCCCTCGAAAACAACCGTAGTGCGCTCACGTCCGACACTTCCGAAAGCTCCGTATGTATTGACAATATGAAGCGGATCGAAAGACTCATTCATTACCTGATTTGGCGACACCATATTCATCACTGCGGGAATACTTAAAAAAGCGATGATCGCCGCGAGGGACCAGCCCAGAGTATTCATTCTCTCGCCAGGTTGTTGAACCTCCTCCGCAGCTTTTGCTTTTTGTATCAATGATCGAGGCAAAATCTTTGACCAGACGGCATCGTCAAAACATGCCAAAGCGGGGATGATCGTAAGCCAGTTCAGAAAAGAAAGATTTCCGCCAACGATCAAAGCAAACTGAAAGAGAATGATCAGCGCACCGGCGGCGATACTGGCCCTGCGCGGCCAGAAGACAAACCAGGGCGCGACGAGCTCCGACACGTGGTTGAATAATACTCCCATCCGAAGAAATGGCTTTGGCAGAAAGTAAAACCACCTGCTGAGGGGATTGGGGAGTGGTTGTGTCAGGAAGTGGTAATCCAGAGCCGTCAAATCTCTCCATGCCGGATCTCCTCGCAATTTAATCAGCCCCGCCCCAAGCATGATGCGAAAGATCAGCCACCGGAACAGCCAGATGATAGCCACCGGCGGGGGCCTTTTTGAGAAAGGCCGCGCATCCCATAGAGGGCACAGAAAAATTGCAAGAAAGCCGGTTTCCAAAAGTTGAGTTTCCCAGCCGAAACCATACCAGTCCTGCCCAATATGAATAAACGACATATAGGTAAACCAAAGTACCGCGAGAAGAAGTGCGTTTGCATAACCCGCAACGACCACCAGCGACAAAGCGAACCCTATCCACGCTGTTGTGACGAGCGTTGCATCCGAATGCGCGAGCCAGAATAATGAGGGGAGTCGGAGAAAAGCAGACGCAGGAGTTCCAAAATAATGAGCCGTCTGGTCCAGAAATAATCCTGTTGGCAAAAGCCCATGTGAGCCGACCAGAGGGAGAATTTGATTCGCCGCGACAAGAAAAGCTACCGCATAGACGATTCCTAACAAACGCAGAATGACAAACCGCGTCAGCCAGAAAGTGGATCTTTCCGTAAGTGAGTTCTTTTGTAAGATGTCATTCACCAACGATCATATTGGCACGAATGGAAAATTCCGCGAGCGTCAAAAAAACAGGGAGCGATTTTTGCTTAGGCTGTTTCGGCAGGGAGTTTTATTAACGCTTCATCTTCCGCCAAAAGCTTCTGCCATTTCTCACGATAATTTTGATCGTATCGCTGATCCTGAAATTCAAGCATCGTCCGTCGCAGCGCTACAAGTTGTCTTATTCGCGGTAAAATTTCTTCGTATGCCTCACGCAGCAATCGCAAAGATGCCGCATCGCGCTCCCAAAGCATGGCATAGGAATCCATAAACTCATGAGCGTATGTCAGATCGGCGCGATCATTCGGCAGCCAAAGGTCGGTGGAGGGAATCGGCTGCTCCAGCAGGAGCGAAGAGATATAAATATTTTTTAAAATACCCTCCTTGTAGCGCGATTTCGCTGCCGCCTCTTCATCGGCCAAAGAAAGAATCAGACCCCAGCCAAAAAGGAAGGACGGCTCCTGATAATCTTTCGGATAAGTCTGTTCGTAATGGCGAAAAAATACCCGGGCCTTTTCCACCTCGTCCGCCAGTAAGAAGAGCATCGGAAGAAAAAACCGCGCCCCCTGATTGTCCTCCGGATTGAGTTGCAGCAGAAGTTCGCATTCGATTGCTGCTTCGGAATATCGGCCATATTGCCACAGCACCATAGAGCGACCAAGGCGCGCACGTAGATAGGGTCTGTTATTTTCCTCATTCCACAAAGCGCTGCCGCTTTGCCCCAGACGTGCGAGCTCAAATGAAATAATCTCCTCGTAATGGCGTAGCGCAGTGCTCCAGTTTGCTTGCTGGAACTCCATGTCTGCGAGTTCCACGCTTGCGCGGCTACAGTCGGCATCCAGCGCCAGTGCTTTTCGGTATAGCGCGGTGCGTTTGCCCGTCGATTGCGTGCGTTGTGCGGTCGCGACTAGTCCTGCGGCAATCTGTTTGGGAGTTTGTGGAGGATACGTTCTTTCATTTTGCAGGCTTTTTGCAAGATTGCGTGCGAGTTCTTCCTTCGACCCCGCCGTTTTCTTTCGGTGTTCGGTAAAGTGAATCTCAATACGATAGTCGCGCGAAAACCGTTGCCATGCCTTTTCGTCCCAGTCGCCGCTGGATTCGATCGTTAAATATTCCGGCTGGCCGTGCTGATCAAAAAGCGTGCCCAGATAGGATTCGATCTGATGCTGGTCCAGCTCTTCAAGCAAACGAGGACGATCCACCGGTTTTCCATTTCCCGCAGAAACAAGTACCACCGTTGGAAGAAAAAATTCAACCACGGAAGATTCCAAAGCATCCGGCTTCGAGGAACAGGGAAGCGCATCATCGAGATCGACCCAGGATAACCGCCATTCATTACGCCCGGACTTGATAGGTTGAATCATGAAGATTCCTGCCAGTTGATCTCCATGCGTTGCTTCCGCGAAAAACGATCCAGATAAAACAATTCGCCATTATTTTCGCCGTATTCGTGCACCATGCGGGTCACCTTCACGTCGAAGCAGCAATATTCCGCGATCTTCATCAGCTCGCCTTCACGCCACCAGCGGATAGCGTCGATACCATCCGCCGTTTTTCCATGTCCGAAAGTTCCCGTAGCCAACGCATCCAGAGAAAGGCGGTGCCCCAGTTTGCGCTCTACGGGTACGAGCATATCCAGTGTTGGCACCAACGAAGGGAGATCATGGATGGTATAACCCATCAGCACTTCATAATCAAAACGCACCACGTTAAAGCCCACCACGAGATCGGCTTTTAGTAATCTTTCCACGAGATCCTGCACCCGTTTTTCGCTGAATATTTCGTATTCTCCCGTAGCCGAACTGTAAATCACCCCTAGAGACATACCCATGGCATGCTTTTTATCCCAGCCGCCTACGTCATTGGCCGTACGTTGCGTCTCCAGATCAAAATAGACAATATTCTTAGCCACGCGGAAATTTTAGGAGAGGAACCGGGATTTGCAAGATGCCGGTGAAAATAGCAGACTATAAAGTGCCGGGTGATCCGCCAGTCGGCTCTTTAAATCCATGTTCCGGGTGCGATAACGGCATTTTTGGGAATCACGACGATGCCATCACGAATGTAAAAACCATTCCCATCCACATCCTGCGATTTTCCGGTGGGAGTAATGACAACCCCATCGCCGACACGTGCATTTTTATCGATGATAGCCTGTTCAATGATACAATTTTTCCCGATCCCGATCGGTGGCACTCCTTTAGGCGGATCGGCGATTTCCGACTCGTAAAGATCCGCGCCCATGACAATCGTATTTTTCAGCGTCGTTCCCTCTTGAATAATGGAACGAATCCCCACAATGGATCGCTCAATTTTCGCGCCGGAAATCAAACAGCCATCCGAGATAATGGATTGGGAGATTTGCGCCGAGCGCACGATGCTGGCGGGCAAAAACCGAGGATGCGTATAAACGGGCGACCCCGCTTCATAAAAATTATACTGTGGCGGAGAATCGGTCAGATGCAGATTGGCATTATAAAAAGCACGGATCGTTCCGATATCTTCCCAATAGCCCTGGAAAATATAGGCGTGCACTTTCTTGTGCTCAATGGCCGCCGGAATGATATTTTTCCCAAAATCCGCCAGATTGTTATCCAGGGAATCGATCAGCATCTGCCGATTGAAAATATAAATTCCCATCGATGCCTGATAAAGATCCTCCGTCGGAGCCAAATTAAGATGGGCCAGGAGATCCTTCGGGATGTGTAAGGTATCAAGCTCGGCATCGGTCTTCGGTTTTTCAACGAAGCGGGAAATCCGGCGATTGTCATCGGTATGCACGATGCCAAACCCAGAGGCGGCGGCACGGCTTACTGGAATCGTCGCGATCGTGATATCGGACTCTGTTTCCAAATGCTGCTCGAGCATCTTCCGGTAATCCATCCGGTAAAGCTGATCGCCGCTTAGAATGAGGTAGTAATCATACGGACGTTCCAGAAAGTAGCGCAGGTTCTGCCTTACGGCATCCGCAGTGCCCTGATACCAGGTGGTATTTTCCGGTGTCTGCTGCGCTGCGAGAACTTCCACAAAACTGCGGCTGAAATTGTCAAATTTGTAACTCGCCGTGATATGCCCGTGCAGCGACATGCTGTTGAACTGCGTCAATACATAGATGCCGCGAATGCCGGAATTCAGGCAGTTGCTGATAGGGATGTCCACGAGCCGGTATTTGCCACCTAATGGCACAGCGGGCTTGGCCCGTTCCTTGGTGAGCGGGAAAAGTCGGGTTCCCGCGCCACCACCCATAATGATGGCAAGAGTGCGGGTATTTGACAGGTCAGTCAGCGCTTGTTTCATCGGCTTTGGGGAAAAGTATCTTGCCCGCCTGCGGGGCATTTGTCACGATACAAAACTCTACATTCTTAACCTTTTATGTGCGGTATTGTCGGCTATATCGGAAATGAAGAAGCGGCTCCCATTCTCTTGAGTGGGTTGCGCCGTTTGGAGTACCGTGGTTATGATTCCGCCGGGGTCGCGATCATTAATAATGGAGTTCTTGAGGTCCGCCGATCCGTTGGGCGCATTTCCGAACTCGCAGCCCTGATTGACAGGGAACCCATCCACGGCTCCACCGGCATCAGCCATACCCGCTGGGCCACGCATGGAAGTGTCACAAAAGAAAACGCCCACCCGCATTTTGACCAAAGCGGAAAGCTCGCTCTCGTGCACAATGGCGTCATTGAAAATTATCAGGTTTTAAAACAACAGCTCGAAGAGGAGGGCCATACCTTTACTTCGCAGACCGATACCGAAGTGCTTGCGCATCTCATTGGCAAAGCCTTCGATCTTTCCGAGGATAAATCGCGGCAGGGATTCGTGGCTGCTCTTCGCGTCGCACTAAGCCAGGTCATTGGTACTTACGGAATCGCAGCCGTCCATGTCGATGTTCCCGGATGCATTCTTGGCGCACGTCGCGGCAGCCCGCTGGTCGTGGGAATCAGCGCCAAAAGCCACTATCTCGCCAGCGATGTCAGCGCCATTGTCAATTACACGCGCGATGTCGTTTACCTGAACGACTACGAAATCGTCGCCCTCGAGGCCGATACTTTCGAGGTCAGCAGCATTACTGGCAAAGGCGTAGGCTATGAAGTCAGCCGCGTTGAATTTACCGCAGAAGATGTAGGAAAAGGGGATTATCCGCACTACATGCTGAAGGAAATTTTCGAGCAGCCGCAGACCGTGCAGGACGCGATGCGCGGGCGTCTTTCCAACGAGGAAGCGACTGCGAAGCTTGGCGGATTGGATATGACGAATGCCGAGTTGCGAGCCATCGAACGCATTGTGCTCATCGGTTGCGGCACGGCATTTCATGCGGCGATGGTGGGTGAGTATCTTCTGGAAACACTCGCGCAGATTCCCGCCGAGTGTGAATTCGCCAGCGAGTTTCGCTATCGCAATCTTCCCATGACGCGCGATTCGCTGGTCTTCACGATCAGTCAGAGCGGTGAGACCGCAGATACGCTTGCAGCCCTTCGCGAAAGTCGACGCAAGGGCCACCGCACGCTGGGTATTTGTAATAATGTCGCCAGCACCATCGCTCGCGAAAGCGATGGCGGAGTCTATATGCACGCCGGCCCGGAAATCGGGGTCGCGGCGACCAAATCGTTTACCTCGCAGCTTGTTATTCTCACGCTCATCTCCCTGCTCATGGGGCGTATGCGTCATCTCTCAAGCACCGATGGCATGCGAATCCTCGCCGAGCTGGAAGCGCTGCCGGAAAAAATTAAACAGATTCTCACGCTCAATAATCACATCGCACAGATCGCGAAAAAGTATTCGCACGCCAAGAATTTCCTCTTCATGGGCCGTCAGTTTAATTACCCGATCGCCATGGAAGGCGCGCTAAAGCTGAAGGAAATTTCCTATCTTTCCGCATCCGGTCACCCAAGTGCGGAATTAAAACACGGCGTCATTGCCTTGATCCACGAAGACACACCGTCGATCTTTATCGCGCCGAAAGATGGCGTCTTTGAAAAAAATCTCAGCAATATCGAGGAAGTCCGCGCCCGCAAAGGCCCGGTGATTGTTGTTGGCACCGAAGGCTGTGAAAAAGAACTCCGCCACGTTTCCGATGATCTCATTCTTCTGCCCGCCGCTCCCGAGATTCTGACGCCGATCTTGAATGTAATCCCTCTTCAGCTTTTCGCCTACCACCTCGCCGTCGAGCTTGGTTGTGATGTCGACAAACCGCGAAATCTCGCGAAGAGCGTTACCGTCGAGTAGCGTTCCGCTTTGCTTTCAATGGAGGGTCAACCTCAGGCTTGAACCATTATTTGCATTGATGCCCAGGCGTTATATCCATAATGGGACATGCCGGAGGATGTCCCTCCAAGTATCTAAACAAGAATCGCGACCCAAACTTACTGCCCGTTCTTTTTGTGCTTCTGCTTTGGGGTAGGACTAGCTGACGCAGTTTCCGTCTTCGGCTGTGGCACCGGCTTATCCATGGCAATCAATTCGGATACGGTCACGAATTTGTAACCCTTTGCCTGGAGCTTATCGAAGAGATCGGGCATTGCCGCCACGGTCGTCGCGTGAATGTCATGCGATAGAATAATGGAGCCGGGTTTTGCTTCCGCCAGAATTACTCTCTCCACACGGGCCGAGTCGTGATACTTCCAGTCCAGAGGATCTACCGACCAGAGAATGATCTTCATCCCAAATTCCTTGTTCAACCAGTGGTTAATGAAAGGACTGGTCGCTCCGTAGGGAGGACGCATAATCGTGGGTGGTTTGCCTATGGCATTCTTAATGGCATCGGAGGTTTTTTCGATTTCCGCATGCTGGCCTTCGGCGCTGAGCTTCGTTAACTGCGGATGACTCCAGCTATGATTGCCGACTTCATGTCCCTCGGCGACAATGCGCTTTACGATATCGGGATATTCCGCCGCGTTCTGCCCAATGAGAAAGAAAGTGGCTTTGATCCCGTGCGCTTTCAGGATGTCCAGCAGCTTTGGCGTCAAGGTCGGGCTCGGGCCGTCGTCAAAGGTCATGGCAATGTAAGGCCCATCCACATGACACGAACTGTAGGCAATTTTTTCGATTGGCGCCGCCGCCTGAGGAGCAACTTGCGGCGATGGCGCAGGTGCCGGAGTATCTGCCGCATGGCATAAACCTGTAAGAATGAACCCGGCAAACAACCCTGCAAATTTTCTATTCATGGACCGTTGGATATTTCCCCTGACGATTGCATGAAAAAACGTCGAGGGATATGGGAATTTGCGGCATTTCAAAAAAATCTTAAAGAAATCCACTTGCATGCCCGAAAGAAGATGATAATGATAATTTATTATCGTTATGAAACTCGTGTGGCTCTTATTTTGTTTTATCGTCTTTATAGCCACGGCACGTGCCGAGCTGAGCGTGGCTTCGCTTTCCACGATTACCACGGATATTGCCCGGAATGTCGGGGGTGATAAGGTGCAGGTTAGCTCTATCATCACACCGGGTATCGATCCCCATGAATTTGAGCCAACCCCTCAGGATGTTAAGCAGATTACCAATGCGGACCTCGTATTGCTCACCGGCAAGGGAATGGAGGGCTATCTTACCAAGATGGAACAGGCCACGGGAAACAGCGCGAAATTCGTGGATGTGGGAAGCGCCTTTCCCTCCCTGAAGCTCGAAGAGGACGGAAAGATGATCGAAGACCCGCACTGGTGGCACAGTATCGAAAATACAAAAAAGGCTGTAATCGTTATAAGAGATCACTTCATCGCTGCCGATCCCGCTGACAAAGCAGCTTTCGAAAAAAACACCGAAGCTTACCTTACGAAATTAAATGAACTCCAAAAATGGGCGAAAATAAAAATCGCCTCCTTACCTCACGATAAACGCAAGCTCGTGACCTCGCACGACGCCTTTCAATATTTCGCCCGCGAATTCGGCTTCACGATTTTCAGCATCCAGGGAGTTAGCACAGAAGACCAGCCTTCCTCGAAAAAAATCCGAGCCCTGATTGATACGATCAAGAACGAAAACGTGAAGGCGGTCTTTTTCGAAAACATCGAAAATCCCAAGGTCGTCTCCGAAATCACCAGCGAAACCGGAGCGAAAGTTGGCGGTGAACTTTATGCCGACGGTTTGGGAAGCAAGGAAGCGACGACCTACTCGGACATGATGAGGTATAATATTACCGCCATTGTCGACGGCTTGAAATAAAACCAAAGGATACCACAGGAGGAACATCGGGAATTGATGTTTCGCTCCGCCCGCCTTATGGTGCGGCAGAATGGAAAGACGCACGCGACAGAAGGATGCCATCGAGGCAGTCCTTGAGAAGGAGGGGAATCCGCTTACCCCGCCTGAGATTCATCGTCTCGCGCTTAAAAAAGTGCCGGGTATGGGAATTGCCACTGTCTACCGTTTCCTCAAAAGTCTGTCGGAGGAAGGAAAGGTGGTTTCCGTGGAAATCCCCGGTCAGCCTCCTCGCTATGAGCGCGCGAACAAGGGCCATCACCACCACTTTTTCTGCCGCGTCTGCGACGGTGTCTTTGAGCTGGCGCATTGCCTGGAAGGCATTAAGCAAATGGCGCCTCCCCGCTTCCGGGTGGAAGACCACGAAATTATCCTTTATGGTTCCTGTGAAAATTGTCTACGAAAGGGAAAATCTGCGAAACGCGCGGTTACAGCCTGATTTTCTGAGTTTCCGGTTTCTGCTGGCGATCCTGCTGTTGCCGCTTTTACTGAACGCACAGACATTGCCCGTCCTCAAGGCGCAGGTCAGTGAGCCCGTGATTCAGGAATTCATGGGCGGGTGCTCGATGAAATGCGCGTTTCCATGGCAGACCTTTGCAATTGTTCCCGGTAAAAGTCCCCAGCCGGTCTATAAGCTGGACGACAACGATGCTTCGACGGGCTGGATCGATGCCAACATTTCCGTCGGCACGAAACTCCAGTTCCAGTTTCCTAAAAAACTTCCCTCCGATTTTCGGGATACGCCATTCTATGGATTCGACATGGCCAGCGGCGTCATCAAGCCCCTGACGATGTTCAAGGTTTATGCCCGCGTGAAAAAAGCGCGTCTCTATTTTAATGGCAAAGCCTTCGCCGATGTTGCCTTTTCCGATTCCTACCGCTGGCAACGCGTGCACTTTGACGACCTCATGGTGAATCAGGGCGATACTTTTACCTTCGAGATCCTGGAGGTCTATCCCGGCGAGAAATTTCCCAATGCCGCGATCACGGAATTCGTCCTTCAGGGTGCGCATTAAAGATCGGCCTATCTAAAATATCCCTCTTGTTGCCACCGACATAGTTTCCCGCTATCGTCTGCAAATGCAACGTCGGTGGGTTTTCCCGCGTCCGGTAGATCCTCTTCGGGTGCGTCAGTTTCAAAGGGATTTGGCGGTGCCTTCTTTTATTGCCGAATGGCTGCTTCGCCGCGGTCTCGAGAATAACGAGCAGGCCGACGGCTTCCTGCACCCCCGGCTGAAAACCCTTGGCGATCCTTTCACGCTGCCTGGCATGCGGCAAGCTGTGGATCGTATTGACGCTGCCCTTCGCCGAAAGGAAAAAATCGTCCTGTACGGAGATTATGATGTCGATGGCGTCGCTTCTCTCGCACTGCTCACGCGATTTCTACGCGCCTTCGGCGCTTCGGTAGAATGTTTTCTTCCCGTGCGCGCGGACGAAGGTTACGGCCTCAGCCCTGCGGGATTGCGACGTTGTTTTGAAGACTATTCCCCGACTCTCCTCATCGCCATGGATTGCGGGACAAATGCCGTGGATGAAATCGCGGAAATCCGCCGCCTCGGAGTGGACGTCATTGTGCTCGATCACCACGAACCGCAGCCAACGCTTCCGGACTGCGTGGCGATCGTAAATCCCAAATGCGGCAGCGATTATGAGTATCTTTGCAGCGCCGGCGTGACCTTCAAGCTATGCCACGCGATTTTAAAGAATACCCCCTCCGCGGATATTGATCTTAAGGATTATCTCGATCTCGTGGCGCTTGCCACCCTGGCGGATCTCGTGCCTCTCGTTGGTGAAAATCGCATCCTTGTCAGTCGCGGCCTGAAGCAAATGGCTTCGACCCGCTGGCCCGGCCTCTGTGCGCTCATGGAAGTTTCGGGTGTGAAGGCTCCCGTTAAAGGAGGAGATGTCGGCTTTCGCCTCGGTCCCCGGATCAATGCCTCCGGACGCCTCGGCACCGCATTGGAATCCCTGAAACTTTTACTCACGGATAATCCGGTCGAAGCGCGCAATATCGCCCTGAATCTTGATCTTCAAAATCGCGAACGGCAAACGGTCGAACGCGCCGTCGCGATTGAAGCCGAAAAACGTGTCACGGACGACTATGATCCCGCGAAAATGCGTAGCATTGTGCTCGGCGAAACAAACTGGCACCAGGGCGTTCTCGGCATCGTCGCTTCGCGTATTACCAAACGCTGGCACCGTCCTTCTCTTGTTATCGGATTTGACGAAGAAGGATTTGGCAAAGGCAGTGGACGCAGCATCGAGGGGTTTTCCCTCGTGGAAGCCCTCGGGCGCTGCTCGCATCTTCTCGATAAATTCGGCGGTCACCAGATGGCCGCGGGGCTTACCTTGCGGCGCGAGTCGTTTGAGGAATTCCGCACGACATTTGAAAAGGTCTCTGAGGAAATGCTCAATGACGAAATGTTGACGCGATCCTTGCACCTGGATGGCGAGCTTTCCCTTTCCGAGGTTGATGAGACTCTTCTTCAGGGTCTTGAAATGCTCGAGCCCTTTGGCATGGATAATCTCCAGCCGATGCTTGTCGCGCGTGGCGTGGCTCCCTCAGCCGCTCCTGCCGTCTTAAAGGAAAAGCATCTGCGTTTCGAATTCACCGAAGGCCGCCGCCGTGTGACCGCGATGTACTTCGACGGTGCTCTGGAAAAGCTGCCGCATCCTCCGTGGGATATTGCATTTCGTATCGAGCGCAACGATTTCCGTGGCCGCTCCACGCCTCAGATTTACGTTTCCGATGTCCGTTCCTCGACGGGAGCCGGAGCCGTGCCACTTTCATAATTTCGTTCATGCTCGAACTTACCGATCAGCTTGATGCCGCCACATGGCTTACGCCTGCTCGCGTGCGTTCGCTGAATCGCCTCGGTTTATTTTCCGTTCGAGACCTGCTCGAGCATTTCCCGCGTCGTCATGAAGACCGCCGCCAGTTTGATCACTTTCCGCAGGATGAAACCACCGA
>JBDTJR010000245.1:0-20826 GCA_039935735.1 Chthoniobacterales bacterium | reverse complement strand
TTTAACCTGCTTGTTAAAAACCTCAGTTCCTGCCCTCTAATCTAGTAAAGACCCTAGCCAAATACCCGGTTATCGTGAAATTAACCGGTATGTGATACCGCTCGCATACAATGCATCGCAGGAAGGCACATGGTATTATTCATTACTTCATCGGCAGTTTATGAATTATAGTCGCGATACCCGTTTAAGAGGCTGCCAGGGCATTTTAACACCGTCGGGATTTATAGCCCATGGCATGACTTCGGACTCGTCTTTCCCGGATGTTTATCCGTCACTCCGATCCTCTTCCACGATTAATATGACTCCCATTTTTAATAATGAAGTTTATTACATCGATACCCTCAACCTGGCCGTTAACCGGATATACACCGCTGCTGAGGCACGGGATATTTACGCGGCATCCACTTTCTCCCCATCGCCTTCGGATGCCCTCGATCGTAAGTCCTATATAGTGATTTGCTCTCCCTCCGGCACGGTGGTCATGGATTTAAAAATGAATCCTGTAATTAATTTTCCATGGAAGCATGACAAGAAAATTTGGTCCGGCGTCGCTATGGGCATCATGCAGGATGAAAGCGCATGGTTCGTGACTTCGTCTCCGAATTCCGATGCACAAAGTAAAAATAATTGGAAATTCCCTGTCATCATTGACAAATACTCACCGCAGGGACAATGGGTGAAATCATGGGAATTTCAACCGCAACGCGAATATGCAAATCCTCTACCGCCATGGTATTATTATGGATTTGGTATAAATATTCCTCTCGGCTGGGAAGCGTGGGATTACTCCAGCAACTGGGCAGGCGCAAAATTAAAAATCCCCATGTGTGAGCAAATATGGCAGTTTCAAAAATCTAGATGGAAATACGAGAGACCTGTTTGCGGATTTTCTCTCCTGGGATCGGTTCTCGCCGTCATCACCGCCTTCGGGGTTTTGCGTCGTAAAGGCATTGCCGGAGCAACGACTCTCGCATGGCTTATCGTCGTCTTTATAACAGGTATCGCCGGCTTCCTCGCAATGATCGCCGTTCCCGAGTTCCCCGTCCGCATCCCCTGTCCCGCATGTGGCGCTAAACGCCGCACTGAGGAGGAAACGTGCCCTCGATGTGCGGCGGCGTGGCCTGTCCCCGCGCGCGATGGGACGGAAATTTTTGTTTCCAGGTAATCAAAAACTCTCAGGCGAAATTCTGGAAGTGCCCTGAGTTCCGTTAGGAAGTTTACAGAGTGTGACGGTCGGACCTTTGTACCCCTCGGTATCGCGATAAAACATTAGCGGATCATCGACTTTATTATACAGGCTATTGGGGCCGAAAAGATATTTGTCGCCATACCAGACGGTTCCCATGACATATTTCATCGTGTAGTTTCCGAGCGGAATTAAAACGTCCGCTGTCTGCCCGTTTTTCACAAAAAGACTTACGTCAAGATGCCCTGTCGCTTGATTATAAAGCCTGATCAAATAGTGATCTCCCTGCGGCGCAATAATATGCAAGGGCGCGACTCCCTTATCCGAAGTAAAGCGCGTGATTGATCCATTTGCAGGAAGCGGAACTGCCGTTGCGGAAAACTTCGCTTTGGGAATGATGCTGGATAAGGAAATACCCAGAGGTTTGGAAATGCTTTCCGTGGATATAGAACGCGTAAGATAAGGAATTGTAAATTTCGGGTTATTCAGCCTGACCAGCAGAAAAATCAGCGCCGAAATTAGTAACAATACACCCACTCCTCTGAAAAAAGTTGCTGCGAAATTTCGCTTTCGCGACCGCTTATGCAAATCCGAATACCGTGAAAATGCCGCGTTTACTTTTTCCGCTTTTTCGTCGGCATTCTGATCCGCAGACTTGCCCGACGGTGTCGACCGCGATTCCCTTGTCTTTTGTGCAGAGGCTTGTGAATAATTAGGAGCAGATCGTTGCCGTGACTCCCGAAGAGCGGCATAAGCCTGATTAAGCTCTTTAAGCATATCATTCGCCAGATGCCATTCCTTCGATTGACTGGGAAACCGGTCGGGATGATACATCCGGGTCCGCAAAAGATAAGCACTGCGTATTTCCTCCGGATTCGCCGTAGCAGAAACGCCTAACACCTCGTAATAGGATTTTGAATTCATGGAAGTTGGAAGACCCGCCACTTCCTTTTTCTAAGAGACTCCAAAATGATAAGGGCGGAGGCTGCGATGAATCCGACGATAGCTCCTCCGGCCATTCCAAGAGCAAGATTTAAAGGCACATTCGGCTTCGCGGGAATAACAGCTGGCTCTGCTTTCTGCCATATGTGTGGATTAGCACGAATGTGTTGCTCATGGCTTATTTGAATTTTACCTCGATTTTCTGCTGCCTCATATTCCTTTTTAAGGTGGAAGTAATTACCCTTGGCCTTATTATATTCCGTAGACGAAGTCCAACTCTCACTCTCTTCTGGATAGGCATCGAGAGTGCCACTTTCGGTGCGAATTTTCTCCGCTTGCGTTCGTGCCTGCACAACCTTTTTGCGGAACTCCGTCAACTCACCATTTATTTGCGCATTCAAATGCGATACTGTCTCCTGGTATTCACTTGCAATGAACTTCATATATTCCAAGCCGATGGCATTGGCAATATCTGCGGCCTCCGCAGGATCTGTATCCCAAATACTAATTTGAATAAGCTCCGTATTGGGAACCTCCTTCGTAGCGATTACGCTCAAAAGATGAGAGTAGACGGCCTGCTTACTCTCAAAGTTGTATTGCTGCTTCCATTTTTGAAGCAAGTTCAAGTCGTCAATGACCGGATAAAGAATTTCCTTTTTTTGAAAAATATCGAATTGCTTGGGAACCTGAAGATTCAAAGCAAACACTGTTCCATCGTTCGTATTTGAAGGCTGAATGGTTACCGCAGATACATACTGCCTCGGAATATTGTAGGTAATAATCCCGGCAGCAAAGAAGCCCACACCAACTCCCGCTATGATGAGCAAAATAAAGAGGCCGGCTTTTAGAGAAAATTTACCCGCGCCGGAAGAGTCGTTGGACATACAGAATAGGGTCAATTCGAGGCAATAGGAGTAAGGCCACCGTTTGGCAACCCAAAAATCCCCCTTCGGGGCCCTTATTTAACAAACGAAATATTCTTCGTTCTTGTCTCAAAATAAAAAGTGTTTCAGCCTGTCTGGACGCATTTATGAACTTCATAGACTCGGTATTTGAAAAATTGCGCCGCCATCCGAAGCGTATTGCTTTTCCGGAAGGCGAAGATCCTCGCGTACTCCATGCAGCGAAAGTTTTTCATACCAATAAACTCGGGGTGCCCATTCTGCTGGGAAATCGCCAGGTCATCGAAAAAGTAGCACAGAGTGAAAATATCGCCCTCGACCGCATTGCCATCATCAACCCTGAAACCGCTGCCGACCTTCCCTTGTTTTGCACCCGTCTCGAAAAGCTCAAGCGCTACCGCCAGATCAGCGCGAAAGATGCCCGCGAAATTTTGCTGAATCGTAACTACTACGCGGCGATGATGCTGCAATATGGAATGGTCGACGGTATCGTAGGTGGCGTCAACGAATACTCCAGCGCCCTTCTGCGCCCTCTTCTCCAGCTCGTAAAGCCTTTCCCTCATGCGAAATTAATATCCAGCTGCACGGTGGTTCAGACAGATAAAAAGCAATTCGGCGACGAAGGTATTTTACTCTTTGCCGATTGCGGTGTCGTGCCAGAGCCCAATATCGAACAACTTGCCTTCATCGCCGTGCAAGCCGGCCTCATGGCTCGGCAAGTTTTTAATCAGATACCACGTGTTGCGATGCTCAGCTTTTCCACAAAGGGCAGTGCTACGACGCCCGCAACCGAGCGCATTGCCGCCGCCACCGCGCTGGCGAAAAAATTTGCGAATGATCTCGGCGCAAAAATGGAAATCGACGGTGAAATGCAGGCCGATACCGCACTCGTCGGCGACCTTGCAAAACTAAAAGCTCCGCAAAGCCTCGTCGCAGGTAAAGCGAATGTCCTCATCTTCCCCGATCTCAATGCCGCCAATATTTCTCTGAAGCTCGTTCGCCATCTCGCAGAAGCCAAGATTTACGGCCAGTTTCTTCTCGGCCTTTCGCGGCCTGCGGCGGAGCTTTCCCGCGGAACGCCTATGGAGAATATCGCGACTGTTGCAGCTATTGTCGGTCTTCAGGCCGTCGAATACCGTAAGCTTTATCCCGTCAACGAGAACGAACTCGAGTATTTTTGAGGAAGCTTTTAGCGTTTTTTAGCGATCGACTGTTTTTGCGTTTCAGCAAGCAATTTACGATAGCCGTCGAGCAGGAGAGACTTGGCTCCTTCCATCGACCTCTCCCCGCGGTTTCCGTAAACGTATGCAGCCAGCACAAGGCTGGAAGAACCCTTATAGTAATCCAGCGCCACACCGCCTGCGAATGCCGCCCATTGCTCGGCCGATTCCTGCGACAAAAAGAAAATCGACGATGTTTTGGAAGCCGCAGCCGTCCAGATCGAAAGCTCACGTCTGGCAAGAAGCTGTGGATCCACATCCCTTTTCACGGATCGACTGGCTATGTCGAAGTACTCCTCAAAAAAGGTCCGCGCCTTCTGCTCCCTCCCCGCACCTTTCGATGTTTGCAGCAAATACGTCGCACGCGTATAGGCAACTGCCATTCGCGCGGCTGCAAGCGGAGGAAAATGAAATTGATCATGTAGTGAGCAATAGTCCGTCCATGTCAGTCGCACCCACTGCCCACGCGCAAGCTCCTGCCAGGATTTCAGGTCTGATTCCGCCAGGCTTTCGGGATCGAAGCGATCAAACCGCGCCGTCCCCGGCCATAATACATAACCGATAAAGACAATCGCCAGAGCTAGAAAAGTTTTGAGAATCCCACGCATAAACCGAATGTAAACCCTACCCGATGTCTCTCGAGAACGGGAGCAAATTTTAACTCGCGGCATGTCTTCCTTCCGGCTATGCAGAGGGAATGCAGGAACGCCGGATCATTCCTCTCTCTGAAATCGCGGAACTAGGTAAAACCTTGTCCGCAAAAGGCCTCCGAATTGTCCTGACTAATGGATGCTTCGATATTCTCCATCCCGGCCATGTGCGTTACCTCGCGCAGGCACACGAACTGGGCGATATCCTTGTGGTGGGTCTGAACTCCGATGCCTCCGTGCGCCTGCTTAAAGGGGAGGATCGTCCCATTAACTGTGGGGAAGATCGTGCTGAAGTTCTTTCCGCCTTGCGCTGTGTAGACTATGTTACCATTTTTCCGCAGATGCGCGCTACAGAATTGATCCATGCCTTGCGTCCGCATATTTATACAAAAGGCGGAGATTATTCCCCTGAATCCTTGAATTCCGAGGAGCTCACCGCACTGCGTGAAATCGGCACCGATATTCAAATTCTTCCGCTTGTGCCGGGAAAATCCACTACTCGCGTCATCGAACGCCTAAAAAAAGGCTAGACCTTAAATCTCAAAATTCATCACAGCTCGATGCGGATCCAGCTTGAGCAGATCCTCCAGCGAACGATGATAGATGAGTTCGTAAATTTCTTTTTCCAGCTCGAGTTGAAAGCTTCGAAGGATGGCGACGTTTCGCTGCTGCGAGATGGCGCCACGTTCAGCAGGGGCAAACATTCGTGTCCCCTCGATAAGCTCCAAAATTTCGCCCACCATGATCCGCGATGGAGGCCGGGCCAGCGAATATCCCCCCTGAGAACCTCGTCTACTATGAAGCACTCCTGCTTTTTTCAATTGCGCAAGGATCTGCTCGAGAAACTTGGGAGGAATACCTTCCGCTTTCGACAACTCCTGTAGCGTATGAATCTGGCTGGTCGAGTGGCGACTCATCACCAGAAGCGTGCGCAAGGCGTATTCGGAACGTTTTGATAACTGCACCCCTTCAGTGTGCAAAAAAGCGCCTCAGCGGCAAGCCTCCATCCCTCAGACGAGTTACTCTCGGAAGTTCTGAAAAGCCAGAGACAGCTTGAAATCGTGTCCGCCCAGAGTCTGAATAACCTCCTGAAGATCGTCCCGTTTTTTACCCGTAACGCGAATCTGTCGTTCCTGAATCGCTGCCTGCACCTTAAGTCCGGCTGACTTTATGAAAGCGACAATTTCCTTCGCCTTATCCCCTTCGATCCCCTGCTTAAGAAGCAATGTCTGCCTGGCATGGCCGAGAGGCGAGATTTCGGGGTCTTTGTGTTCAATATTTCGCAGATCGACATTCCGGCGCGAAAGCCGCCCGACCATGATCTCTCGCAAACTTTTCAAGCGAGTCGCATCCTCCGCAGTCAGAATAATGCTCTCCTCTTTCTGAAACTCAATCGTCGCCTTGCTTCCCTTGAAGTCAAATCGGGTGGTAATTTCTTTTCTGGCCTGGTTGACCGCATTGTCAACCTCCTGAAGATCCACTTCCGAGACGATATCAAAAGAGGGCATTTCCTACTGAGCCTTAAGCTTTCTTTGTCGGTGCTTCCGCAGCAGCCATTGCAGCGCCGATGATCCCCGCCTCATTCCGCATCTGCGCAGGCACGATCACGATTTCCGTGCGTGCTTCTATATGAGGGATAAACTTATCCGCCTGCTTGCTGACGCCGCCGCCGATGATGATTAAATCAGGAGAAAAAAGTTTTTCGAGTTCGAGAAGGTATTCACTCAGCCGCTTGGCCCATTTTTTCCAACTCAGTTTTTTCTCCTCACGAACGTGATCCGAAGCCCGTTTTTCAGCATCTTTACCACGAATCTGTAAATGCCCAAACTCCGAGTTTGGCAGCAGCTTTCCATCAAGAAAAATGGCACTTCCAATACCCGTTCCCAGTGTGACCATGATCACCACGCCTTTTCTACCAACCCCGGCTCCAAATCGCATCTCCGCAATTCCTGCGGCATCTGCGTCATTCAAAACTGTGACGGGCATTCCTAATTTTCCGGAAAAAAGTTCGGACGCATTTGTCCCTACCCATGAGGAATCTACATTCGCTGCAGTATAGACAACCCCTTCTTTGACCACTGCCGGAAAAGTTACTCCCACAGGCCCTTTATAGGAAAAGTGATCAGCGATCTGCTTGACCGTATCTCCAACAGTGTTCGGGAGTGCGGGATGTGGCGTGGGAATTCGGAATCGTTCCGCCACGAGCGCCCCGGTTTTCGTATTTACGGTTGCGCCTTTGATTCCTGTGCCGCCGATATCAATTCCGAGAATAGTATCCATAGATTTATGAGGGAGGGTTGCTGACAGACAAAGCCTGTCATTTTTTCAAAGAAAATCGCAAGCCTTTACATCCGATTCTATGCGAAAAAGGTATTTCACAGGAAGTTCGAAGGGATTATACCGTAAATCGAAAGAAATGCTCCGCCGTCCGCGTCGTATTGGCGCAGAGGGTTTCGTAGTCCTCTCGACGCACTTCTGAGAGCTTTTCAGCGACAAGTCGTGTATAGGCTGGTTCGCAACGTTTGCCACGATAGGGAGGAGGAGCCAAATAGGGACAATCCGTTTCCACCATGAATCGATCCGGGGGCAGGTTGGCGGCAGTATCACGAACTCCCTGCGCGTTTTTAAAGGTCACAATTCCTGTAAAGGAAACGAGGTGTCCCATTGCGATGACTTCCGCCGCTTGCTCTGGGGTACCGCCAAAACAATGATATACCGCGCGGAGCTTGCCGGTATAAGCATCCAGAATATCCAGGGTGTCTTCCCATGCATCGCGTTGATGAATCACCACGTTCAAGCCAAGCTCCACGGCCAGATCGAGCTGCATTTCAAACGCCGCTTTTTGCGCATTTTTGCAGGCCTGATCGGCAATCTCGGCAGTAATAGCATTCGGGTCCTGCGCCACTTCGGCTTTATAGATATCCTGAAACGGCGTCTGCATTTCCTTGCTCGGCAAGTGATGATAATCCAATCCGATTTCACCGATTGCTGCTATCTTCGGATGTTTCGCGATCTCACGGAGATCCTCGATAAAATCCTCCTTCTCATCCGCGACATTTACAGGATGCACGCCGACTGCGGCATAAATCATCGGCACACGCTCTGCGAGCGCGATTACACGACGGCCGCTTTCGAGACCCGTGCCGATGGTGACTATTCGCTCGACGCCCGCATCTCTCGCGCGTTGAAGCATCGCATCGAAATCATCCTTATAGTCCGGATAATCCAAATGCGCATGAGTATCGATGAGCATGACAAAAATTGTTACCGCGTTGCCGTTTCAGGCAGCGACATTACCACTGCACAACGGAGCTGGCCCATGTGAGCCCTCCACCAAAAACAACCATGAGCACATAGTCACCGATCTCGAAACGCCCGTTGCGATTCGCCTCATCCAGCGCGATGGCCACGGCAGCAGCGGAAGTATTCCCAAACCGATCCAGGTTTACGTAAATTTTATCCAGTGGCACCTCAAGCCGTTCTGCGAGCGCTTCGATGATGCGCATATTCGCCTGATGGGGAATGACGCACTTGATATCATCAATCGAAAGACCCGATTGCTCCAGCGCACGATTCGCAGCGGTAAGCATGGAGTTCACGGCGAGTTTAAAAACTTCGCGCCCATTCATGCGGATTGTATTGAGCTTCTGATCGAGATTTTCACGAGTGACAGGTTGCGCACAACCACCACCCGGCATGATCAGGCTCTCGCCGTAATTTCCATCGCTGCCCATGTAGGTTGTGATGACGCCATGCGATCCCGCACGATAGCGTAAAATTGCCGCTCCCGCGCCATCACCAAACAGGACGCACGTATTTCTGTCCTCCCAGTTTACCAACGCACTCAACTTATCCGCCCCGATAATCAGGATCGTATTGTAGGTGTGATTGGAAATAAATTGCTGTGCAATTTCAAGGGCGTAAAGAAAACCGCTGCATGCCGCCGAAACGTCAAAGCATGCCGCATTTTTTGCATTGATCAACTTTTGCACCCAGCATGCGGTGGAAGGAAAATTGGTATCCGGGGAGACCGTCGCGACAATGATAAGATCGATCTCATCGGCCGTGATTTCCGCCTGCTCCATCGCACGCTCGGCGGCTTTAGCAGCCAAATGACTCGTATACTCAGAGGGTGCGGCAATCCGGCGCTCCTTGATTCCCGTGCGGCTGGTGATCCACTCATCACTGGTCTCCACCATTTTTTCCAGTTCCGCATTTGTCAAAATGCGCTCTGGGACATAGCTACCGGTACCGATGATCGATACCGTCCGATTAGGTTCTTTAGGACGTACGCGCGGCGTTTTTCTCATTGTAAGATCGGATCGCTTCCACAATTAAAGGATTGATACGCTGCTCGATGGATTCTAGAGCGACGCGGATGGCATTCTGCATGGCGAGCGGGGTACTGGAACCATGGGCGATGATGCAAACACCATCGACTCCGAGCAGCGGACTGCCGCCGTATGTTTCGTAGTTCGTTTTATTGCGAATTGTGAGAAACGCTTCCTTGGCAAGCATCGCGCCCAACATGCGAATCGGATAACGCTTCAGCTCATGCTTGAGCCAACTGAAAACAGCATGCGCGGTCGCTTCTGCGGTTTTCAAAACGACATTGCCGACAAAGCCATCGCAAAGTACCACTTCCACAGGATTACTGAAAAGATCATGCCCTTCAATATTCCCGCGAAAATTCAATCCGCTTACTTTAAGAAGTTGGAAAATTTCTTTGGTAAATTCACTCCCCTTTACGTCCTCTCCACCAATGGACATCAATCCGATTGCAGGATTTTTGTAACCAAGAACATGTTTGGAATAAACAGCTCCCATGATTGCATACTGAAGCATATGCTCGGGACGTGCATCGACGTTCGCTCCGGCATCGATCAATACGCAGACGTTTGTCTCTGTCGGTAAATAGGAAGCGATACCAGGCCGATCCACTCCTTCGAGGGTACGAAGCTTAATCGTCGTAGCTGCAATCGCTGCTCCGGTATGACCGGCACTTACTACCGCATCAGCCTCTCCCTTTTTAACAAGATCGACTGCGCGGCTGATTGAGGAATCTTTTTTCCGGCGGATAGCATCTACCGGGTGCTCGTTCATTTCAACGACCTGAGTCGCCGGAACAATCTCCATGCGGGAATCATTGCACTGGTTCTCCTTGAGCCCTGCCTCCAGGATTTTGGGATCACCGGTAAGGTAGAGCTTTGTGAGTTGCGGGTATGCACGCAGAGCCATTACCGCACCGGCAATGGTATTTTTGGGAGCATGATCGCCCCCCATCGCATCGAGAGCTACCCTCATGGGGCCTCGATCAGGCGGCCGCTTCTACAGTCAAGACCTGCTTGTTGCGGTAATAACCACATTCAGGGCAGGCAGTATGAGCGGGCACCTTTGCACCACATTGTGTACATTTACTGAGTTGGGGTGCATGCCACCGGTTTGCGGCCTTGCGGGTGCGAAGGCGCATCTTTGAAGTTTTTCTTTTCGGAACTCCCATAACGTTATTTTTTTGTTTTTAACTTATTCAACACATCCCACGCCGGCGATCCATGGGCACTTTCTCCTTCAGGAGAAATGCTTCCGATTTGCTTTTGATGGGTATTACTCTCTTGCGCACCCTCCCGGTCCAACCGGGGGTAAGGCGGCAAGTTGAGGAGAATATCCTCTCGAATCATCGGGGTCAAGTCCACCACTTCATCTCCCTTTAATTCGATTTGGACTGCAAAATTCTCTACCTCTATGTCGTAGGGGAAGTCTTCGAGGGTGGCAACACACTTTAATGTCACCTTTAAAGAAAGTTTTCCCGTGGCAAAAAAACCTCCCTCTGAGACCCCCACATCCAAAGAATACTTCAAAGGGCTTAAAACCTGGATATCCAGCTCCTCAAAGCCGAGGCACGCAGAGTCTGTTTCTCCTTCCAAGTGAAGACCTTCCGAAGGAATTTGTCGTGAATGTACCCGCACCATCTCTAACTCTTCGCATGAATAGATTTCTTTCGCAACCTTTCGGCTACGCAGGAAGGTACGAATTTTGCGATATCGCCCCCCAATTGGGCCACTTCCTTCACAATTCGGGAGCTCAAATAGGTATAATCCTCTTTTGGCGTCAAAAATATGGTTTCCAGCCCCGGCTCCAGGCTTTGGTTCATCAAGGCCATCTGAAACTCGAACTCAAAGTCAGAAACCGCCCGAAGACCACGAATAATGACCATCGCCTTCTCCTGACGGGCAAAGCTGACAAGCAAGCCCTCGATCTTCCGAACACTGATATTTGGAATATCCGTAGTCGCTTCGCTTGCCATGGTCATCCGCTCATCGATGGAAAACATCGGAGCTTTTGCGTCATTTCCTGCGACTCCCACGATGACTTCCTCAAAAAGATTCGCGGCCCGCCGAATGACATCGAGATGTCCATTCGTGAGCGGATCAAAACTTCCCGGATAAATTGCGCGTGTTACTCCCATTCGATCGTTGCCGGTGGCTTGCTTGAAATATCGTAAACGACGCGGTTAACGCCTTTCACTTCATTGATAATACGGTTGGAAATTCGGCCCAACACATCTCCGGGCATTTTTACCCAGTCCGCAGTCATTCCATCCTGACTCTCCACGATACGCAGCGCGATGGTATAGTCATACGTCCGCTCGTCGCCCATCACTCCCACGGATTGCACGGGGAGCAATACCGCAAAGGATTGCCAGACTTTATAATACCAGTCCGAAGTCTTCATTTCATCGAGAACGACTTTGTCGGCATCACGAAGAATCCGCAACCGTTCCTCGGTAATCGCGCCAATGATACGCACGGCAAGACCTGGTCCCGGAAATGGCTGACGATGCACAACTTCCCTGGGAAGACCCAACTCTTCACCAACCAACCGCACCTCGTCCTTGAAAAGCTGACGTAGAGGCTCGACCAGCTTGAACTTCATTCGCTCGGGGAGACCTCCAACATTATGGTGACTCTTGATGAGCGCTGCGGGATTACCGCCAATCGGCACGCTTTCAATGACATCCGGATAAAGTGTTCCCTGCGCGAGAAAACGGAAGGGATGTTTATTCCCACCTGCCTTACGAAGTGTGCGCGCCGCCTCTTCAAAAACACGGATAAATTCATTACCAATGATCTTACGCTTCCGTTCGGGGTCCGTTACTCCGCGCAGCTTCTTGAGAAACCGGGCCGAGGCATCCACTACTTTAAGGCGAATCTTGAAGCTATTCCCAAAAAGATTCTTTACCGCCTTCGTTTCACCGAAGCGCAAAAGACCGTTATCGACAAAAATACACGTGAGCTGGCTTCCAATTGCTCTATGAAGAAGTGCTGCTGCCACCGACGAGTCCACTCCTCCGCTCAACCCGAGAATAACCTGATCTTCTCCCACCTGCTCGCGAATTTGCTGGGTAATCTGCTCGATGAAAGAACCCATCGTCCAATCCGACTTGCACCCGCAAACGCAATGGACAAAGTTCTCTATGATCTTCTTACCTTTTGGGGTATGGGCAACTTCAGGATGAAACTGGAGGCCGAAAATTTTCTTATCGAGATTCCCTATGACGGCATTTGGCGAATTCTCCGTATGCCCAAATGTGCGAAATCCAGAAGGTAGTTTTTCGATTCGGTCACCATGGCTGTTCCAGACATCCAGAACTTCTGTAAGTCCCTTGAATAAAGGACAGGCGCGATTAACGCGGAGTTTGCCGTACCCGTATTCACGATGCGTAGATCTGGCAACATGCCCCTTAAGATCACGCGTGATTAATTGCATGCCGTAGCAGATACCCAAAATCGGCAGCCCCAGGTCGTAAATGCCAGGGTCCACCTGCGGCGCTTTTTTCGCATAAACACTCGCTGGGCCACCGGAAAGAACGATTCCTTGAAAGGATCGGCTGGCCAACTCACGGGCGGTGACATGATGTGTAAAAATTTCCGAGTAAACATTGCATTCACGAATACGACGCGCAATGACCTGGGTGTATTGGGAGCCAAAATCCAGAATGGCAATGGAGGCGGACGCCTTTTTTTTCTGCGGCATGGAAAAGGAAGTTTAAGTTAAATTAGTGGTATTCACGGCCAAAGGAATCTGACGTCGGTTTATCGGAAACGATTTTACCTTTTCCGGTCACCCCATCCTGGAATTGCTGGCCTAAATCCTGTGTGGACTCCTCTGCTACGGAGCATCCTCCGAGAAGCATAGCCCCTATTATTAGTCCCAAGATAGCATGGAATTTTTTCACGAACGGAGCATAGAATACCCGCACAAGATGGCAAGTCGTGAGAATCAGGATTATTCAATTCCTTCGGAGCCCCTACTCGAAGCCTATCGCCGAGGGATTTTCCCCATGGATGTAGAGGGAACGCTGGAGTGGTTTTCACCCGACCCCCGGGGCATCCTTCCCATCGAGCAGTTTCACCTTCCCCATACTACCCGGAAAGCCATTCATTCCGGAAAGTGGGAAATCCGTATTGATACCCAGTTCGAAGCCGTCATGAGGCATTGCGCAAACCGCTCGGAAACCTGGATCGATGACCACATTCTGAACAGCTATGTCCGGCTACATCAGCTTGGGCATGCGCATAGCATTGAAGCATGGACGGATGGGCAATTGGCCGGCGGCCTTTATGGCGTCCGGGTGGGAGGGGCTTTTTTTGGAGAATCCATGTTCCATGTGGTTCCTGAGGCATCGAAAGTTGCGCTAGCCGCTTTGATCCGCATCCTTCAGGTCTATGCTCTGGAGCTACTGGACATTCAATGGACAACACCTCATCTCGAAAAATTTGGAGCGATTGCCATTCGTCGCTCGGATTACCTCGGCAGGCTGGCAACCGCCATTGAGAAAAAGTGCAAATTCCCTCACTCCGGCGTATGGCGAAGTCTGGAGGGATCAAGTTTCGCCGGGATCGATTTCCTTGAGCAGCCCGCCATTGATCACCATGCGAAAAACGAAGGCCATTAAGAATCCCGGCAAGGCATCCGTCCCCAACACCTGAAGACTATTTAGAATGTTCAGAACTCATTGGCGCACTTACGTGAACTTCTTCCTCTATCAGAACAATAAAGCCGTAAATCTATCCTACAGGGTATAGGAAAATCGTTGACCAAATACCCGGAATGATGACAGTAAAAGGTCATCCTTATGGAAAACCTTATAGACTGGGATCAACTCGACATGATCGCTGACGGATATA
Organism: Chthoniobacterales bacterium; assembly: GCA_039935735.1. GTDB lineage: Bacteria > Verrucomicrobiota > Verrucomicrobiia > Chthoniobacterales > JBDTJR01 > JBDTJR01. The sequence goes on along the minus strand of JBDTJR010000245.1, from coordinate 6,738 downwards.
CCGAAGATTTTGTCGAAATTTATAAGGAGTTCTGCCAGGAGGTTCCCCTGCTGTTTCGCGAACTTGAAGATGCACTTTCAAGGTCGGATGTAAAAGCAGTCGCCAGCGTTTCTCATACGCTTAAGGGCAGTAGCAGTAATTTCGGAATGATTGCGATGGGGGAATTTTTAAAGAAAATTGAATTTCACGCAAAAAACGGATCGCTCGACGGGTTGACGGAAACTCTTGGCGAAACAAAAATGGTTTTTGAAAATTCGATAGCGCTGATTCGGGATCAACGTAAAATCTGACTATCTCTTTCCTGCTCGAAGGAAATACCATCCTGCGCAAGCACTTCGTCATAAAAATTGGTTTTGCAACATATCCGATTTAGAAAAACCCCAATCACTGCCGCCACCATCAGCGCGGGAAGAACGGAAACTTCACGCGTCATTTCAAAGACAATGAGAATGGAGGTCAGTGGCGCACGCACCACAGCGGCAAGGCAAGCGGTCATGCCAACAATAGTCAGAAGCGTCATATCCACGGAAGCAAGGTGGCAGATCGGTTGCAAATATCCGGAAATAAACAATCCGCACATTCCGCCAAAAAATAACAAGGGCGCAAAAATTCCTCCGCACCCGCCCGTGCCATAGCAAAAAATCGTGGAGATAAGTTTTGCAAGCGCAAGATAGCCCGCCATCTGCCAAAGAACGCCCTGGTTTAATGCGGAGATCATCTCCTGTTCTCCTAGACCGAATACTCCGGTATTTTTTGTCACTGCAAATGCCGCGAGTGCGGCACAGCAACCTATGGCAGCACCCGTCGCGGGGCGTGCCCATGCAGGGATGCAGGATTGCCGAATCCAACGACGAAGATTTAAAGTAAATCTCTGGAATGCAATTCCCAGAACGCCCGCGATGAGCGCAATGACCGGAGAAAGCCAGAGCACAGGCCAGCGCAGCGGATATTGCACGGTAATGGGAAAAGCTGCTCGATTCCCGATCAACCAATAAACTACAGATACCGCCAGAGCGGCCGCAAGTAGTGATCGACCTGCAAACTTATCCTCATTTTTCCCACCTGCAATCTCCTCAAGAACAAGGGTAACTCCCGCAAGTGGACTGTTGAACGCCGCCGCAAGACCAGCTGCCGATCCCGCACACACGGCATTATCGCGTGCGACGTCAGACTCTCCGCCGAAAACAGCAAGCTTGCTCGCCAGCGCAGCACCCATGTGCACCGTGGGCCCCTCACGTCCAAGACTCGACCCCGTTCCGATAGAAAGAACGCCCCCGACAAACTTCACCCAAATTACATTCCATGAAAAAGTCGTTTTCCCGCGACGATATGCCGCTTTCACCTGCGGAATGCCGCTACCCGCCGCATCAGGCGCATAACGATGCATGAGAATACCCGCAATCAAAGCACCCCCAACCATCAAAGGAAAGCTGATGCACGCCATGGGCCAGAACCCTTCCTTCACCTTTGCCAGAAGTAAATGCACAGTAATCCACTCAGCGGACATTTGAAAGGCAACGGCAAGCAATCCGGAACTCAAACCTATGCAGGCCGTTAAAACCAAAAACCTTAATTGTCGGCGAAAGTTCATTACTTTTTTACAACCACAAGCACAGCAGGGCGATCCTGCTACAGGTGTCTAAAAGGGATGCTGCGGATTTACCAGCATAACTGGCAAGATATAATTCGTTTACGCATTGACACAGAGAGACCGGTATCACCAACTACTGCTACTAGCAAACTCATGAGCGACGAAACTACACCTTCTGAGCCAGAAGATAAAAAGCGCAAACCACCGATCCAATTTCGCACGCCACCTAAAAAAAACGTCACCGAGTCGCAAAAGTCGCCGACTTCCGATGTTCCGCATACCAGACGGCTTCAACATGTGGTTTCCGCAAAAACTGGAAAAATAGACATCCAGTTTAGAGATGAAAATCCGCCCACACCCCCCTCGACCCCCTCATTCGATTCTGAGCTTCATCCACACAAGTCGGGCTTCAATGATACGCTTAACTGGTTGATTGATTCGCTTATCGAAAAGGCACGCGACTTCTTCTTCCATTCGACAACTTCAAAAATTCTTAGAGACCTGAAAAAGGGATTTAACACTCCAACCATCGCTGTGGCATTGATCATTTTTGTCCTTGGCCTGTTCCTGGGCTATGAAATGGGGTTATTGGCGGCTCCGGACCCACAACCTCCAGGTGCCAAAATACAGAATACACTCCTGGATAAAGCGAAAAAATAGACTAAATAAGATCCATTTGTGAGGATTCCTGCCACTTCACGCTCTTCTTTGTGCGTTGATTCCCTGCTCCCGCAAAAACGGGTTTTCCCTCGGCATTAAGCTCGGCCTGCTCCAGATTCGTCAGAATTTCCCTCGCGCGATGAATGATCGCATCCGGTAAACCGGCAAGACGCGCCACCTGGATTCCGTAGCTCTGGTCCGCACGACCGGGAAGAATCTTCCGCAGAAAGATAATCTGATCATTCCATTCACGCACCGCTACGTTTAAATTCACTACGCCAGTTCGCGTGCGCTCCATCTCGGTCAACTCATGATAATGCGTGGCAAAGAATGTGCGCGCGCCGATCTTGTCATGCAAATACTCCGCCACGCTCCAAGCAATCGATAAACCGTCGAAGGTGCTGGTCCCTCGACCTATTTCGTCCAGAATGATGAGACTGTGCACCGTGGCATTGTTGACGATATTGGCTGTCTCATTCATCTCGACCATAAAAGTTGACTGCCCCCTTGCAAGATCGTCATTGGCCCCCACGCGCGTGAAAATGCGATCCACCAGCCCGATATGGGCTTCATCGGCGGGAAGAAAACTTCCGATCTGCGCCATTAAAGTCAACAATGCAACCTGGCGGATGTAAGTCGATTTTCCCGCCATGTTCGGACCCGTTATGATCGCAAAGCGTTTTTCTCCGCTATCGATATTCGTATCATTAGGCACGAAGCGCTCCCCCTGCAGCGTTTGCTCCAATACCGGGTGTCTTCCTCCGCGGATTAAAAGCCGCCCGGAGTTATCAACCTCCGGCTGCACGTAATTATATAAGCGGGCCGTTTCCGCAAACGCACCGAGAATATCCAGTGCAGCCAAAGCTGCTGCGGTTTCCTGAATCTGCGGAAGGTGCTCAAGCGCGGCGCTCCGCAATTTTTGAAAAATCTCGATCTCCAGCGCACGGGAACGCTCATCAGCTCCAAGAATTTTACCCTCAATTTCTTTCAACGGCGGAGTGATATATCTTTCGCCATTCACCGTGGTCTGCTTGCGGATATAATCCGAAGGCACTGCGGATAAATTCGATTTCGTAATCTCAATGAAGTATCCGAAAACGGAATTAAACCGCACCTTCAGAGACTTGATTCCGGTGCGTTTGATTTCCTCCTCCTGAAGATTTGCGATCCACCGTTTTCCCTCGCGAGAAGCGCTTCGGAGTTCGTCGAGATGTGCGTCAAAGCCATCGCGAAACATGTTCCCTTCGCGGATCGTCGGAGGTAATTCCTCCACGAGAGCCGTGAAAATCATTTCCACAAATTCTGGAAGATCATGCAGCCGGGCATAAATATCCTGCATGAGCTCGCCATCGATGGCGACGCCGACACAAAGTTTTTCCAGCTTCTGCTTTAAAACGGGTATGTGACGCAGGGACGAAGCAAGCGCGGAGAGATCCCGTGCATTTCCGCTGTTTTGACTTAACCGCGCGGCAGAACGCTCGATATCGCGAATTTCTTTTAAGTGCTCACGGATATCTCCGAGAAGAAAAGAATCCTGTATCAAGTCGCTTATCACCTGCTGACGTGCATGGATAGCCGCGACATCGCGCAAAGGATGCAGAATCCACTCGCGAAGAAGACGTGCTCCCATCGGAGTCACCGTACGATCCAGAGCACCGAGAAGCGTCATACTTCGTCCGGCACGCGATTGAATCAACTCGAGGTGGGATTGGGTCGAGGCATCCAGAAGAACATATTCCGAAGTGCGATAGGGAAGAAGACGGCGAATATGATCAGCCTTTCTGCGCAGTTGCTTTACAAGGTAATGTAATGCGCCAGCAGCGGCTCCGATTGCAGCCTCCATTTCCGTACACCCGAATCCATCGAGCGAATGTACCTTGAAATGCTCACAAAGCAGGGCAGTCGCGGAAAGATTTTCAAAAGCATAACCGTCTACCGCAGTCAGTCCCGGAATGGAGGAGAATTGATCGATCTGGTCATCGGGAACGAGAATCTCAACCGGCAAGACTCTCGCAAGTTCATTGGTCACTGCATCGATGGAATCCAGTTGCGTAAGATGAAATTCCCCGGTGCTTAAATCGACATAGGCGAATCCGAAAGCATCTTTTTTTGCACAAAACGCCGCGATGAAATTCGATTTTTGGGAATCCAGATCCTCTTCGTCCAATGTCCCCGCAGTGATGATCTGGGCAAGCTCGCGACGCACCAGCTTCCCTTGCTCCACCTCACCCACCTGATCGCAAACGGCGACGCGTTTTCCCGCTGCGATTAATTTCCGAATATAGCCCTTCGCCGCGTGGTAGGGCATCCCGCACATGGGAACTTCTCCGCGGCGCGTCAATGCAACATTGAGAATTCCCGAAGCTTCCTTCGCATCCTCGAAAAACATTTCATAAAAATCTCCGAGCCGAAAAAGCAGGATCGTATTTGCAGGCAGGTCACGCCGGATGGCGTGATATTGCCGCATCATCGGAGTGGTTGAAGTCTCAGCCATTTTAAATTCAGCTGGAGGTTCGCAGAAATCCCGTCAACGGACTCGTGGGCAACGCGTGGTCTTGACGCGACGGCAGTCCCGCCTCCATGGCTTCACGCGCTGCTTCCACGGTTTTTCGAAAAGCCTTTGCCATGCGGACAGGATCATCCGCGATAGCGAGTACCGTATTTACCAAAACCGCATCGGCTCCCATTTCCATGGCTTCTGCGGCGTGACTCGGCGCTCCAATGCCAGCATCGACAACCACAGGAACCGTAGCCTGCCGAATGATGATCTCAATTTGGCGGCGTGTCTCGAGTCCCCGGTTACTACCGATAGGCGATCCAAGCGGCATCACGGTAGCCGTGCCGACATCCTGCAATCGCTTGGCGATCACGGGGTCTGCATTGATATAGGGAAGCACCGTAAAGCCCTCCTTCACGAGAATCTCCGCCGCCTTAAGCGTCTCTACGGGATCAGGCAGCAAATAATGCGGATCGGGATGAATCTCCAGCTTCACCCACATAGGAAGACCAGCCGTCGCCGCAAGGCGTGCAAGACGCACCGCTTCCTCGGCATTCATCGCACCACTCGTATTGGGAAGAAGTAGGTATTTTTTAGGATCCACGAAGGTAAGGATGTCCGCGAAAGCATCCTCCTTGCCCGTGAGATTCGCTCTGCGAAGAGCGACCGTTACGATCTCCGTGCCGCTCGCGTCCAACACATCCCGCATGACCGCATTTGAGGAAAATTTGCCGGTACCCACCAGCAGACGGGAGGAAAATTCACGGTCGGCGATGCGAAGTTTGGAAGATGTGGGATTCATTGAAAAAGCGAAGCCCTCTTTTATCTGTGACAGAGCTTGAAGCGCAAGCCTTCGGAAGGCATTCTTTCCACGGACTTTCGCTCCGTGTCACAATGGCTAGAAATAAAGACGAAAAAATAGACCTGAATCCCACTCAATCTGGATTAAATAGCGCCTTTTCCTCCCTGCTCTCAAATATTACCCCCTCTTCTGCCGGATCAGAGCAGATTTTCACTCAGAAGCCCAGCCAGCCAGCCCCGAAGAAAAGAGGCCGGGTCGTTCTTCGCCGGGAAACCGCTCACCGTGGCGGCAAATGCGTCGTGGTTGTCTATGACTTCCCGACATCGCTTCCCATGCGGGAAATTGAAAATATCGCCAAACAACTTCGCAAGACCTGCGGATCGGGTGGCACGGTGAAAGGCCGCGAAATCGAGATTCAGGGAGAACATGCCCCAAAAATTCGCGCCTTTCTGGAAAAAGAAGGTTTCCAGGTTGCCGGAGTGTAACTACTGCTTGTCCGTTTACCTTTTAAGGAAAAACGGGAAAATTCAGACCTGATTTTATTGATTCCAAACTAGCTTACGGAGTTCAACTAAGACCATTCGTGAAAAATCCATGATTAAAAAATCACCGTCCAAGATGGCTCCCAAAAAAAGCACTGCCATTCCCTGTGCGAAAAGTGATGCTCCGTTGAAGTGGCATTCTCCCAATGATTCGCCTTTCCAGTTGATTGGGTTTCCATGGTTTGACAAAGAACATATTTATCGCCGACTGCCGGGGAAAATTCCGTCTTCCGTTGGCGAGAAGGTGGCGTTTATCGCCAACCACACCGCAGGCGGTCAAATCCGTTTTCAAACCACCTCCACGAAGATTTCCATTCGGGTCACACTCGCCGACTCCGACTCCATGGCTAGTCTTGGGTATATGCCGCCAACCGGCCAATGTGGGTTTGATCTTTATGTGGGTCCTCCCAAACAACAGGTTCATAACTGGTCCGTCTTTCCTGGCGATTCGGTCCTGAAAGCGGATCACCAACAAGAACTTCTTCCCATGAAATACGAAAGTATCTTCGCGGACTTTTCGGAAGCGGAGTACCATCACTGCCGTAAAGGGATTACAGAGATGATGAATGCCACCGTGCATTTTCCGCTTTACCATGGGGTCAAAGAGGTTTTGATCGGGTTGGACCCTGAAGCACTGATTACCCCG